>DETG01000035.1:0-6503 GCA_002361535.1 Prevotella sp. UBA3294
TGAAAACTCTGTTAATTCTATTGACTCTGTGTAAGAATATTGTCAGGATAATTCGCAGTTATTTAATGGTTGTGAAAGAATGCTAATTGAAAGATAGTTGTCAATCGGAGGGTACAGAAGTGCCCACAAGTGCCTTTATGTGCAAGTAAAGTCTGTTTGGGTCTAAAGTAGAGTCTCATTGGGATGCAAGTAAAGTCTGACTTGAACCCAAGTAGAGCCTACGTAATGTTTACGTAGAGTCTGTTTAGGGTCGTTCCAGACTTTACTTACACCTGTTCCGCCGTCATCTACGCCTCGTTCCGCCGTCACCATCCACTTGTAGATGCCGTCGGAACGAGTGAAAACGCCGACCCGAACGACTCTTAGATGACGTTTCTTCGAAAAAGCATAATTCTTACTTTTGAAAGTTTGCTGGGTGCCCTTACGGGCAGAACCAACGGTCACTCAAAGCGTAGCGGAGAGAAAAATTGAACAAAATCTATCCAAATCAAACAAATGTATAGTTTTAATATTGGGTGGTTTTTATTGCTTCTGCCCGTAAGGGCACCCCCCTCGTTAGAAAGTATAGTCTTTTTGACCCAAAAGTACTATGTTTTTGACCCCAAATCACTATGTTTTTGGGTGCTAAAGACTATATTTTTGTGAGCGATTAATGGTAATTTTCCTAAGTTGTTCATTATCAACACCTTACCAAACCCCGTCAGAATCGCTCAATTTCGACCGAGAGGGCAGTTGGTTCCCTCCGTGCCCGCATTTCGCGTTAAACGAAGTTAATTTGTCAAGAACATTCAAATATTTAACATTTGAGCGATCATTCATATTGTCTGTTCATCGTTCCGTGGAATCATGAAAAACACATACCGTTTAAACTTTTTATAAGTTTAACAGTCTAATAGATTACATTCCCTAAACAACAGTACAATTGTATTATATTAACTTATTATGAAAAAATTACTCTTACCGCTACTACTCATGGTAGCCCTGTCTGCAGATGCTGCAGAAAACCCTGTGTTAACGATTGAAGGTGGTCGGGTACAAGGTGTATTGGCCGACGATCATCCAGATGTGTATGTGTATCGTGGCATCCCCTATGCTGCTCCTCCCATCCGTGAGAACCGCTGGAAGGCACCACAGCCCGTTGTGCCCTGGAAGGGCGTGAAGATCTGCGACACCTTCGGTAGGCCGAGCTACCAAGCCATCCAATACCCCGGCGGCTACTATACTGAATGGGGCTATGGCAAGGAGGCAGCCTTCAGTGAGGACTGTCTGTACCTGAACGTATGGACGAAAGCGCCAGGGAAAGTGGGCAAGAAACTGCCTGTGGCCCTGTGGATACACGGTGGCGGCTACCGCGAGGGATTCGGTTCCGAGCCAGAGTTCGACGGACAGGAATGGGGTGCCAAAGACGTGGTGCTCGTCAGCATCAACTACCGTCTGGGCATCTTCGGTTTCCTCACCCACCCCTTACTGGCAGAGGAGAGTCCGAATCATGTTTCCGGCAACTACGGTATCCTGGATCAGATCGAGGCCCTGAAGTGGATCAAGAAGAACATCGAACAGTTTGGAGGTGATCCTAACAACGTGACTATCTTCGGACAGAGTGCCGGCGGCGGCAGCGTGCGCACCCTTTGTGAGTCGCCTTTGGCTCGTGGTCTGTTCCACAAAGCCGTCATCATGAGTGCGCAAGGTCTGGCTATCCCCAACCCCAACGGTGGTGGTATGATGGGTGCCCGTTACAGTGGGGGCTCCATCGAGGATGCTGCTGCCAATGCCAAGAAGATGTTCGACTGGGCAGGTATGACCGATCTGCAGAAGATGCGCCAGGCATCTACCGAGACTGTCTTCGCACTGCCTACGATCTATGCACAGGCCAACAGCAGCGGACAGCAACAGGGCGGTTTTGGCATGATGCGCATGGGAATGGGTTATATGCCGATGATCGACGGTTATGTGAGCGTGAAGAGCTTCGATGATGCCACCCGCGAAGGCACATTGGCGGATGTACCCTATATGATTGGCTATACGCTCAACGATATGGGTAACATGGCACCCAACATCGCCGAGTTCTGTAAGGTACGCGAGCAGAAAGGTGGGAAAGCCTGGGCATACGAGTTCGCCCGTCCGCTGCCCGACGATGGCAGTCATCCCGAAGTGACACAGCGTCTGCGTGGCGCCTTCCACTCCAGCGACCTCTGGTTTGTGTTCAAGAGTCTGAAGCACTGCTGGCGCCCCTGGACAAAGGGCGACTGGGATCTGTCGGAGAAGATGCTGACGGCTTGGACAAACTTCGCCAAGTACAGTGATCCGAACGGTCCGAAGGGTGGCGAATGGAAGCCGTGCACAGCAAAGAACACGAAGTTCATGGTGTTCAAACTGAACGACCAGGATGCGGAGGCATCGTTCTTTGGTGAGCCGGAGAAAGCTCCCCAGCAAGGTGGCTTCGGATTCGGAAGACCTCGTCAATAGAAAATGCCGAGAAGCAGCAGGAAGGTCTTGGGGTGCATCGTGGAACGTAGCGACTCAAGACCTCTCTGCCGCTGTTTTTTTACTGTATTCAACGTGATGCCCATGACCGCTGCTATCTCATGGTTTTTCTTTCCTTTCATGGCCAACAGAAAGATCTCACGCTGTTTGGGCGGTAACTGATCAATGGCAACGAACAGTTGCCGATACACCTCTTCTTTGTGTAACAACAGTTCCATATTACCATCAAGGCGCATCTCACGATATTCCTCCACGATGCGCTTCTCGTGTCCCTGACGTACTTGCTGATGGCGGAGATAGTTGATACACTCGTTACGGGTGGAGTTATAGAGATAAGCTTTCAGGGTGCCTACAGTCTGGAAAACGTTTTTCTTCTGCCATGTCTTGAAGAACACCTCCTGGACAATGTCTTCTGCTATCTGATATTCTTCCGTCATCTGCACCGCAAAACCCACCAGTGCCTTATAGAACACTCTATAAAGCAACTGCAACGAAAGGTTACTCCACTGGTGAATCACATCCAGATTCAACTCATATTCCTCGGAAGACATCTCTTCTCTCTCCTTGATTGAATGACCTCTATATAATAAAGGTGGTGCAAAAGTAAGAAAAAAAAATGATTCATAAGCAAAATCACCCGAAAAATACCATATTTATGTGATTCAGCAACAAAAACAACAAGATTGTGAGATTAAAAGGAAAAGACTTTTGTTTGCTTTCTATTTGTAAGGAAACCAATAAAGAATACTTACACTTTATCACATTTATAGTTTTTCAAGAATAAAAGTGGAAAGTTTTTTCACGAAATAGATGTCACAATGGACGAAATGTTGTACTTTTGCAAACAAATAAGATCATTAACCACTATTCACAACACAGACACAAAATAGCCCCGCCTCTTGTATCCCACCATGACACCCACTTCCCTTCTCAGGGGAGAGGGCGAGGGAACAGAGGCACGAAGACTGTGAAACTACGAAACATGAAAAGAAAACTTAATTTCTTGATTGATCTGACTTCTAATTCACGTTTTTTATTTACTTTTGCAAAGTAATAATCACCAATTTGTTATTTACTAAAACTTTGAACGGAAATGAAGAAGATCATGACATTGGCATTGGCCCTCATGATGATGGGCGGATGCGTACAGGCACAGGAAGCCATTAAACTGCCACAACCCAAGAAAGAGTCGTTGAACATGCCATTAGGCGAAGCCCTGCAGAACAGAAGATCGTATCGCGAATACACGGTGAAGGAGATCAACCTGCAGCAGCTCTCAACACTGCTCTGGGCTGCCAGCGGTGTGAACGACCCGCAAAGCGGAAAACTCACAGCTCCTACTGCCGTCAACATGCAGGACATCAAGATATACGTGTGCACCGCTCAAGGGGTTTGTCTGTACAACGCAAAGGAGAACACCCTGGTTCCCGTGATCAGTAAGGATATCCGCGAGGCACTGGCAGGTCCGCAGAAATTCGCTGCCAATGTGGCCGTGAACCTGCTGTTAGTAAGCGACCAGAGCACACGCGACCGCAAGAATGAGCATTATGGTGCGATGGATGCCGGCTATGTGTCGCAGAATATCTATCTGGCATGTGCTGCTATGGGACTGCGCACCGTGGCCCGTGCCATGATGAACCAAGAGGTGGTGCGCAAGGAACTGAGCCTCCCCGAGGGAGCCTATCTTGAACTGAACCATCCAATCGGTTATTAAAGATACTGGCCGCACTGGGAAAGGAAATACCGACATGGCCCTGATCAACGAACACTATCTCAAACTGACGAAGAACTATCTCTTCGCCGATATCGCCAAGAAGGTGAACGCCTATCAGGTGAGTCACCATAACGCACGGGTGATCAGCTTAGGCATTGGGGATGTCACACAACCCCTCTGTCCTGCTGTCATCGAAGCCATGCACCGTGCCGTTGGCGACATGGCCACCCAGGAAAGGTTCCATGGCTACGGACCGGAGCAAGGATACCCTTGGCTGCGCGAAGCTATCGTGAAGAACGACTTCCTGCCCCGTGGTATTCATATCAGTCCGGAAGAGGTGTTTGTCAACGACGGTGCCAAGAGTGACACTGGGAATATCGGTGACCTGCTGCGCTGGGATAACTCCATGGCCGTCACCGATCCCATCTATCCCGTATATATCGATTCCAATGTGATGAACGGACGGGCGGGAACAGTGAACGAACGGGGGGAGTGGAGCAACGTCACCTACATACCCTGTACAGAAGAGAACGGCTTCGTACCGCAAATTCCCGACCACCGCGTGGACATGATCTACCTGTGCTATCCCAACAACCCCACGGGAACGGTCATCACGAAGGATGAACTGCGCAAATGGGTGATCTTCGCCCTGAAGAACGATGCCGTGATCTTCTATGATGCCGCCTATCAGGCCTATATACAGGATGACAGTATTCCACACTCGATCTACGAGATCAAAGGGGCACGGAAGGTGGCCATCGAATTCCACAGCTATAGTAAGACAGCAGGGTTCACCGGAGTGCGCTGCGGCTATACCGTTGTACCAAAGGAACTCACTGCCTCGACGATGGACGGTCTGCAGCGCCTTGCACTCAACCCACTGTGGCACCGCCGGCAAAGCACAAAATTCAACGGTACCAGCTATATCAGTCAACGGGCAGCCGAGGCCATCTATACACCCGAGGGAAAGGAACAGGTGAAGGAAGCCATCGGCTATTATATGAGTAACGCACGACTGATGAAAGACACGCTCTGCCAACTGGGATTCACCGTCTATGGTGGTGAGAATGCTCCCTACCTGTGGGTGAAGACACCTCACGGTACCAGCAGCTGGGGCTTCTTCGAGAAGATGCTCTACGGAGCTCAGGTGGTCTGCACACCGGGAGTGGGATTCGGCCCTTCGGGAGAAGGCTTCGTTCGACTCACCTCTTTCAGTCAGCGGAGAGACTGCGAGGAAGCACTTCACCGCATCCGTGCTTGGCTGCATGACTAAATTGCAGGAAAATCGATGGCAATCGCTGTGAAAAGGAAAAAAATCATTACCTTTGCAGCATCAAAGTAGGATTAAGGATTAAAAAGATTATGGCAAATTTAAGATTTCAGGTTGTTGAAGAAGCCTTCAAGAAGAAACCACTCGACGTGATTGCACCCGTGGAACGCCCCTCGGAATATTTTGGCAAGTATGTGTTCACACGCGCCAAGATGTACAAATACCTGCAACGCGATGTCTATGAGAAACTCATCGATGTCATCGACAACGGAGCACCCCTCGACAGAAGCATCGCCGATGCCGTGGCCAAAGGTATGAAACAGTGGGCCGACGAAAACGGGGTCACCCACTATACCCATTGGTTCCAACCACTGACAGAAGGTACCGCCGAGAAACATGATGCCTTCATCGAACACGATGGCAAGGGCGGCATGATCGAGGAATTCTCTGGGAAGCTGCTCGTTCAACAGGAACCCGATGCCTCATCGTTCCCCAGCGGAGGAATACGCGCCACCTTCGAAGCCCGCGGCTATTCTGCCTGGGATCCTACATCTCCCGTCTTTATCATCGATGATACCCTGTGTATCCCTACCATCTTCATCTCCTACACCGGGGAGGCCCTCGACTACAAGGCTCCGCTGAAACGTGCCATCCGTGCCGTCGGTGAGGCCGCCGCAGCCGTGGCCCGCTACTTCGACCCGAACGTGAAGAAGGTAATCAGTAACTTAGGATGGGAACAGGAGTATTTCCTCGTGGATGAAGGACTCTACTCTGCCCGCCCCGACCTGATGCTCACCGGGAGAACACTGATGGGACACGACTCTGCCAAGAACCAGCAGATGGACGACCATTACTTCGGTACGATCCCCGATCGGGTACAGGCATTCATGAAAGACCTGGAGATCCAAGCGCTGGAGCTGGCCATCCCGTGTAAGACTCGCCACAACGAGGTGGCCCCGAACCAATTCGAAATTGCACCGATCTACGAGGAGACGAATCTTGCCGTGGATCACAACATGCTGCTGATGTCGCTGA
>DETG01000035.1:6513-30412 GCA_002361535.1 Prevotella sp. UBA3294
CGCTGATGAAGAAGGTGGCACGCAAACATGGTTTCCGCGTGCTGCTCCATGAGAAGCCCTTTGATGGCATCAACGGATCAGGAAAACATAACAACTGGAGTCTGAGCACCGATACGGGTGTCCTGCTCCACGCACCGGGTAAGACACCCGAACAGAACCTGCGTTTCGTCACCTTCATCGTGGAGACCTTGATGGGCGTGTACCGGCATAACGGACTCCTCAAGGCGAGCATCATGAGTGCCACCAATGCCCACCGCTTAGGAGCCAACGAGGCTCCGCCTGCCATCATCTCCAGCTTCCTCGGGAAACAGGTGAGTGAACTGTTGGAACATATCGAGAAGGCAGATAAAGACGACCTCTTCGTGGTTGCCGGCAAACAGAAGATGGAACTCGACATCCCTGAGATTCCTGAACTCCTCATCGACAACACCGACCGTAATCGGACATCACCCTTCGCCTTCACAGGAAACCGCTTCGAATTCCGAGCAGTGGGATCGGAAGCAAACTGCGCCAGTGCAATGATTGCACTGAATGCCTCCGTGGCTGAAGCTCTCACCGACTTCAAGAAACGCGTGGATGCCCGTATCGCCGAGATTGCCGATAAGGCTGAATATGCCGAGGGCTCGGAACACTCGGCCACCTTCCATGCCATCATCGATGTGATCCGCGAGGATATCAAGACCTGTAAGCCCATCCACTTCGATGGTAATGGCTACAGCGACGAATGGGTGGTGGAAGCCACCAAACGTGGACTCGATGTAGAGAAAAGCTGTCCGCTGATCTTTGACCGCTATCTCGACAAAGAGAGTATCACCATGTTCGAGAGCCTCAACATCATGAACCGGAAGGAACTGAAAGCTCGCAACGAGGTGAAATGGGAGACATATACGAAGAAGATACAGATCGAGGCACGTGTTTTAGGTGACCTGACCATGAATCATATCATCCCTGTGGCCACCCACTACCAGACACGTCTGGCCAAGAACGTGGGAAGCATGCGCGAGGTGTTCTCACCCGAGGAGGCCGATAAACTCTGCGCACGTAACATCAAGATCATCAAGGAAATTGCTGAACGTACCCAGATCATCGAGACCATGGTGGAGGAACTGGTGAACGCACGGAAGATTGCCAACAGGATTGAGAGTGAACGCGAGAAGGCCATAGCCTATCATGACACCGTGGAGCCGAAAATGGATGAGATTCGCTATCATATCGATAAACTGGAACTCACAGTGGCTGATGAACTGTGGACACTACCGAAATATCGCGAATTGCTGTTTATTCGATAGATGGATTGGAGCGATCTTCGAAACATCGAAGCATCGTTATATCGAAATATCGTTATATCGATATAACGAAACAACAACATTATATCAAAAGCTGAAAAGGCGATGGGGCTTAAACCCTATCGCCTTTTCAGCTTGTCAACAGCATCCTCCAAGCTCTCTGTGGGCTTGATAATATTATAATCTTTCCAGAAATCCGACTCACCGAAGAAATGCGACTGATCGTACAACGACTCACGATCACCAAAGGAGTCACGTCGTGGGAACGGTTTCACATCCTGATCATTGCGATCTGTCACAACCATCTCATTCACCGCCGTGAAACTCGTGGCAAACAGCCGTTTCTTCCAATCGCAATTGAAACGGAACAACGAACGCACATAACTCAGATGTGAGCGTTCACCATCGTAGCTGTAGTTGATCAGTAACGACATCTCGCGTGGCCGGAAGCGCACACCAGCAGGCTTGTTCACTAATATGGCCCGCGTGGCATTGTCACGATCGCGCATGTCGAGCGACAGTTCTATACGGGTGAAGGCCAGTGTCTCACGGTCGATGTATAGGGTGCCAAAGAACAACGCATAGTTCACATGATATTGAGGTGTAAGGGTCAAGGTGTATTGGGAACGGTCGTTGATCATGACAGGGTCGCCCATCTGAATGTCGTAGAGTGCCAGTTCCTCTTCGTTGAAGATGAAGTCGCGATTCTTCACAGCATCGAGCATCACTGCCTGCACCGGACCTCCGATCACCTTCACCGTGAGGGTATCGCTGGGTTTCGGACTTATCAGTCGGCGACCTTTCACGATGGCCACACGATCCTGTCCGACTCCATAGCGATAAGGAGTTTTGTACATATCCGTCACTGCCTCGGCAATATATATATAATGTTTACGTTTCTGTGCTACCTCACGATAGAAGCATTTGTAAAGTTCAGCATCTTTCGTGTAGTTAGCGGGGATCTTCCGGATAGCCTCACGGAGAATCACCTGTGGGTCACCACGGCGTACGACAACATCCTCAAGGACCACGGTGTTCGGCACCAGTCGTACCCGTACATTTCCAGTGCTCCCCTCCTCCAGCGACACCCGTTGGGTACGATAACCAATATGTGAGACTATCAACTGCTGGGGCTTCTCGTTGGTCTTGATGGTGAAACCGCCGTCGGCATTTGTCACGGTGGAGAACTTTTTCCCTGAAACACGCACGTTGACATATTGCAGTCGCCTTCCTGTCGAGGCATCACGCACATCACCGGTCACCACATAGGTGAGCCTGCTTGTGTCAATGGCTGCCACTTCACGGTTCTGTGCCATGACAGGCAATGCCATAGCGCAGAATGCGACAATCAGCCAAAGACCTATTTTGATACGTTTCTCCATATAAGGTAGTTTTAGTGGTTATGATCATTTTACTTGAACTGATCGAAGCCCAGTCCATAAACTCCAATTACCGGACATTGCGAGACGAAGGCATGGGGATCGGTTTCCTCAATAATCTGGAAGATGCGCTGCGACTCATTCCGCCGTGCCAGCACGAACAGCATCTTCACCTCCTTGCCGGAATAGAAGCCTTGGCTGTTGATGACCGTGCATCCCCGCTGGGCATTCTGGTTGATGAGCCGTCCGATCTCCTCATGCTGCTGTGAGATGATGAAGAACTGTACCGAACTGCGCATGGAGTTGACGAAATGATCCACGCAGAATGAGCCCACGAAGAGCACCACGAAGCCATATATCACTTTCTCCCAGTCGTGCAGTACCAGATAACTGGCAGTGATGATCACCAGGTCGCAGATCAGGATAATCTTTCCCAAAGAGATATCATGATATTTGTTCACCATCGCCGCCACCAAATCAGAACCGCCTGTACTGCCATTACAATACAGGCCGATACCAGAAGTAAGACCCATAAAAGCACCTCCCACAATGGCTGCCATGAAAGGCTGGTCGTGTAAGAGATGGAGGTTGGCAGCCCACGACTGCACCACCGATGTGAAGAAAGTGAACAAGACCACGGCATAGATCGTTTTCACACAGAACTTCCAGCCCATGACCTTCAGTGCGATACCCAACAGGATGGCATTCAGCACGAAATACGACACCTGTACAGGCACCCCGAATCCCCAGTAGATGATAGAGGAGATGCCCGGCAATCCTCCCATGGTGATCTCGTTTGGTAACAGGAACACCACCCATCCCACACTGCCTATTAACATGGCAAATGCGATAAGCAGGTAGTCTTGTATCTCACTGACATATCTTCTCTTCTGAATGTGCGGATTGGAAACCATCGTCATTTCGTTAAAGTTCTCGATGCAAAAATACAAATAAAAGAGAGAAATGCCAAATAACAAGAAACTTTTTTATATGGGATTCTTGTTAAAGCCGGTAAAAAGAATTATCTTTGCAAAGATAATAGTAGGAAAGGACAGAAGAGGATGGAAGAGAACAAATATATCAAACAATATCCCGACATCATGAACGGGAAGAAGATTATGTACGTACATGGCTTTGGCTCATCGGCACAATCAGGCACGGTGACCCGTATCCGCGAGATGCTGCCCCATGCCACCGTCATCGCCGAGGATATCCCTGTGCATCCCGAGGAGGGCTTTGCCATGCTTCAGACGATGGCAGAGCGCGAGAAGCCCGACTTGATCATCGGCACGTCGATGGGAGGAATGTACACAGAGATGCTCTATGGCTTCGACCGTATCCTGATCAATCCCGCCTTCCGCATTGCCGATACGATGGGGGCGCATGGCATGACGGGGAAGCAGGTGTTTCAGAACCCTCGGAAGGACGGCATCCAAGAGTTTATCGTCACCAAAGCCATGGTGAAGGAGTACCGCGACATGCAGGAACGATGCTTCAGTCATGCGGGCGACGAAGGGGAACACGACAGGGTGTGGGCTCTCTTTGGTGACAGAGACGAACTGGTGGACACCTACGATCTCTACATGGAACATTACACACAAGGCATCTCTTTCCACGGGGAGCACCGCACCAACGACAAGGTGTTCTACCATAGTGTGATGCCTGTGATCCGGTGGATCGATGACAAACAAGAAAGGCGAGAACGTCCCATTATCTATATCACCATCGATGCCCTTCGCGACTACCGTGGCATGCAGCAATCAAGTGCAATGAAGGCATTCCGTTTCTTGTTAGAAAGATACAATATCTATATCGTAGCCCAAGCACCCGATAATGACAACCTATATATCAAGGAAGTGCACGACTGGGTGAAAGAGGTGGTCAACGTACCCGCCTACCAGCATATTGTGTTTACAAACCGAAAAGACCTACTCTATGGTGATTACCTCATCGACCCTACCCCCGATAACGGCTCCACGACATTCATGGGAACACGAATCGAATTAGGCGATGCCACCTTCAAGACTTGGGAAGAAATCATCACTTATTTTGATAGGATAGGAGTCCAACCTTAACCCATCGTATCCTCCTAAAAGTCGAAGGTCGAAAGTTGAAGGTCAAAGGTCGAAGGTCAAAGGTCAAAGGTCAAAGGTTGAAGGTTGAAGGTCAATGGTGAATGGTCAAAATGAACTATACAGGGTGTCTGCCGAAGAACTTTTCGGACAGATCAGTGAGTTGTTGGATCAGCTCCCAACTGCCGCTTCACGATCCACCGAAGCCACAGGTGATCATACGAGCCACCCATCACCCGATACTTACCATCTGTTCCACTTCATTCACCGCCTTCTCGTCATGGCCTGTCATGAGGGTATCCGCGACACAAATCAAGCTTACGGAAACCTGTTCTCACAGGTGGACTACCTCTGCAAGAGACATCGCATCGCTGTAAAAGACCGTATCGCCATTCAGGCGATGCGCCGCCACAGTAACCATCGTGAGGATCTGACTGCCGAGGATCTGTTGTACGATATCCGTGCCCTGAGTCTCTTCATCTCGGCAGTCTTCGAGACCCCTATCCCACATGCCGTTGCCACCCGCATTCCCCATACGAACAAACCTTACGAAAACGTCTATCAACCCTACTACGACTATCTGCGCTGTGTGGTGGAGGCATGGGATGAAGAGAGCATCACCGTGACCACAGAGCAGGGGAACCATTCTGACACCCTGTTCATCGACTATACTGCCGATCACCTGCGCTACCTCAAGGATATCCTGCAGGAGGGCATGCAACTGAACATGCTCAGTGTCAGGAAGAATGAAGGAGCCGACAGATGGCAGCCCGCATTGATCATCGTGGAGCCCGACTTCCTCATCGACATCAGCAGTATTGCCCGTTGCTTCGAGTCTTACGGCCATCACCCACTAAACTACACGCTCCACCGCATGGAACCATCGGCACTCTCACAGGCTATCCTCTTAGGGCATTTTGCAGGGAAAGCCCTCGACGATGCCGTGAACAACGGAGAGAGCCGGGTGAACACCACCATCATGAACAGTTTCAAGCAGAAAGCCATGGAATTCTGCACCTGTCCTGACTTCCAGTCAGAGCAATTCATGCGTGATGCCCACACACAGGCAGCCAACATCCACCAGACCGTCACAACGCTCTTCGAGCATACCGACAAACGAAAGGCGCTCCTCGAACCTACCTTTATCTGTGAGCGCTTGGGGATCACCGGACGTGTTGACCTGATGACCACCGATTTCCAATTACTCGTAGAGCAGAAATCAGGCAGGAACTGGTTTGTGGAAACCGGTCGTCCCAATGAGCACGGCAGTATGATGCCCGAGCCCAACTATGTGCAGCTCTTGCTCTATTATGGTGTGCTACGCTATAATTTCCATTTAGGTTTCGACCATGTGGATATGCGACTGCTCTATTCGAAATATCCCCCTGAAAAAGGACTGATCGTGGTCAACTACCTGCAAAGTCTGTTCCGGGAAGCCATCCAATTGCGCAACCTGATTGTGACATGGGATCTCCATGTGGCCCGTCACGGCTTCGAGAGTATCCTTGAAAGTATCCGTCCGGAAACGGTGAACGTGAAAAACCTGCACGACCGTTTCTTCCTGACGTGGAAGTTACCGTCGCTGCAGGCTGTGTGCCAGCCGCTACGGGAGATGTCTGAGTTAGAACGAGCCTATTACTGTACGATGATGACTTTCGTCTATCGTGAGCAGCGGGTAACCCGGTTAGGTTCCCAGGAAGGGGTGAGCACCTGCAGTTCCGATCTGTGGAACATGCCCTTGGCAGAGAAGATCGAAACGGGGAATATCTATACGCGTCTCACACTGATCCACAAAGAGAAGAGTGCCGAATACAACGGCTACGACACCCTGACATTCTGCATACCAGCTCAGGGTGATGACTTCCTGCCGAACTTCCGCACAGGCGACATGATCTTCCTCTACTCCTATCAGGATGGGACGGAACCCGATGTACGGAAAAGTATCTTGTTCAAAGGAACACTCCAGCGCATCCAGACAGATGAGATCACTGTGATTCTCGCCGACGGACAGCAGAACCCCGAGCTCTTCGTCATCCCATCCCCCTCCGCTCCCTCCCCCACCTCATTCTATGCCATCGAGCATGCCCCTTCCGACACCTCTACCACTGCCATCCGTTCCCTGCATACCTTCATCTCTGCTCCTAAGGAGCGGAAAGATCTGCTGTTAGGACAGCGTGAACCACGGGTGGATCGCTCCTTGTCATTGTCACGCAGCTATCATCCCCACTACGATGAGATCGTGCTACAGGCCAAACAGGCACAAGACTGCTATCTGCTGGTAGGACCGCCAGGCACGGGGAAGACCAGCATGGCACTTCGTTTCCTGGTGGAAGAGGCTCTCCGGCAGTCCTCCTCCCTCCTTCTCACAGCCTACACCAACCGTGCTGTGGATGAAATCTGTTCCATGCTCGTCGAGGCTGGGAAGGATTTCATTCGCATCGGCAGTCCTCATCGCTGTGATCCCCGTTTCCATCCTTACCTCATCGGAAGCCTCATCGAGTCGTGCCCCCGTTTAGACAGTATGAGCGAACGTATCCGACGGGCACCCATCCTCGTAGGCACCACAACCACCCTATCAGGTCATCCCGAGATATTTAACCTGAAACATTTCTCGTTGGCCATCGTAGATGAAGCCAGTCAGATCTTGGAACCCGACATCATCGGTCTGCTGTCTGCCCATCACGACGGTCAGTGCTGCATCGACAAATTTATCCTGATCGGTGATCATAAGCAACTCCCGGCGGTCGTGCAGCAGTCGGAGCACGACAGTGAGGTAAATGTCCCACAGCTGCGGGCTATCGGCCTCACCAATTGTCGGCATTCGCTCTTCGAACGGTTGTCAACGCTCTATGCCGCCTATCCCGTAAAAGGGATCCTCCACCGACAGGGCCGGATGCATCCTGCCATTGCCGACTTTCCCTGCAGGATGTTCTACCCCCATGAGCACATCGAGCCCGTACCGCTTCCCCACCAACAGGAGAAGTACCATGCCAATGTGCGTTTCATCCCCTCGCGGTTCTGTCATCATCCAGGACTCTCCGACAAGGTGAATACCGACGAGGCACGTATCGTTGCCGAGGAACTGCGTCAGCTCTATGAGCAATACGGCGACCGGTTCAGTCCCCACACCACTGTCGGTGTCATCGTGCCCTATCGGAATCAGATTGCCGTCATCCGCAAGGAGATCGAACGATTGCAGATCCCTCTGCTGTCGGAGATCTCCATCGACACCGTGGAGCGTTATCAAGGCAGTCAGCGCGATGTCATCATCTACTCTTTCACCATCCAGCATCCCTACCAGTTAGAGTTCCTCACCAGTAACACGTTCATTGAGAGCGATGCCGACGGCTCGTCGCGTCTCATCGACCGGAAGCTGAACGTGGCGATCACAAGGGCGCGCCGGCAACTCATCCTGACGGGGAACCCGCAGGTGCTCGCTATGAATCCCTTGTTCCGCCAGTTGATGGCAGAGGCTGCAGCACCGTGATGGAGGGTACAAATGATTCGTCATAACGTTTTACATAAAAATATAGATTATGGTATATAATGAACTGGGAAAGACAGGAATGAAACTGTCGAATTTAGGCTTCGGTGCCTCCTCCTTGGGCGGGGTGTTCCATGATATCCGCGAGACGGAAGGTATCCAGGCCGTACACACCGCCATCGACCATGGCATCAATTTCATCGATGTGTCACCCTACTACGGTCATCTGAAAGCGGAGACCGTTTTGGGCATGGCCTTGAAAGATATTCCACGCGACAAATACTACCTCTCCACGAAAGTGGGGCGTTATGGTAAAGACGGCGTGAACCTCTGGGACTACTCCGCACAGCGCGTTACCGACAGCGTGTATGAGAGTATGGAACGACTGAACATCGACTATATCGACCTGATTAATGTGCACGATGTGGAGTTCCAGGCCGACCGTGAAGGCGGATTGCAGAAGATTGTCGATGAGACACTGCCAGCCTTGGTAGCCCTGCGCGAGAAAGGGGTGGTGAGACATGTGGGCATCACCGACCTACAGCCCGAGAATCTGCAATGGGTGATTGAACATGCCGCACCCGGTACGGTGGAGTCGGTGCTCTGCTTCTGTCATTACAGTCTGAACGATGAGCTGTTGCTCGACTACCTCGACTTCTTCGAGGAACACGGCATCGGCGTGATCAACGCATCGCCATTCTCCATGGGACTGCTCTCCCAACGAGGTGCCCCCGACTGGCATCCGGCTCCCGAGAGTCTGAAGGAAGCATGCAGGAAAGCCGCTGCCCACTGTGCTGAGAAAGATTATCCCATCGAGAAACTGGCCGTGCAATACAGCACCCATCTGAACCCCCGCATCGCCACCACCCTCTTCAGTTCTGCCAACCCCAAGAATGTACTGAAGAACATCGACTACGTGAATGCTCCCATGGATGAGCAGTTAGTCAAGGAGGTGCAGGGCATCATCGGCGATCAGATGAGGGTGAGGTGGAAGAACACTTAAGGAGCGGAGCCCACCCCAACCCTCCCAAAGGGAGGGAGAGGAGCGGGGGAGCGAGAATAGCAACTGAGTTCATCGCGCCAGCCGAAAAAAAGCCAAGCCGCCCCTCTGATGGGGCGAGCTTACCTTAGTGAAAGAGCGACGGGGAGTCGCGGTTAAGCCTTCCCATATAGGGGAAGGTTTGGTTAGGGTGGATGTTTCTTTTGTCTCTTTTCTTTGCGCCAAAGAAAAGAGTGATGAAATAATAATTAATAATGATATGAAAATTATTGATGCACACAGCCATTTATGGCTCAGACAAGACACGACGTGGAACGGAAAGGTGATCAAGACCTTAGACAACGGGCGTTCCATGTTCCTTGGTGAGGAGGTGCAGATGGTACCGCCTTTCATGATCGATGGCCGTAACTCCGCCGAGGTGTTCCTATCGAACATGAACTATGCGCAGGTGTCGGCAGCCGTGGTAACCCAGGAGTTCATCGACGGTATCCAGAACGACTATTTAGAAGAGGTGCAGAAGCGCTATCCCGACCGGTTTTTCGTTTGCGGCATGGCAGATTACTTCCACCCTGGCTTCGCCCAGCAGGCAGAGGAGCTGATCAACCGTGGCTTCAAAGCCATCAAGATCCCCGCCCACCGTCTGCTGTTAGACGACCGTCGTATCCTGATGACCACCGATGAGATGATGCGGATGTTCCATGTGATGGAAGACCGCGGCGTGATCTTCTCTGTGGATCTCGCCGACGGTGATACCCATGTAGCCGAGATGAAGGAGATTATCGAGGAATGCCCCGGTCTGAAGATCGCCATCGGACACTTCGGCATGCCCACCACCCCCAGATGGCAGGAGCAGATCAAACTGGCACGTCATCCGAATGTGATGATCGAGTCGGGTGGTATCACCTGGCTCTTCAACAGTGAGTTCTATCCTTTCCATGGGGCTATCCGTGCCATCCGCGAAGCCATCGACATCGCAGGCATCGAGAAGCTGATGTGGGGTTCCGACTATCCCCGTACCATCACCGCCATCACCTACAGGATGTCATACGACTTCGTCACGAAGAGTAAGGAGCTGTCTGAGCAGGAGAAAGTTCTGTTCTTAGGTGAGAATGCCCGACGGTTCTATGGTTTCGATCATCTGGTGGAGCTACCGTATATCAAGAATATGTCGGAATGAGCAGACCTTCCACCCGATGATACACCCATCGTGGTCATCACACTTATCACTTATCACTTGAAACTTATTACTTAAAACTTATAATGAAAGCAGTACAGATAACCGCCGAACAGCAAATGGCGGTGGTAGAATTAGAGAAACCTGAGATCAAGAGCAATGAGGTGCTCTTGAAGATGAAGTATGTGGGATTCTGCGGCAGCGACCTGAACACGTTCTTAGGCAGGAACCCGATGGTGAAGATGCCCGTCATCCCCGGTCATGAGGTGAGTGCGGTGATTGCTGCCGTGGGCAGTGAGGTGCCCGCAAGCCTGAAGGTGGGAATGGCAGTGACCGTTGATCCCTATAGCAACTGTGGGCACTGCGCCTCCTGTCGTCATGAGCGTGCCAACGCCTGTGAGCACAACGAGACGTTAGGTGTGCAGCGCAACGGTGCCATGCGTGAATACCTGGCGATGCCTTGGCAGAAAATCATCCCTGCCACAGGACTCACCGAGAAGGAGATTGCACTGATCGAACCGATGAGCGTAGGTTTCCATGCCGTGAACCGTGCCGAAGTGACCGACATCGACAGGGTACTGGTCATCGGCTGCGGCATGATCGGCATCGGTGCCATCGTACGTGCCAGTCTGAGGGGGGCCACCGTCATTGCCGTGGACCTCGATGACGAAAAGCTCGCATTGGCCAAACGGATGGGTGCCCACGAAGTGATCAACTCGAAGACCGAAGACCTGCATGCCCGTCTGATGGAACTGACAGAGGGGTTAGGACCCGATGTGGTGATCGAGGCAGTGGGAAACGCCTTCACACAGAATCAGGCTGTGAACGAGGTGGCCTTCACGGGGCGCATCGTCTTCATCGGCTATGCCAAGGGTGGCACGGAGTTCGTGACGAAGCTCTTCGTACAGAAAGAACTCGACATCCGTGGGTCACGCAACGCCAAGCCTGCCGACTTCCGTGCCGTAATCCATTACATGCAGCAGAACCGCGACTATCCGAAAGACGAACTGATCTCTGCCGTGGCAACACCCCAGACGGCCATCGATGCCATGCGCCAGTGGGCTGCCGCTCCCGCCAAGGTGTTCCGCATCCTGGTAGGATTCTAAGAGCAAGAGACAGTTATTTCTCGTACAGATAGAACATCCGCTCCATCATCTGCCACTTCTCATCCGAGGTGGCGTGGGCGTCACAATGCTGAAAACGGGCCACATACCGCTCCCACTCTTCCTGACGGGGCAATGTGGCCAGTTTTTTCATGGCCTCCTCCCAGCAGAAGTCGAGAGGGGCATCCACAATCATCACCAAGCGGTTTCCTAAGATGTATATTTCCATCTCCAAGATTCCTACCTGCTTGATTCCTTGCTTGATCTCATCCCAGAAATGTGCTGCATCGTGTGCCTCGCGATACTGTCGGATCAAGTCATCGTCGTCGCGCAGCTCCATGGTCTGCACATACCGTTTCACGGGTTGTCCGTATTCTTTTGTCTTGTAGCCGTTCATTGGGTTATCATGTTGTAGGATTTGTTTTCAACAATAACCGTGAAAAGACCGCATTTATTATCCAAAAGGTCATTTTTATTTGGCTTTTCTCTTACTTATTCGTACCTTTGCAGCGTTCATGACGAGTAACATAGTGATATTGTATGATGACCGATGAAGAATTCTTTTTACATAAGTTAGAACACCGACAGATCAAACCCACGGCCACACGTCTGCTCATCCTGCGACAGATGTGCCGGGGCGATGAGATGGTGTCACTGCCTGAGTTAGAACGGCTCCTTCCCACCGTGGATAAGTCAACGATCTCACGGGCATTGTCGCTGTTCCTCCTCCACGGACTGATCCATGCCGTGGATGATGGCAGCGGGTCGCTGAAATACAACGTATGCGCCGACGACTGCGACTGTGGTGAGGATATCGATGATGAGCATACCCACTTCTTCTGTGAACGCTGCCGCCGTACGTTCTGCCTGAAGCAGATCCACGTGCCCGTGGTGCCCCTGCCCGACGGCTTCACCCTGAACAGTGTCAACTATGTGCTGAAAGGACTCTGTCCGGAATGCAGCGAGAAAAGTGAAAGGTAGGTCATGTCGGAACGTCTGTGGAACGCCAACTACATCAAGGTGATGACAGCGAACTTCTCGCTGTTCTTCGCCTTCTATCTCCTCACACCCCTGCTGCCCCTCTACCTGAACGAGGTGTTCGGTGCCACGAAGGATACCATCGGCGTGATGCTGTCGGGCTATACACTGGCAGCCTTGCTCACCCGTCCGTTCAGCGGCTTCATTGTTGATACCTTCAACCGCAAGACGGTGCTGATGACCTGCTTCTTCTTGTTCTTCGCCTGCTTCGCCGGATACATCGCGGCGGGCACCCTGCTGATGTTCGCCATCGTGAGGACACTGCATGGTGCACCCTATGGAGCACTCACCGTGGCAAACAGTACGGTGGCCATCGACGTGCTCCCGTCGAGTCGTCGCAACGAGGGCATCGGCTACTACGGACTGAGCAACAACCTCTCGATGGCCATCGCACCCTCTATCGGCATCTGGATCTACAAGGCCACCGACAATTTCACTCTGCTCTTCTGGCTGGCTCTTCTCGTGGCAGGATTCGGCATGCTCGTGGATGCCACGGTGCATGTACCCACCAAAGAGTTGGTGCGCAACAAGAGTAAGCTGTCGCTCGACCGCTTCTTCCTCACACGTGCCTGGCTCATGGCCATCAACATCGCCCTGTTCGGATTCTGCTTCGGCGTACTGAGCAATTACCTCGCCATCTACAGTAAGCAGGTACTCGGCATCACCAGCGGTACGGGCACCTATTTCATGCTGCTGTCTATTGGCCTGTTCTGTAGCCGACTGCAGGGAGCCGCCGAGCTGCGGAAAGGTCATCTCACACATAATGCCGCCGAAGGAATCGTCATCTCTCTCGTGGGATACACCCTCTTCGCCGTCACCGCCCATTTCTCCTCACCCACACTCATCCAGTTCGGATACTATGGCTCTGCCATCCTCATCGGTCTGGGAAACGGTCACATGTATCCCGCTTTCCTGAATATGTTCATTGCCGTGGCAAAGAACACCGAACGGGGCACTGCCAACAGCTCCATTCTCACCGCATGGGACATTGGTTTCGGCATCGGGATCCTGTTAGGCGGTCTGGTAGCAGAACATCTCGGCTACACGGCAACGTTCTGGATGGTGGCCATCGACAATGCCATCGGCTCCGCCCTCTTCTTCCTTGCTACACGACAGTTCTTCCTACAGCGGCGAAGGGGATAAGTTAACTCCATTCGTTTCCAACTTCTTCGCCGCAGGCGACAATTCTTGATCGTTAATTGTTAATTTTCTGAATTATCTTGACGAATTAACTTCGTTTAACGCAAATAACGCGCATTTTAAGAACCAAGCGCCCTTTCGGTCGGGAAAACGCCATTCTCACGAAGTTTGGTAAGTTGCTGATATTGAGCGCATTGTGAAAATTCGCCATTTTTGGCTCGCGAAAACAGCGTTTTTAGACTCCAAAAACATAGGTTTTAGGGTGCAAAAACAACGTTTTTAGGTGATGAAAACGTCGTTTTTGTGAAGCAAAAGGACTAAAAATACTTTCTTGAGGGTCGCCTTCGGCGAGAAATCCAACAAAATCTAAACAAAATCTTACAAATACCTGTGTTGTTGATTTGTTTTTGGGTGATAGATTTTGTTTGATTTTGGATAGATTTTGTAGGATTTCTGCCCGTAAGGGCATCCAACAAAACATTCAAAAGTAAGAATTATGCTTTTTCGAAGAAACGTCATCTAAGGGTCGTTCCGATCGGCGTTTTCACCCGTTCCGACGGCATCTACATGTGGATGGTGACGGCGGAACGAGTCGTAGATAACGGCGGATCAGGTGTAAGTAAAGTCTGGAACAACCCTAAACAGAGCCTACGTAAACATTACTTAGACTCTACTTGGATTCAAATCAGACTTTACTTGCATCCCAATGAGACTTTACTTGGATCCCAACCAGACTTTACTTGCACAAAAAGGCACTTTTAGACACTTCCGAACACTCAGGAGTTTCCCTTTCTTCCAATTAGCATTCTTTCACAACCCTTAAATAATTGCGAATTTTCCTGACAATTTCTCACACATAGAATGCCGAGAATCTCGAATGTTGTGGAGCAAGATTATTCTGGCGAAAAGTGAGTCAGTTATTTGATTCCTCGGCCTTGATGAGTTCCACATTCAATCGCTCGATAAGACTGAGCTTGACGTCATCATTGGAATTTGTCTTTGCAAAGATAGTATAAAATTTCAACTTAGCGAAGAGAATGCAAATAATTAGAGTGAAAAAATAATCCTAAGCTTTTATGGGCAACAATGTCCATCTCATCATTCCTGATGGCATAACGCTCACCGTGACGGGTGGTGTGAAAGTGGAACTGAAAGACAATGCCGTGCTCAACATCTACGGTCAGGTTCTCAATTCGGGCCAGCTCATCGCCACCAATAGCTACAGCGGTGCCGCCGGCATCGGCAGTGGCGGCGGCACTGGCCCTGCTCATGCTCGTGGCATAGATGATTGGGAATGGCTCGACTGATCACTTTGAAAGATCGGTGCGAGCCTCGGGTGTTTCACTCCAAAGAAACATTCTCTACGTCATCCACTTCCTCATGCAGGAAGAGTTGAGCACTCTTGCGGAAAGCCTCCGGACTCTCAGTAGTGAGGTAATGACAGGTGGCATTCTTAGAACAGAGTTGCTCAATCTCGGGATGACGAAGGAGATAATCCTTCAGACTGGTGGCCACATATTCGCCCTGCGGGATGATGCGCACACCGGGATCGACATATTTCACTATCTTCGACATCAGCAGGGGATAGTGGGTACAACCCAGAATAATCGCATCGATAAGGGGATCCTTGCGCATCAGCTGACGGATACGCTTCTCCACAAAATAGTCGGCACCGGGACTGTCGGCCTCATTGGCCTCAACGATGGCTGCCCACAGCGGACAGGCCACGCCCGATACCTGAATATCAGGGAAGAGTTTCTGGATCTCGAGGGTATAGCTCTCACTACGGATGGTGCCTTCGGTGGCAAGAACGCCCACATGACGGGAGCGTGTGAGATTTCCGATAATCTCTGCCGTAGGACGAATCACTCCTAATACCCGTCGATCTGGTGCTACACGGGGCAGGTCGTTCTGCTGTATGCTACGCAGGGCTTTGGCGGAGGCGGTGTTACAACCGAGGATGACCAAGCGGCATCCTCGGTCGAAAAGTTTAAATACGGCTTGCCGCGTGAATTCATATACCACCTCAAAGGAACGGGAGCCATAAGGAGCACGGGCATTGTCACCCAAGTACAGATAATCATACTGGGGGAGCATCTGGCGCACCTGATGAAGAATGGTTAAGCCACCATAACCACTGTCGAATACACCGATTGGAGTCATCATTTCGAAAAAACGTAAAAAGAGAGAGCAGGATGCGAGGGCACGTGGGAGCGTTACTTTTGTGAATCCTTCTTGAGGACATCTTTCAAGAGGTAAGTAACATCCTCGCCCATGGCTGGATCGATATAAGGACAACTATCGTTGTCGGTGTTGAGAATGAGAGCGTAGCCACGTTCCTCACCCAGCTGTCTGACAGCAGCACTGAGTTTCTCACGAAGCGGCAGATAGGCATCGCGTTGTGCCGCATCAAGCAAACGACGTGCCTCCTCCTTGAAAGCGATGTTCTTCTCCATGAGTTCTTGCAACTCCGCCTGTCGTTTCTGACGGATGGGCACCGCGAAGTCGTGCTGTCCCTCCAAGAACTCTTCGTATTTCTTGTTGAACTCCTCCTCGGCACGCTTCATCTCGGCCTCATACTGGGCACGGAGATCGGAAAGGTTCTTCTGTGCAATCTCATAGTCGGGCATGGCACGGAAGACCTCTTGATAGCTGAAATACCCAAACTTCACCTGTGCACTGGCCAATAGGGGCAGTGCACAGATAAAGAGGGAAAGGATGAGTTTCTTCATGAATGCTTACTTGATTTTGTTTACTTCAGCCTTCACATCAGCAGTCACATCCTTGCTCAGCGTATCACTGATATAGGGAATACCGGCACTTACGTCCATGATATACACATAGCCGCCGTTCTTACCCACATTCTTGATAGCTGTAGTAATCTTGTTCATGATAGGAGCCATCTTCTCCTGCTGCTGCTTGGCCAGCTCCTGCTGGTTGTCCTGATAAGCCTGCTGGTATTTCTGCATCAGCTGATTGAGGTTGGTCTCCGTTTCCTGCTGCTTGGTGGCATTCATCGTACTCTTCGTCTTTTCATACTCATCAGCCTTGCGCTGAATCTCATCCTGCATAGCCTTGAGATCGTTCTCATACTGCTTGCTCAATGCCTCCAGATCGCCACGAGCCTTGATGAATTCAGGCATTGACTGCATAATTGACTGTGCATCTACATGTCCAAACTTCTGTGCGAATGTTGCCATTGGTGCAAGCAACATCAGCATAATCAAAATCTTTTTCATTTCCTTAATTCTTAATATTAATTTCAATTCTTCAATCTTTCTATTATTTCAAATTTTCAACGAGCGTAACCCAGTTTCTTCAAGACCTCGTTACTGATATCGATTTTCGGACTACCAAAGATAATGGCGGTATCAGAAGACCGGTCGAGCACCATACTGTAGCCGTGGAGATCGCTCAAATCTTTCACTGCATTGTAGATCTCCTCCTGGATAGGTGTCATCAGTGCCTCGCGTTTCTTGAAGAGTTCACCTTCAGGTCCGAAATATTTCTTCTTCAGGTCACTGGCTTCCTTCTCTTTCTTCATAATCTCCTCTTGCTTGGCTTTCTTCTGCTCTTGCGAAAGGAACACCACCTCGTTCTGGTAGTTCTTATACATGGTCTGTGCCTCGGTGTTTAAAGCCTCCACCTCTGCCTGCCATCTCTTAGACACCTGGTTGAGCTGTTCGTTGGCACGCTCGTAGGCGGGTATATTCTTCAGCACGTACTCCATGTCGATGAGCGCGAACTTCTGTGCGCTTGCCGTCATCGCCATCATGTTGAGGAGGGCCATCATAATCATTTTCTTCATAGGCTCAATGATGATTGGTTCAACGATTATATGACGAGCACGAAAACGGAAAGTTAATGGCCCGCCATGGATTTTAAACAATTTTCAGTATTTATCTATTTCTTAATGATTAAATATCAATTATCATCAGAACTCTTGTCCTAACACAAAGTGGAACTGGCTGCCTCCACGCTTATACGAACCGTTGTCGTACACCTTGTCGAAACCGTATGCCCAGTCGATACCCATCAAACCCACCATGGGGAGGAAGATGCGCACACCGACACCGGCGGAACGTTTCATGTCGAAGGGGTTGAATTTCTTCGGGTCGTACCAAGCATTACCAGCCTCTGCGAATCCCAATCCGTAGATCGTTGTATTACCCAACAGGAACGGGTAGCGGATTTCCAACGACAGACGGTCGTAGGCATAGGCATTGGAGCCTCCGCTGGTTCCACCTTCGCGTGCTGCCGTATAAGAGATGGTACCATTCTCGTAGCCTCGGAGTCCAATGGTTTCCTCAGCATAGCTGGTAGAGTATCCACTCATACCATCACCACCCACATAGAATGTCTCGAACGGTGATTTCTTGTAACTGTTATAGGAACCGAGCAGACCAAACTCCACACGTGTCATCAGCACGAAGCATTTGTTTCCACCTGTAAGGGCTGTGTAGGTCTTACTTCTGAACTTCCACTTGTGATACTCGATCCAGCGATACTTATCCTGTTGCTGCTGCGTAAAGTCAGCTGCCTGATAGTCGGTGGCGAGGTTCTTATAGTCCTTGCCGTCCCACAATGACCATGGCGGCGTGAGAGAAACAGAGGCCATGAATTCAGAACCGTTACGTGGGAAGAGCGGGTTATCGGTAGAAGCACGCGACAGGGTGATTCCTAAGTTCAGGTTATTACAGTTACCATTCTGGATGAGGAAATAACGCCAGTTCTTCAGCATATAGCGGGTATATGACAACTCTGCGCTCAACGTGAAGTAGTCGTCAGGCCAACGCAGACGCTTACCCCATCCCAGGCTGGCACCGAACAGTTTCACATAGGTGTCGGGATCCATGAAGCTCTCCATACTGTAACCATAGTTACCGTATCCACCATAGCCATAGTTGCCATAGCCATACATGTAATTATACATATTATACTGGTAGGCGGTGTTGTAATAGTTGCTGGAGACATCACTCTGCTTGGAGTAGAATGCACCCACAGAGAACTGGATAGGACGCTTGCCACCAAACCACGAGGTGGAATAGGAAGCGTTGTACGACTGATAGTAGCGGGCATTGGTCTGGGCTCCTATTGACAGCACCTCACCATCACCCACGGGTAGGATTCCGCGGTGCTCCTTGTTCTTGTTAAAGAGGTTGGCCATGGAGAAATTGTTCAGCTTGAGACCCACGCGCATGATGATACCCGTTTGGCCCCATCCCAACGAAAGTTCAATCTGGTCGTTCGATTTCTGCACTAAGTCCCAGTTGATGTCAACGGTACCATCCTCACCATTGGTTTTCACGTCTGGCTTTACCTCCTCAGGATCGAAATGCCCCATGGAAGCCAGTTCACGGGCAGTACGCATCAAGGCATCCTTCGAGAAAAGATCGCCCGGTTTGGTACGCAACTCACGACGGATCACATTTTCGTATAGTTTGTCATTACCATGGATACGCACATGACTGAGGCGTGCCTGTGGTCCTTCCTGCACGCGCATCTCCAGATCAATGGAGTCGCCTACAATATTCACGTCGGTAGGCTCGATGCTGGAGAATACGTATCCGTTGTTCCAGTAGAGGTTACCCACGGCATCGTCATCCTCACGAAGTCGTTTGTCCATGAGTTTCTGGTTATAGACATCTCCTTTCTTCAAGGTGAGCAGTTCGTTCAGACGATCGGTAGTATAAACAGTGTTGCCCACCCATTTAATGTCACGGATGTAGTATTTCTGTCCTTCCTCCACCTTGACATAGATATTCACATGCTTATCATCATAGTTCCAAACACTGTCAGCGAGGATGGTAGCATCACGGTAGCCATATTCGTTGTATTTGGCGATCAGGTTCTGCTTGTCCTCTTTCCACCGCTCGGGGGTGTACTTCTTCTTTTTCAGGAATGTTGACAGCTTACCGGCCTCATGAATAGAGCTAAAAGCACCTTTGGTGAACAACTTTCCTTTGATCTTTCCGTCGGAGAGCTTCTCGTTACCGTCGATGATGATCTGATGCACTTTCATCTTCATCTTCTTGTCAACCGTAACATCGAGGATCACCTGGTTCTTGTTCGCCACGTCATCACGCTGCACGATGGAGATTTCAGCATTCTTGTAGCCTTTGTCATCAAAATATTTCTTGGCAAGAATCTTTGCACGGTCGATCATGTTCGGAGTAATCTGGTTGCCTTTGAGCAGACCCAGTTTCTTCTCCATGTCTTCGCGCTCACTTTTCTTCAGACCGATATAATGTATATCTGAAACACGGGGCCGCACGGCCAAATGGATATGCAGGTATATTTTGTCACCGATAAGTGAATCGGCAGAGATAACAACCTGAGAGAACAGTCCGTGTTTCCAATAGCGTTTCACGGCTTCTGTGATCTCGTTTCCAGGTACAGAAACCTTCTGACCTATCGACAGACCGGAGATTCCAGTGAGCACATAGTCCTCATATCCCTCTACTCCCGACACGGCAAGGCCAGCAACAGTACATTCGCGGGGGATGCCGGCATAAGTGATGTCTGGGTTTATGATTTTCTCCTGAGCAACGATCGTGCTAAATGAAAACAGAAAAAGGAGGATACACCCCCACCCTCTCCCTAAGATGGAGGGGTGTGAACTGCTTCCCTTCTTATCTATTGTGTATTGAGTCATAACTGTCATTTTTCCTTATAGAGATAATTATTCCCCGCCATCACAGGGAAGGGCTATGGGTAGGCGAGCCTTGTTCGGGATTAGGACTGGGAGTGAGACACTCTTCTTCCACCTGTGCCTCGGTCTTTCCAAAGCGGCGCTGACGACCCTGATAGTTCACGATAGCCTTACGAAGGCATTCTTCATCGAAATCTGGCCAGAAGGTATCGCAGAAATACAACTCAGAATAGGCGATCTGCCACAGCAGGTAATTACTGATGCGTAATTCACCGCCGGTACGGATAAGCAAGTCGGGATCAGGCATGAAGTTTGTCTGCAGATGCTGACTGATGAACTCCTCCGTGATATCCTCTGCACGAATGCCTCCGGTCTTCATTCTCTTGAAAATATTCTGGGGGAGCTCCTCCATATCGTGAACCTCGGAGACAATCTTCTTCACTGCTTCGGTGATTTCCCATCGACTGGAATAGCTCAGGGCAATGACGAACGTCATGGAATCATTCTGGGCCGTATGCTCCTCCAGCTCCTGGATCTTTTCCTGCACCTCATCGGGCAGACGCTTCCTGTCACCAATCATCTGGAACCGCACGTTGTTCTTCATGAAGATTTCTTCTTCAAGTGAAGTGAGAATCAGTCCCATCAGTGCTGTCACCTCATCGATAGGCCGGTTCCAATTCTCAGTGGAGAAGGTGTAGAGGGTGAGATATTTCACACCGAGGTTCACGCACGCTGTGGTGATACGTCGAACGGCTTCCACACCTGCCTGATGGCCGTAGCTGCGCTCTTTGCCACGTTGATTGGCCCATCGTCCGTTACCATCCATGATGATGGCAATATGATTCGGAACGCGGCTCATGTCTATCTGATCAGTCATCTTTGTCATTATTACAAGTTCTACATTTTGCCATGAAACTGTATGTGAGAGTCAGCTGCAAGGCTGAGAAACAGTCGCGATTTTTGAATGCCCCGGTACTTTTAATCAGGTAAGGATCCACCACACCATCAAGTTTGTCGCTGAAGGTGAAATGCATAGCCCACTCAATACCGAGGTTCAGTCGGGTGGCAACCTTGTACTTCACACCCACACCCATGGGAATATTTGCCGTAATGACCTCCCCTTGGGAGGTATCGACATACGTGCCTCCGACACCTGCGAATACGAAAGGGGTTATCCTTTTCGCACCACGGTAATCGAGACCTGTACCGTAGGGCCAGAAATTATACTCATAGCGGATACCCACATCAGCTATCTTGTGGCTGAACGTCATGGACTGCTGCCATTCAGGATAGTAGGTGTTCACCTTGCGGGAGTCTCCTTTCAGGGTACCATATGATGCAGTGGCGGCCAGTCCCATATATGGGTTGAAGATCCTTCTCACCATGATGGTGGCCATCGGTTGCATATCTCCGAAGATACTGCCGTTGAAGTCGCCTTCGTAGCTCACCATTCCCACGCCACCGCCGATCTCCATGCGGTACTCATCGTCCCACTGGGCATATCCTGCCATTGTGGATGTGAGGAAGAGGAAACAGCATACTGATCGGCACACTCTCATCAATCGGTTCTCCTTATTATATTACACTGGGTTATTGAAACTCTTTCTGTATCTTCTTCCAGCCCAGACGGTTCATACGGCCACGCCACACCTGTCCATTCTCACCGTTGATGATCCAGAGACACCACTGGCTATCTACTGCTGCAGCATGGGGGATATCACTCCCTTTCAATGTGCTTGGCAGGGGATAAAGGGTACTGCCCTTCCAGGTAATACCTCCGTCTTTGCTTACATATGTCGTCGAGAAAGGGCTTTCCGTACAAGCTCCCACGCCCGATCCACCGAAAGCGATCAGCACATCGTCGTAGGCAAACATGGAGAGATTTGCCAAAGATGGAAGCCTATATAGTGAATGATCCGACGGAGTATAGTAAGTCCATTCGTTCGCCTGAAGAGGATTGGAGAGGTCTTCCAACTTCCCCCACACCATGGCATAGCCATCATTGGGCCAAGTTGTCAAGTCGCGGTTACCCGTTACGATGACACGTTCCACATCGGTATTGGTTTTCAGGGTGAAGCATGCATAGCTTACAGAACTTTGCGGCAGCCATATTGCCTCATCACCCATTGGCTCTTCGATCCAAGTGGTGCCATTGTCGGCAGAACTCAAAATGTTCCCTTCAGCATCCATGCCATAAAGCTTCAGACTGCTGACAGCCAGCAGACGGGTGAGGTGAGGGGCACTTACCGTTATCCATTCCTGTCCGTCGGTAGAACGCAACAGTTTTTCCTTATCAAGGAGAAAGAGGTTGTTGCCTTGAGCCAGAAGATTCTGATAGGCATCGGCCTCCAAACGATGCTTGAAGTTAAAGGCCAGAGGGGTGAAATCTGAGCCATCAGACAACAATGTGGCATATCCCACCGTGTATCCGTCTCGCTGGCCGAACACATAAAGATGATCGTTACAAGCCACGGCTTTCAACTCTTTCATCCCAGCCAAGGTACTCTGTGCAGCACGTTCCGACCAGTTAAACACCTCCCCTTCTTCTTGATGCACATTGACATGCACCGTATAGGCACGGTAGGCCTTTCCGCTATTGGCATAGGCCACCATCTGCCGGGGAGTGGAGAAATCAATAGAGTCGGTGGAAGAATAATATCTCAGTGAGTCACTGGTGACACTCTTCAATGCAATGACTCCTCCGTTCTTGGCTGTAACCGTACAGATCACATGAGCCACGTCCGTTCCATAAGGCAACGAGTCGGGGTTATAGATTTCCCGTTTCTCCTGATCGATATAGAACTGGTAGTCGCTACCTGTAAGCGTGGTGGTATAGGTGCTGTCTGCGCCTTTCGATGAGGTGGTGTGAACCGTCCTCTTCAATGTTCCCAAGGTAAAGGTGGTAATGGCAGTGTCATCATAATAGATAGTATCATCATCGTCTGATTTCAGACATGACGTACAAACCATGACCGCAGAGAACAATATCGCGAAAGGTATCAATATCCTTTTCATGAGCTGTCGCTTTTGATTTTTGGGTGCAAATTTACTTAGAAATCCGCAAAAAGGAATCCTTTTGGGTGCTTTATTATGCAAATTATTCATTAAATGAGCATTTTTTAAGTTATGTTTAGAGTTGAAAGAGAAAAGGGAATAAAAAAAGAGGACGATATGAATCACTCACTTCGGCCTCCTGAAAACAATTCTAACGGATGTTGGTGTTAACTAAACATACAATACTAAGTATTGTCATAACAAGTGTTACCGCCAGCATCATAGTTGTTTCAAAATCTAATAACATAATCTTTACCTTAAATCTATCAAACTACTAACCTATGAAAACTTTAACGGAATGCATTCTCCCGAATGCGATGCAAAGGTACATAGTTTCTGACAATCCCACAAGCAGGAAAGATTATTTTTTTAATTATTTAGTGTATTTTTGACCTAAATCAAAAGTTCGGGCCTGTAGAAACAGAAATCGGCCCAGGTGCCCTATTTGCACCTGAGCCGATGATTGTATCCGTGAAGGACCGAATCTTAGAGTTTCGGACCTGCAGCGACGAGAGCC
>DETG01000035.1:30420-30626 GCA_002361535.1 Prevotella sp. UBA3294
AATATGGAACAAATTAAAGCTGCGGGCCTGCGGACACAAGTGCCTTGCCGGCTTCGTTGCCTTCGTATTTCTTGAAGTTCTTGATGAAGCGGCCGGCCAGATCCTCTGCCTTCTTGTTCCACTCAGCAGCATCTGCGTAAGTGTCGCGGGGATCCAGGATATTGGTGTCAACACCTTCCAACTCTGTGGGAACCTCGAAGTCGAAG
>DETG01000089.1:0-1360 GCA_002361535.1 Prevotella sp. UBA3294
TGAAGTCCATGTCCATGGTCTCCCATGGTATTTCCGCATTATACTGGGTATGGAAGTGAAGCAACGGCTTCTGCAGGTCCTGCAGTCCCTTGATCCACATCTTGGCCGGAGAGAACGTGTGCATCCAGGTGATGATACCCACGCACTTGTCATCGTTGTTTGCGGCCTTCATCACATCTTCCACTTCCTTGGAGCTGTTGGCCGTACCTTTATATACTACTTTGATGGGAATGATACCACTGTTGTTCAATCCTTCCACCATTTCCTTGGAGTGAGCGTCAACAGCCACGACTGCATCACCGCCATAAAGCAACTGTGCACCAGTTACCCACCAAACTTCTAAATTTTCAAACATAATGGAACCCCCCTCTTATCCCCCCAAAGGGAGGAAGACCAAACAGGGGTATGGGTCTTGAGTTATTAATTACTATTAGCCTCTCGGAAAACCGTAAGTTGTCAGTGTCCTGTTATTCACCTCCCCAAGGGGAGGATGGGAGGGGCTGTTATTTCTTTTTCTGACCATAATAGGCGTTCGGCCCGTGTTTCCTGCTGAAGTGTTTTTCCACCAATAGCGGATTCATGGTAGTCTGCGGGTTCACACAGAACGACACGAAGGCCATCTTGGCCACCTGCTCTGCCACCACGGCATGATACACAGCCTGATCGGCATCCTTACCCCATGAGAATGGTCCGTGGTTCTTCACCAGCACGGCAGGGGTATGCACGGGGTTGATGTTGTCACGACGGAAGCGGTCAACGATCACTACACCTGTCTCTTTCTCATATTCCGGCATCTGCTCCTTCGTCATGTCATCGGTGCAGGGGATGCAGTCATGGAAATAGTCGGCATGAGTCGTTCCGATGTTGGGGATGTCCTTACCTGCTTGTGCCCAGGCAGTGGCATAGGTGGAGTGGGTATGTACCACGCCTCCAATTTCGGGGAACTCCCTATATAATATAAGGTGTGTGGGTGTGTCGCTCGATGGATTCAGGTCGCCTTCCACCACTTTCCCCGTGGCGAGGTCAACCACCACCATGTCGGAGGCTTTCATCTCATCGTAGCTCACGCCCGACGGCTTAATCACTACCAGTCCTTTTTCACGGTCGATGGCAGATACGTTTCCCCAGGTGAAGATCACGAGGTTGTGCTTCACCAGGTCGAGGTTGGCTTTAAATACTTTTTGTTTCAGTTCTTCTAACATAGTTGTTTTTTTTAAAGTTTAAACGTGGGCTCCTCCAAATAGATCCGTTTGTTGAAGCGGTAGAGGGCGGCGCCGCGTTTGGATGTTTCTTTGTCGATGAGTTCTGTCTTCTCGATAAAGTCGATCTGTTTGATGCGCTTGCGGAAGTTGCGCTTGTC
>DETG01000089.1:1393-2731 GCA_002361535.1 Prevotella sp. UBA3294
AGTTGCGCTTGTCAATCTCCTCGCCTAAGATTGCCTCATACACATGTTGCAGTTGTGTGAGGGTGAAGAGGTCGGGCAACAAGTTGAAACTCAGCGGTTCACTGTTGATACGCCGGCGCAACATGCCAACGGCTTTCTTCACCATGTCGTTGTGGTCGGAGTAGAGCTTGGGCATCTTGCCCAGCTCTATCCATTCCACACCGTGCTCCTGCAGGAGGTTCACTGCGTAATCTTTTACGTTGATCAGTGCGCAGTAGGCTACAGAGATCACGCGCTCTCCCGGGTCTCGGTCGATGGCTCCGAAGGTGGCCACCTGTTTCATATAGACATGTCTCAGACCTGTCAGTTGGAAGAGAACTCGTTGTGCAGCCTCGTCAAGACTCTCGTTGGGTTCTACGAATCCGCCATAGAGTGACCATTCGCCACGCCCTGGATCCATCTGTCGTTTTCCGATGAGCAACTTCAGTTTATTGTTGTCAAAGCCAAAAACGATGCAGTCAACAGAAACGTAAGCCTTGTTATGGGCAGCATAAAAAGTTGTCATAATCTCTCTCTCAATTATTATAGATTACCATAAAAGTGCATACAGCAGGAACGTAATGGCACAGATGCCGATGGTTCCATAAGTATAACCACGTGTTGTGGAGAACAGGTTCAGGTTGATAGGCAGAGCCTTCACGTCCCTGATCTTGTCGTTGGCATTGCTATAGAGCCAGATGGCATTGCAGCCTACTAACACACCGAAGAAGATAAATGCCTGGAAACCAATATCGTTCAGGTAGTCGATAAAGTTGTTCTCTGGATCTTTTACACCATGTGAAGCACCGATCAGCACCACGAGGGCGGCACAGATGATCATGGCCACGCCAGCGAAGCCCAGCGCCTTTGCCCAGAGCATCATCTTCTTCTTGTCGCCTTCGGCAGGAGCCTCACAGCTCACGTACTTCTTGTCTAAGTAAGACACGAGCACGAAGAAGCTCACGAGGATGATGAAGATGTAACCGGCACGGAACTGGAAGGCCACGTCGGGGAAGCAGACCTTGAACAGCACGCCCAATGGAATGGTGATGATGGCAGTCCATACGGCAGCCACGGAAGAAGCACGTTTCCAGAGCAGACCTAAGCCGAACACGGTGATGATACCCGGATAGATGAAGCCTGAATACTCCTGAATATACTGGAAGGCCTGATCCAATCCACCTAACAAGGGCTTCACGGCCACGAGGGCAATGAGAAGGGCGCAAACGGCCACCAGACGACCCACATTCACTAACTGTTTGTCACCTGCCTGCTTGTTGATGTATTTCTTGTAGATATCCATCGTGAAGAGGGTAGAGG
>DETG01000089.1:2845-3013 GCA_002361535.1 Prevotella sp. UBA3294
TACCTGTCGGTGTGAAGTTACGGATCAGCCAGGGATAGGCATCATCGGCCACGTTGATCTTTCCTGCGAGGTTCATGCTGGCAAAGGTTTCGGGGTTCTGCATGATATAGTAGGCGCAGATACCGGGAAGCACAACGATGAACGGGATGAGGATCTTCAGGAAACCGG
>DETG01000089.1:3115-12866 GCA_002361535.1 Prevotella sp. UBA3294
TGATGTACTGGTTGAATCCCCAGTAGCCTAAGTTCGTGAGCCATACACCACCCACCACGGCGGCGATACCCGGCACGTTGGCGAAGGCACTGGCATTATGACTCTCCTGGATAACCAAGTGGAAGTGCACATCCTGAGCGTGAACGCCCGTCGTCATGTCATTATAAACCTGTCCTAAGGCACCTAACGCATCGGTTCCCAGGATCAATCCCATCTCTTTCAGGGCTACGTAAGCGGTGATCAAACCACCACCTACTAAGAAGGTCACCTGCATCACGTCAGTCCAGGCCACAGAGGCCAGACCGCCGTAGATTGAATAGATACCGGCGATGACAAACAAGCCGAGGATGATCAGCATACGCATCGAGATCTCTATGCCGAAGATGCTCACGGCCAAACCCTGCAGACCTAAGATCTGCTCGATGGCCAAAGCACCTAACCATGCCACTGAGGTAAGGTTCACAAAAACATAGAGGAACAACCAGAGGATTGAGAATGCCAGTCCCACACCGTCGTTATAACGCTCACGCAGGAACTGCGGGATGGTGAAGATCTTACGGTCGAGCATCACAGGCAGGAGGAACTTACCGATCACTACCAGTGTCACGGCGGCCATCACCTCGTAGGCGGCAATGGCAATACCGTCGCGGTAGCCTGTTCCCGACATACCGATGAACTGCTCGGCAGAGATGTTGGCGGCGATCAGTGAGGCACCCACAGCCCACCAAGTCAAAGTGTTACCAGCCAAGAAATAATCGTTGGCACTCTTCTCTTTTCCATCCTTGCTGCGACTCAGGAACAAACCCAAGGACACCAGCAGGATCAGATAGCATACCAGAATCACGAAGTCGATGGCCTTAAACCCAGACATCGCAATGGCTTCAGAAATACTGTTCATTGATTCTTTTTGTCTTTATTGTTATTAGTAAAATAGTTTATTCTTTCACTACACCGAACTTGAAGATACAGTGAGAGTAGTACTTCTCACCCGGGTTCAGGATGGCTGTGGGCCACTTCGGCTTGTTCGGGGTGTCGGGATACTTCTGGGTCTCTAAGCAGATACCGGCGTGCTTGGCATAGGCGATGCCTTTCTTACCTTTCACCTTTCCCTCGAGGAAGTTTCCTGAATATACCTGGATACCCGGCTCGTTGGTATAGACCTCTAAGCGGATGCCTGTAACGGGAGAATACAGACTGGCTGCGAGCTGCTTCTCATTGCCCTTGCCGTCGTGGTAGCTGGCCAGGCACCAGTTGTGGTCGAAGCCGTTGGCATTCTTGATAGGCTTGTAGTCGAAATTGTTGACGTTCTTTCCTACTTCCACGGGCTCCATGAAGTCCATCGGCGTGCCCTTCACCCAAGCGGTGTCACCCGTTGTCATATAGGTCTCGTCGGTCGGAGTGTAGTAGTATGAGTTCACATACAGGATGTGGTTCTCAATGGTCTGGTTGGGATCACCGTTGAGGTTGAAGTAAGAGTGGTTGGTCATGTTGATGACAGTCTTCTTGTCGGTAGTGGCAGTGTATGAGATATCCAGACTGTTGTTGCTGCGCACGATGAAGGTTACGCTGGCCTCCACGTTACCGGGGAAGTTGTTGTCGCCGTCGGGAGAGTGCATCGTCAGCACCAAGGTGGAGTCATTGGCCTGGTTGGCATCATATACCTGATACTGCCATCCTGAAGGACCGCCGTGCAGACAGTGTCCGAAGTTGTTGCGGGGCAGCTGGATGGTCTTGCCGTCGATGGTGATCAAGCCGTTCTTGATACGGTTGGCATAACGACCGATAGAGGCACCGAAATCACTCGGAGAGTTCACGGAGTCGGCATACTGTGCCACATTGTCGTAGCCAAGCACCACGTCCTGCAGGTTATTGTTCTTGTCGGGCACCATCAGCGAGACGATACGTCCGCCGAAGTTGGTGATGCACACCTCCATGCCATTGGGGTTCTTTAATGTGAAGAGCTTCACGGGCTTTTCATTGATTGTTGTGTCAAAAGCTGCTGGGTTCAAGCCAGAAGCGGTGAGCTGATTCTCCTTACTGGAGTTACAGGCTGAGAACAGCATGGCTGCCATGGCTGTTCCCATCATCATTCTTGTAATACCTTTCATTTTGTTGATTGTTTAGAATATGTTATTAATTTGGGTGTAAAATTACACATTATTTGTTTAGGTTGTATCTCTAATTAATATGTTTTATAACATAAATATTGTTTCGAAGTGTTATTTTGACACTTTTTAATTATTCGCACGTGGTTTTCTTCTTGTTTGGATTATTGATTTAGCGTTGGAAATGATGGGAAAGATGGGAGAGAAGGGAGGAAGGGGAGCGAAGGAACGGGATTAAAATGTGGACTGTCCGCATGGCCCCTCCCAAAGGGAGGGGGTAGGGGCGGACTTCAGGAACTATTACTTAACGGTCTTCCGAACACATTTCAGAAGTTTCTTCGATGGGGCCGCCTCTTGGTCGTAGGGCAGCAGATACCATTTCACTGACCACTGCAGCGATTCGCCGGGCTTAAGAGATGTATAGGCTCCCTGACTTTCCAGTTCGATATAGCTCTTACCCCTGTTCACATAGACTTGAATCTCTGCTTCTTCGGGTGCAGGCTGTCCAGCTTTCAGATCCTGGAACTTCTTCACTAACAGCAGTCCGTTGTTGATATAGGCCAGCCATCCCTTACCGTCGGCATTGATCTTGCGGTTCTCGTTGGCCACATCGGTGGCATACCACGAGATGCCACATTCCGACTTGAAAGGCATCAGGCCTGCGGGGGTGATGCCCTCGGTGGGTGCGTCAAAGAAGATCAGACCCTCGTTCGGCACACGGGTGATCTCCCAGGGGGCCACACTCCGCGTCTCTTTTCCCTCGTTCTTGATCGAGTAGGTGATGACGAAGGCATGATGTTTCTCATCTACAGCGAATGACTTACCGATACGGTAGCCCAGACGGGGCGATACACCACTGGTCAGCAACAGGGCCTCTCCCTGCTCTTCCACGGTATAGGCCTGCTTGTCATACTCGGGTACGGGGGGCCAGTTCCACTCTTTCTGCGGACTTGTCCAGAACGTGCTGCCGAAAGTCTCAGGCCATTTCGACTGGGAGATCACTTCCTTGTCCTTGTATTTTAACGACAGGATCTTACCGCCCGCAGCGGCATCAATCACCATCGTGAGGTCGCCTGTCTGAAGGGTGTAACGCTGATTGTCCTGTTTTACGTAAGGTACTGATTGACTCTCCACGGCACTGGCCGCATGAACGGATGCACTGGCGCATACTGCTGCCAGCGCAATGGCTACGAATGTCTTCTTCATAATGATTCCATGATAGTTGATTGTTCTGATTGCAAATATACTCTTTTGCTACCACCCCCGCAAATTCTCTCCGTGATTATTTTCTGAAATACAGGTTTCACAAAGTTTCTGTAACATGACGGCACACAGAATTTGAACGTAACAACACGGTTTTCAACATTTGAGAAAGCTATATGCTGGAACAAAACAATTTGTTTTGTTCTGAAAAAACCTATTACTTGCACCCGAAAAAAGGCCTTTTTAGAGAACAAAACAATTTGTTTTGTTCCGGGAGTCCTTGGTGTTTGGTTCCGAAATAAACGTTTTTATATACAAATCTCATGTTGATAAATGCTAATGATATGAGACGGTTCGTGTGGTTGATGATAGGTGTTAGTTGCCCATGGGCTTGTATGAGCAAATTCGAAAAGGATGAGAAGGAACGGATGACGGTGGTTGTCAGATAATTAACCGGTGATCCTCAAGCAATTGTTTAATGTGTGTAGAGCGGGAGATACACAAAAAGGGAGATACACAAAAAAGGCATGCCGGAAGGCATGCCTCTGTTCAAGTATTATAGGTGTTATTGTCTGTCTGTTAACAGAGACGACGGGCGCCGTCACCGATCACCACGTCATAGACCTTCAGATCGCGGTTGAACTTTGCCTTGTACTTGGCACGTGCATCAGCGATAAACTTGTCGTATAACTCGTTCTTCACGAGGTTGATGGTGCAGCCGCCGAAGCCACCGCCCATGATACGGCTACCAGTGACACCGTTCTCCTTGGCAACGTCGTTCAGGAAGTCGAGCTCCTCGCAGGATACCTCATACTCCTTAGACAGTCCTTCGTGGGTCTCGTACATCTTCTTTCCAACAGTCTCATAGTCACCAGCCACCAGGGCGTCGCAGACAGCCAGCACACGGTCTTTCTCACCAAGCACGAAGTGAGCACGTTTGTAGTCCTCTTCACCCACCTCGGCGCGAACTTCCTCTAACTGCTCCCATGTGCAGTCGCGCAGTGTCTCGAACTTTCCTTCGGGATGCTTGGCTGCAATGGCTTTTACTACGTTCTCGCAAGAGTTACGACGGTCGTTGTAGGGAGATCCTGCGAGCTCATGCTTCACACATGAGTTCAGGAGCACGAGCTTGTAACCCTTCGGGTTGAAGGGGAAATACTCGAATTCCCGACTGCGGCAGTCGAGACGCATCAGCTTACCTGCCTGTCCGAAAACGCTGGCGAACTGATCCATGATACCGCAGTTCACACCGCAATAGTTATGCTCGGTGGCTTGTCCGGCCAGTACCATATCCCACTGACTCACCTTGTTGTCACCGAAGATATCATTCAGGCCGAAAGCGAAGCAGCTTTCCATGGCTGCTGATGAAGACATGCCGGCTCCCAGAGGAACATCACCAGAGAAGGCGATATTGAATCCCTTCACGGGAACACCTAACTTCTGCATCTCTTTGGCGATGCCGTAGATATAGCGTGCCCAGCTGGCTTTTGGACCCTTGGGGTCGCTGAGCTTGAAATCAACACGGTCTTTAAGATCAATAGCATAGGCCATCACGGTATCCTCCGTTCCATTGGCACGCATCTCTGCCATGATGCCACAGTCAACAGCTCCGGGGAATACGAATCCGCCATTATAGTCGGTGTGCTCACCAATCAGGTTAATACGACCAGGAGAAGCATAAACATTTCCTGTCATACCATCGAAGTGCTTCACAAAGCGGCTTCTTACATGATCAATTTTCATCATAAGCTTGTTTCTTTTGAAATGTGATTCTATTGTCCTAATATAAATAAGGTGGATGACATCTTATTTGATGACACCAAACTTATAGATCGTCTTCTGCTTATACTGCTGTCCTGGACGGAGGATAACAGAGGGGAAGTAAGGACGGTTCGGACTGTCGGGGAAGTGCTGAGCCTCAAAGCATACGGCACTGCGGCGTGGGAAGGTAGCCCCATGTTGACCTTTGTAGCCATTCTCGAAGTTACCCGTGTAGAGCTGTATGCCAGGCTCGGTGGTATAAACCTCCATGGTGCGTCCGCTCTTGGGCTCGATGATACGGGCAGCAAAACTCAACTCGCCTTCCTCTTTCTTGTTGAGTACATAGCAGTGGTCAAATCCGCTGCCGTTCTGAATCTGTTCGTTGTCGGCATTGATATCCTGACCGAATGGCTTGGGTGTGCGGAAGTCGAACGGTGTGCCTTCCACTTTCAGGATCTCACCTGTAGGAATGGATGTCTTGTCGATGGGGAGGTAGAAGTCGGCATTGATCTCACAAATCTGATCATCGATGGTTGGGGTGGGATCGGCAATACCTGCCAATGAGAAGAAACCGTGATTGGTAAGGTTGATGATCGTTTTCTTGTTAGCTGTTGCCATGTATCCGATGATCAACTCATTGTCATCGCTGAAAGTATAGACAACGGTCACTTTCATTTCACCAGTAAACCCTTCTTCAAGATAGGGGGAGACATAGTTGAGTACCAATGTGTTATCACTCATCTGGAAAGCATCCCACACCTGAGCATGAAATCCGGCAGGACCACCGTGCAAGGAATTGGGGCCATCGTTAAGGGCGAGATGGTATTCCTTTCCATTAAGGGTGAACTTACCATCCTTGATACGGTTTCCAAAACGTCCGATCAGGGTGGAGAGATAAGGCTCTGCACCGCTGGCTGCTGCCTTGATGTTGTCGTTACCCTGGATCACATTGGCCACATTCCCCTCTTTGTCGGGCACCATGATGGCAACGATTGCTCCTCCGTAATTGGTGATTGCTACTTCGTACCCCTGATTATTCTTCAGGATGTACAGATCGGTATTCTTTCCGTTTATCGTGGTCTGAAAATCTTCTCTTTTCAGGCCACATAAATTTTGCGTTTCAGTTGTGCTCATAATATCCTAAGTTTTTAGTTATTGAACATAGTTGCAAAGTAACGAATTTTATTCGAGAATTGCAAATGAAACACCATAAAATAACACAAAGTGAATGTTAAAAACACCTAAACAGCATTTTGTCACCACTTTCCCACTAAAATATACAATGTGAAAAGTGATTATTGAAGGGAGGTGAGTAGATCGGCTACCACATAACTGCTGCCGCCTACGAAGATGAAATCATCGTGACTGGCATCAGACAATGCCTGTTGGTAGGCCTCTGCTACTGTGGGGAAGGTGTTGCCACGCAGGGAATAGGTTTGTCCCATGGCTTGAACTTGCTGGGAAGGAATGGCACGATGGCTGCTGGCTTGTGTCCAGTAATAGACGGCATCCTTGGGTAACAGCTGCATCACGGTGCGGATGTCTTTGTCATCAACCATGCCGAAGACCATGCGCAGCTGCCGACAGGGTTGTGCTGAGATTTGAGGGGCAAGGTATTGCCATCCCCCCGTATTGTGTCCGGTGTCGCAAATAACGAGTGGGAAAGTGCGCAGGGTTTGCCAGCGCCCGGCTAACCCAGTGAGTTCAATCACCTGTCTCATTCCGTTCTGAATGGCCGAGGCGGGGATCACCAGACCGGTAGATGTCTGCATGACATGGATGGCACAGAGGATAGTTCGTTTGTTCTTCTGCTGGTAGTCGCCTTTCAGCTCGAACGACAAATCGTCGTACTGAAGGGATGACAAGGCAGGATCCAGGAACTGGTCCATACGGAATGTCTCGGCCTTGAATAACGGGGCTTGTAGTTGTTGGGCTTTCTCTTCGAATACGGGTGCTGTCTCGGGTGTCGTCTCGCCAATCACCACGGGTACCTGTGGTTTGATGATTCCCGCTTTCTCGCTGGCAATCTTGTCAAGGGTACTGCCCAAGAATTGAGTGTGGTCGAAGCTGATGTTGGTGATGACGGAGAGGAGTGGGGTGATGATGTTGGTGCAGTCGAGCCTTCCCCCTAAGCCTACTTCGATGACGGCGATATCCACCTTCTGCTCGGCGAAATAGACAAAGGCCATGGCTGTGGTCAGTTCAAAGAATGATGGCTGCAGGGGTTCGAAGAAAGAACGCTCGTTCTTGACGAAGTCAACAACGCGTTTCTTACTGATACACTTACCGTTAACACGAATCCGTTCACGGAAGTCAACAAGGTGGGGCGAGGTGTATAAGCCAACCTTATAACCTGCTGATTGCAGAATGGCGGCAAGGGTGTGCGAACAGGATCCTTTCCCATTGGTACCCGCTACGTGGATCGTCTTGAAGAAACGATGTGGATGCCCGAAGTGGGCATCCAACGCAAGGGTATTGCTCAGTCCTTCCTTGTAGGCACCGGCACCGATCTTCTCGAAGGCGGGTGTCACATGAAAGAGATAGGAAACGGTCTGATCGTAGTTCATCACTTAACTGAAATAGTTTCTGAACTTGTCGAAGATACTCTTCTTCGTGGCACTGTCGCCCTTGAAGTTATCACTCTTCTGCAGTTCTTCAAGAGCTTTCTTCTCGTTCTTGGAGAGTTCCTTCGGAACATAGACGCTGATGTTCACAATGAGGTCACCGGTGTCACGACCATAACCCTGTACTTCACGCAGTCCTTTGTCACGCAGACGAAGGGTCTTACCAGGCTGGGTGCCCGGCTCAATCTTGATCTTCACCTTGGAACCGTCAACAGTGGGAATCTCAGCTGTACCACCAAGTGCAGCCGTGGGGAAGTCGAGGAGCAGGTTGTATATCAGGTTACTGCCATCGCGAACGAAGGTGTCGTTGGGCTCTTCTTCAACAAATACCTGGATATTACCGGGGATGCCGTTGTGGATACCGGCGTTTCCTTTACCGGGAACATTCACCACCATCCCTTCGGCGACACCTGCGGGAATATTGATTTCCACCACTTCCTCGCCTTTGACGACACCTGAGCCGTGGCACTCGTGACACTTGTCTTTGATGATGGTGCCCTCACCTTGGCAAGTGGGGCACACACTCTGCGACTGCATCATGCCAAAGAGGCTCTGGGTGGTGCGTGTGACTACTCCGCTGCCATGACAGGTGGGACATGTCTCACTGCTGCTGCCATGCTCTGCACCCGTACCATGACAGTGCTGACAGGTGATGTCTTTCTTTACTTTGAATTTCTTTGTAACGCCCGAGGCTACTTCCTGCAATGACAGTCGAACCTTCAAACGGAGATCGGAGCCACGGTGCTGGGCGGGCTGACGAGTGCCGCCACCGAAACCTCCGAAGCCGGAGAATCCGCCATGACCGCCAAATACATCACCGAACATGGAGAATATGTCGTCCATGCTGAAACCACCACCAGAGAATCCACCGAATCCGCCCATATTAGGACCGTCGAAACCAAACTGATCGTATTGCTGGCGTTTCTGTGGGTCGTGGAGAACGTCGTAGGCTTCGGCGGCCTCTTTGAATTTCTCCTCGGCCTCCTTGCTGCCTGGATTCCTGTCTGGATGGTATTTGATGGCTATCTTGCGATAGGCCTTCTTGATCTCGTCTTCGCTGGCATTCTTGTCAACGCCAAGCACCTCATAGTAGTCACGCTTTGTCATTGAAACTTTGAAACTTTGAAATTTGAACTTTTACTGCCCTACTGCCACTTTGGCATGACGGATAACCTTGTCGTTCAACATGTAACCTGTCTGAACGCAGTCGATCACCATTCCTTTCTTGTCATCACCCATGCCAGGAACCATAGCGATAGCCTCATGGTAGTCGACATCGAAAGGTTTATCCTCGGTCTCGATCTTCTTTACGCCCAGTCCTTCGAGTGTTTTCACGAACTTATGGAAAATCAGTTCCATGCCTTGTTTGACGGCCTCGGGATCATCTGTCTTATCGGCTAAGGCACGCTCGAAGTCATCAAGCACAGGGAGAATGGCGGTGATGGTCTTCTCTCCTCCGTTGAGTATCAACTCGGCTTTTTCTTTGATCGTACGCTTGCGGTAGTTCTCAAATTCTGCCCGTGCTCTCAGGTACTGGTCTTTCAGCTGGGCAATCTCTTCCTCAGCTTTCTCCAACGGCGTTTTCTCGTCGGCTTCTTCCTGATTCTCCTCCTGATTCTGGGATTCGTTTTCTTCAGGAGTAACGGTCTCTTCCGCCTCCTGCTCGTTCATCTCCTGCTTGTTGGCGGTATCCTCTGCGTTTCCGTCTTCGATATTGATTTTCTTTTCTTCGCTCATAACTTTAGACTTTTTGTTCTTTTTTAACCACATTACAAATACCGTGCCAGATTATTCGTACATTCTTGCTTTCTGTTCCTTGATGGAGTTATCGTAGATATAGTCATCGTATGTCATCAGCTTGTCGATGGTGCCTTTCGGTGTCAACTCGATGATGCGGTCGGCTACAGTATTGATGAACTCATGGTCGTGAGAAGCGAAGAGGATATTACCCTTGAACTGGATCAGGTTATTGTTGAATGCTTGGATCGACTCCAAATCGAGGTGGTTAGTAGGTGTGTCGAGAATCAGGCAGTTGGCATTCTTCAGCTGCATGCGGGC
>DETG01000096.1:0-810 GCA_002361535.1 Prevotella sp. UBA3294
CCCTTTGGTAAAGGACAATTCAGGCAGGTTTGGTCCTGTAGCACAGCTGGATAGAGCAACAGCCTTCTAAGCTGTGGGTCTCGGGTTCGAATCCCGACCGGATCACAAAGATAAAAGAGTCTTGAATCATGAAAGCTTGCTTTCAATGTTCAAGACTTTTTTAGATTTGTATGATGGCTTGCGCCAGCATAAGGGATATTTAATCCCGACTTCCTACAATTTTATGAATATACGCTTACGATATAGCACGTAGCCAATAAGGAAAATAATTGCCACAAACGATAGAGCGTAAGCGAGAGAGCACCATTTCAACGACGTGATAACAGCATGGAGGATGTCATACATCATGGCAGAGACACCACAACTGCCAAACAGGATGGCAAGCAACTCACTGCACACATAAAGGATAAGAGCGTTCATTCCGAATATCTGGAAAGGCTTGTAATAGAGCGGATTACACGAACGCACGTCTACCAGTAACATGATGAGTGCCTGCAAAGAGGAAGCAAGTCCACAGGTGACGAGCATGTACGAGGGACTCCATACACATTTGTTCAAGGGAAGTCCGTAGCTCAACAGATATCCTCCCATCAGACACATAGTCCCGACAGCAAACAGTCCTATCATCTTATGCTCGATGGTGGCTGCCGTCTTGATGAGCTGACCACAATAGAAGCCGACAAGCACATGAGCAATGCCTGAGATGGTGCCAAGCAGTCCTTCCGGGTCTACAGGGGTATAATGGTAAAGATGGTCGTCACCAAAAAGAAACCGGTCGGTACGCCCGAGAATATTCACACTGGCATCCTC
>DETG01000096.1:866-2624 GCA_002361535.1 Prevotella sp. UBA3294
GCATATCCGTCACCCACGATTAAAATAACACCATACACACCCAACAGCACCAGGATGGTCGGGATGATGTAACGATGATTCACAAAGAGGGCGAACATGGAGACAAAGAAATAACAGAGTGCGATGCGCTGTAACACGGCAAAGTAACGCAGATGTCCTAAATCAAGCCAGTCACCATACATCGCCATGGAAAACCAGTTGATAAACAGACCTATCAAGAAAAGCAACACACTACGCCGCACCACTTTATAGAGTATGTGACGGGTAGGTGTAAACTGGCATTTCGAGAGAGACAGATAACAGGAGATTCCCATGATGAACAGGAAGAAAGGGAACACCAAATCGCAGGGTGTCAACCCGTTCCATGCCGAGTGCTCCAGCATCTCGAACGAGTCACCACTCCCATTGTTCACCAAAATCATTCCTGCCACCGTCATACCACGCAGCACGTCCAGCGACAACAGTCTCTTGTTATCTTCCATACAGCAACAAAATATTACAGATAGGTATTATCATCGATTCCTTTGAACATATCAAGGAAACGGAGGGCACGCTGACGGGAACGGTCTGTCTCACCTTGGTAAGGCTCTGGAATGGTCGTGCCGTTAAACAATTCTTCCCCCTTGTATTTCTTGGCAGAGAAACGCAACAGGCGCTTGCCATCAAACCACATCCGCAGCTCGTAAGGTGATAAATCATCTGCCACATCGGGAGTGAGGACGTAAATGAACATCACCTGTCCCTTTGCGTCGTACAGGTACTCCTCGTAAAACTCACGGGCTGCAAAATTATACTTCGCAGTGGTGAATCGCAGATAATGCGGCGGGTAAACCTCATCTTCGTCCGCTTCCAACTCATTATAGTACATCCGGATATGTTCGTGATGCGGACCTGTGCCCGGCAAGTTCTGCGACACATTCAGGTCATAGTATACGGGAGGGGACGGTGTTTCCCCGTCTTCATTAGGCATCATCAGGGCAATATCTTGCTGAACGGCTTGATATTCCTTACGGATACTCTCTACAGTGGTCTGTGCACTGGCTGGCAGCGTCCACGCCACACACAACATCAGAGCAATGACGATTTTCAGTTCTTTCTTCATAACGGCTATACTTAATAAAGAGACTCAAGGAAAATCAACTCGGCTTCGAGCATCGCAAGTTTCGGCATGTCGAAGCCGACTTTTTTTGCCTCTGCAATAGGACGGGTATAGAGATATGATATCTCCATTCGGCGACGGTTGTCATAGTCGAGCTTCATAGAGGGACTATAGGGTACCATCGCATCCGTCATTGCCATCATCTTATCTGCGAACTCACTGTTCAACGCTGTCACACCAAGAGCATTGGCGGCTCCAACGACCTCCATCATCTGGTCATAGATCAACTGACGGGTAGCGGGGTTCATCAACAACTTGTCGGTGGAGGTGTTCAGGGCGACAGTCATGCCGTTGAAAGGCATGTTCCATACGGCTTTCTTCCATCGTGCCTCCTGATAAGGCACCTCAGCAGCCTCGATGCCTGACTCTTGGAAGTCTTTAAGCAATTCATGAAACAATTCCTCCTTACAGGAGTAGTTGCCAAGGTTGATAGAACCATAACACTGATGCGACACACGTCCGGGAGACACTTTGCTCGAACAGATAAAGGCGAGACCAGCCACGATCTGCAACTGCGGGAACTCCTTTTGCAGGTCCTCCTCCACTCCGATACCGTTCTGGATGAGCACCACCAAGGTATCCTCTTTCAGGATGGGAGG
>DETG01000042.1 GCA_002361535.1 Prevotella sp. UBA3294
CTTGTCAGACCCATCATCAGGGCAGTCTTAGCCATGTTTGAACCAATCATACCGGCTGCGCCGACAATGGTCAGTTTCTCGTTAGTTAAAAATGCCATAGTTGTATTATTATTTATAGATGAATAAATGCTTATCATGCCCGACTGGGAGATTGTTCTCTTTGTCGTTGCAAAGATACAATAAAAAAAGAAGAATGAAGAATATAGGAGCAAGAAATCGTCCTCCTACTGAAAATAATTCTTATTTTTTAATTCTTCGTTTTTGTTTTTTTACTACCTTTGTAAAGTCTAATTTACAAATAGCCTATGAACGAGAATCATTCAGACAGGATCAGAAAGGTGAGTCAGCGGATAGAGGAGCTGCGGGAGGTGATGCGACGTGAGCATTTGGATGCCTTCATCTTTCCCAGTACAGACCCTCATCAAGGGGAATATGTGCCCGACCGATGGAAAGGGCGCGAGTGGATATCTGGCTTCGATGGATCGGCAGGAACGGCTGTCGTCACATTGAACGAGGCGGCCCTATGGACGGATAGCCGATACTTCATCGCGGCAGCGGAACAGTTGAAGGGTACGGGTTTTGTGCTGATGAAGGAGCGCATGGCAGGCACTCCTTCGATCCCTCAGTGGTTGGGAGACGTGCTGCGCGACATTCGGTCACCTCAGGTGGGTATCGATGGCATGGTGAGTTCCACGGCTGCGGTGGAGGCTTTGATAGCCGAGCTGCGCAAAGAGGGGGGGATCACATTGCGTACCAACTTCGATCCGCTGTCGGTGATCTGGCGCGACCGACCTGCCGTACCTCAGGACAAGGTGTTCATCCAGCCTTTGGAGTATGCCGGTGAGAGCTGTCGGGAGAAGATCAGCCGTATCCGACGAGCTCTGCGCCAACGGCATGCCGATGGGATGCTGGTGGCCTCGTTGGATGATATCGCTTGGATCCTGAACCTGCGGGGCAGCGATGTGCATTGCAACCCGGTATTCGTGTCGTATCTGCTGATTTCCACCACCAAGGTGACACTGTTCGTCGATCCGGCGAAACTCCCGACAGAGGTGAGGGCTTACCTGAACGATGAGGGAGTAGATGTTGATGACTATGGTCAGGTGGTGAACGGCTTGAAAGACTACTTCGAGTATAATATCCTGCTCGATCCCAATGAGATCAACTACACCTTATATAATGTAGTGCGACGGGAAATCATCCGGGAGGAGTCACCGATCAAATGGATGAAAGCCGTTAAGAACGAAAGCGAGGCGCGGGGTTTTAGGAATGCGATGCTGAAAGACGGCATCGCACTCGTGAAATTCTTGAAATGGCTGAAACCGGCAGTGGAAGCGGGAGGACAGACAGAACTGTCGGTTAGTGGGAAACTGGAGTCACTGCGGGCGGAACAGCCTTTGTTCAAAGGTATCTCGTTCGATACCATCGCAGGCTATCAGGCGCATGGCGCCATCGTCCATTATGAGGCAACGCCCGAGAGTGATGTGCCCTTGAAGCCGGAGGGCCTGCTGCTGCTCGACAGTGGTGCGCAATATGTGGATGGTACGACCGATATCACCCGAACCATTGCCCTTGGACCGCTGAGCGAGGAGCAGCGACATATCTATACGCTGGTTCTGAAAGGGCACCTTCAGCTGCAGAACCTGAAGTTCCCCTCTGGGGCCAGCGGTACACAGTTGGATGTGATGGCACGGAAAGATATGTGGCGCGAAGGACTGAACTACATGCACGGCACTGGACATGGGGTGGGGGCTTTCCTCAATGTACATGAAGGACCGCATCAGATCCGCATGGAATATAAACCGGCTCCTTTAGTGGCGGGCATGACCGTGACAGACGAGCCCGGTATCTACCTCGAAGGGAAATTCGGCGTGCGCATCGAGAATACACTGATGGTGATACCTTATCAAACCACCGATTTCGGGGAGTTCGTTCAGTTCGAACCACTGACGTTGTGCCCCATCGATAAGACTCCGATAGACCTTTCGCTGATGACCAACGAGGAGATCGGATTGCTGAACGATTATCACCGTAAGGTATATGACCAGCTGGCACCTTATTTAGATGAGGAGGAACGGGAATGGCTGGCCTGCCAATGTGAGGAAATAGGGAAATCCCTATGTTAAAATAGGGAAAACTTTGTGGGGAATTTAGTTTTTTACTTTACCTTTGCACCGTGAACAAACAATGTTGGACCATTAAAAACAAGAAGGATATGAAGAAGACAATGGTTTTGGCACTCTGTGCCGCTTTTCTGCTGAGTGGTTGTGGTTCTTATACTGCAACAGGTGCCTACACGGGTTCCACCTTAGGATCTGTGTTGGGATCAGCTATCGGCGGACTGACAGGTGGTCCGAGAGGCAGTGACTGGGGGCAGATCATCGGTATGGCTGGCGGTGCCATGGTGGGCGGTGCTATCGGCAATGCTGCCGACAAGGCACAGGAGCGGAAGCTGGAAAGATATCATGAGCGTGTGCTCCAGAAAAACGATCAGAAATATGGTAGCAATCGTGACAGTCAGTACTACAACGATAACCGTGATGACAGCGGCTTCGATCCCTCGGGAAGAGCTGACGACCGCATCGATCTGGAGATTGCTGCTCCCAAGGACAATACCTACCATGTGCCGAGCACCTCAGCAACCACGACACCGAGTCTCCGCTCTGTACCTGCTTCAGAGGCCATCCAGATCAGTAACATCCGCTTTGTGGACGATGACCTCACCCTTCGTCCTAACGAGCAGAGCAGGATCGTGTTCGAACTGCGCAATGTCTCCAATAGGTCGGTCTATCATGTACAACCCGTCGTGGTAGAGACATCCGGGAACAAGCATATCATGGTTTCTCCCTCCATCGAGGTGGAGAGCATCGCTCCTGGATCAGGCATCAAATACACAGCGGCTGTCGTGGCCGACAAACGACTGAAAAACGGCACCGCTACTTTCGAAATCTCTGCTACACATGGGAACCAGCAGACTACCGCTACCGATGTGAAGGTGATGACTATCAATACAAGTCGATAATCATCCACTAAGAAAAGTCGAAATTCAACTTCACAACTTCACAGTGATGTAAGTTGTTGATAGTAAGTGTGTTTTGGGTGAAGTTCAACTTCACCCAATTTTACATTTGCTTGTCTTTAAAACCATTCATTTTGTCATATCTTTTTGAAGAATATCGACCTTCCGCCTGATTGAAATCCAACGAATGCCTTTTTATTTTCCAACGAACGTCTGTTTACTTTCCAACAAACGTCTAATTGCCTCCTAATTAAAGTCTACTTAACGTTTACGTAGAGTCTACTTTCAACACAATCAGACTCTACTTTCATCACAGTGAGACTCTTCTTTGGAAACAAATTCCTTCTTTAAAAAGAACAAAAGTGCCTTCACAACTTCACACCTTCATAAACGACTGTTTGTCAGTCATTTATGTGTGAAGCCACATTCACGCACCTTCACCTAATAATAAACGACGAATCTGTGAAGGCGTGTGAACGCACCTTCACACATAACATACTCACACATAACAAGTTACATCAATGTGAAGTTGTGAAGGCATTTTTTCACTTCAACGAAAGAGTAATTTTCATAATGGATTTTTCAAAACGTTTCTGGGCTGATGCTGGAATCGTTTAGACTGCAATGTGTTAGAGTCTAAATCCATCATCATGGAAGTAGGCATATGTTTCTCGTCACAAAAGACAATACCTACATTATGCTTTACCAGCTTTGTGATGAGTGGAATAGTAATTCTTACGGAGTGGTTATCTACCATGATCATTTGGACATCCTCAATTGGTCTTATGACAACCTCACCAGAATCCTTATCTGTTATAACTATCATACCGCCACTAAGTGATAGTTCCTTCGCCGATTCAAATACTAAAGTTTGCTTTGCCATTTTTGTGCGAAGTTACAAAAAAGACTATAAATGAAATAAAAACAACAGATTGTTTTCCTTTTTTTAATTTGAAAACGGCTCAATTGTCAATATATCAAATATTTACGCCACGTAAGTTTTTAACGGGTATTATGTTAAGTGGGATAAAACTGTTATCCCTTAGATCCTTCGGACCGGCAGCGGACATATTCTTGATAGTTCGTTCGATTCTCTGGTACTTTCCTTCTACCGCAGTCAGATTGGCTTCCTCCTTCTTGATCTCCTTGTTGATTTTCTGGAGTGCCTCCACGTCAAGCGGGTCAATCAGGCTCCTCTTTTTTCTTAGCCCTTCGATCTTCTTGGTCAGTTTTTCTATTTCGCCCTTGGCCTGCTCTGTGTTGAGCCGGATGACAGTCTCATATCTTTCTGTATTTGCCATAAAAAAACTACCTTTACGTGGATTAATACGCAAAGGTAGTTCTGTTATGCAAATATTAAAAATACCTACTCGGCAGGTGACATGTGCTTGCTATGCCATTCCATTTGAAAGTCTAAAAACTCTTCCATATCTTTCAGAGTCTTTCCAGTAGCTGTCCCCACATATTCTCCGTTGTCAACTCTCTCAAAATCCGCAAAGTAGAGTTTTAATAGCGTGTCGAATCCTGCTTTCCTGACACGCAATTTGCCGTTTTGACTTGTCTTTTCAATCTGCAGCAACTTTTCGTTAGGGTTATACGACGATGACATACCACCAAAGGCAGACTTCAGTCCGGAACCAATCATCCAGATTGTAAGCCCTATTCCAAATAGCGTAAATAGTATCTCCGATCCTGGTAATAAGTACATCATAACCTAATCCTTTCTTTGCCACAAAGTTAATATTATTATCCGAAACATGCAAGAGGAAATCCCTATTTCTTCATAGGGAAACGCCCAATCATTCAGAATCCCCGGCTTTATCCCACTTAACATAATACCCGTTAAAAACAGCAGACACATCATCAAGTGCTTTGTTTATACCCGTCAGACGGTTCCGCATTATTCCAAGCTTCTTTTCTTGTTTTTCGATCTCCTTGTTCGCAG
>DETG01000014.1 GCA_002361535.1 Prevotella sp. UBA3294
CGAACATGCCGCCCAGCATCTCCTTGAATTCTTTCTTTGCCTCCTCCAAGGTGGGAAGGATCAGTACACCCTTACCGGCGCAAAGACCATCGGCTTTGAGCACATAAGGCGCTTTCAGCGTCTCTAAGAACTTCAGTCCTTCCTCGATATTCGTTCCGTTGAAGGTGCGGTAAGCTGCCGTGGGGATGCCATGACGTTGCATGAACCCTTTGGCAAAATCCTTGCTTCCTTCGAGTACAGCACCTTGTTTTGAAGGACCGATTACGGGAATCTTGTTAGTGCGTTCATCTTGTTTGAAGTCATCATAGATACCGTTCACCAAAGGATCTTCCGGTCCTACGACCACCATGTCGATCTGGTTCTCCACAACAAAGTCCTTCAGCTTCTCAAACTCGTTCACGCCGATGGGTACGTTCTCTCCCACATTCGATGTACCGGCATTGCCAGGGGCAATGAACAGTTTCTCACATTTCTTGCTCTGTGCGATCTTCCAAGCCAGTGCATGTTCTCTACCACCGCTGCCGAGCAGCAGGATTCTTTTCTCTTTTTTCATTGCTATTGTGGGGAAGTATGCTGTTTTCACTTCCACGGGATCATTGGGTATGATTGCATTAAAAGCCATAATATTGTTTGTTATCTTATTGAACCTGTGATACTGGTCATACTATTATTCAGGGTTTCAAATAGTCCTCAAAATATTGGGTGATACGTTCATGGAGGTGTACGCTCTGATGACCTCGCATGTTGTGAGGCTCACCGGGATAAGCGAAGAAGTCGGGTTGTGTACCGGCATTGATACATTCAGCGAGGAATGACAGACAATGTTGCGGCACCACGGTGGCATCGTTATAGCCTGTGATGATCTGGAGCTTTCCTTTTAAGTCCTTGGCCTTGGCGAGCAGACTGGTCTTGGCATATCCTTCAGGGTTGTCCTGGGGCGTATCCATATATCGTTCACCATACATCACTTCATACCATTTCCAGTCGATGACAGGACCGCCAGCCACACCTACCTTGAACACTTCGGGATGGTTGGTCATCATCGTGATGGTCATATATCCGCCAAAGCTCCAGCCGTGTATCCCCATGCGTCCTTGATCCACATAGGACAGACTCTTCAGAAACTCCACTCCCTTCATCTGGTCTTGCGTCTCAATCTGTCCCAGTTGGCGGAACGTGACCTGTTCGAAGTCGCGCCCGCGGTTCTCAGAGCCTCGGTTGTCGAGGATAAAGAGCAGGTAGCCTTTCTGTGCCATGTATGTCTCCCACGACCTGCTGCAATAGTGCCAGCGTGCATCGACGTTATGGGCATGCGGACCGCCATACACATAGATCACCGTAGGGTATTTTTTTGTGGGATCGAAGTTGACGGGCTTCACCATCCTATAATATAAATCGGTGGTGCCGTCGGCGGCTTTGAGGGTACCGCAGCTATATTCTGGTACTTGGTATCCCTGCCAGGGATCCTTGGCACTCATCAGCTGTAGGTTCTTGGCTGTTGCTGTCTGGCACAGATTGATGTTCCGCGGAACGTCGGGCTCACTGTATTTGTCGTAAAGCCATTGCCCTGACTTCGAGAGTTCACCGGCATGATATCCCCTGCCATTATCGAGTAGTTTCCGCTTTCCGGTCTTGATGTCAACAGAGAACAGGTTTCGCTGGATCGGATTACATTCGTTCGAAGCAATGACCACCGATTTGTTCTTGGTGTTGAAGCCTAACAGTTCCATCACCACCCAATGTCCTCGGGTGAGCTGCGAATAGGTTTTCTTCTTCAGATCGTACAGATACAGATGGTTAAACCCGTCACGCTGACTTTGGAAGATAAATCTGTTGCTGTCCCAAGGAAGGAACACGATGGGGTGCAGCGGCTCCACGTATTTGTCGTCTTTCTCTTGGTACAGTTCGCCTAACGGTTTCCCACTCACGGCATCATAACTGGTGAGACGGCAATCGTTTTGATCGCGGTTCAGCTCGAACATATAGATAACCCTGCTGTCGGGGCTCCATGCAATGTTGGTGAAATAGCGGTCGGTGGGATCGCCTGCTTGCAGATAGACGGTTTTGTCGGTAGTGGTGTCATACACTCCCACGGTGACTTGGTGTGAAGTTTCTCCGGCCATGGGGTATTTGTCTGGCTGGTAGGTGGCCACCCTGTTAAAGATATCCACCTGCGGATAGTCGGATACCATGCTCTGATCCATGCGGTAGAAAGCCAGACGTTTCCCGTCGGGGCTCCAAAATGTACCTTTCTCGATGCCGAACTCATCGCGGTGTACGCTCTGTCCATAGACGATCTCGCGACTGCCATCGGTGGAAAGCTGACTCTCATTCCCCAGTCCATCCACCACAAACAGGTTATGGTCCTTCACGAAGGCCATCATCCCGGAGGCAGCACACCAGTCTTCTGCTTCCACCTTGTCACGGTCGTATTTCCGGAATTCCCCGCTTTTCCAGTTCAGCAGGATACGTTCCTGACCGTTGATAAGGGCCACCACCGTTTCATCTCCTTGGGGGAATGATGCATTGTACAGATGGCGCATGCGGTTCTGTTCACTGCTTTGTGTCATTCCTGCAATCTCTTCCAAAGTGAACAGTTGAGTCTCCTTGCCTGTTTTCTTGTCAACAAGATAGCAGGCAAAAGCATCGTTGCGTACCAGTTCGTCGCCCCACCAGGTGAGATACCTGTTCTCGGGCACCATGTTATGGTAGTTTGTTCCGCCGAAGTTCAGGTCTTCCAGTGTGAATTCTTTCTGTGCGAACATCATAGAGGGTAGTGATAAGAGGGTGACAAGAATGGTCACTGTCAGGTTACTATGCTTCATCATCATCCTGATACCTCCTGTTGTTTCGTTTGAAATCACGTCCGTTCTTGTCGAACCGTTTGCCGCCTCTTTTGTTGAAATCATCGTTGAAGTCACGTCTGCCACGTGAATCCCGCCTGTCACGGAAGTCACGTTTCTCCCTGCCACTCCTGCGGTCATCATTGTCACGATAGCTCCTTCTGTCATTCCCGTCGCGGAAGTTCCTTCGACCGTCATTCCGTTCTCCTCTGTCCTCTCTCTTCTTTCGGAATGATTTCTCCTCTTTCCGTTCGAAGAGTCGCTCGTCGAAGGCGGGATGATGCTTGTGGAAGGTGAACGACCGGATGTCTCCCTTTTCGTTATGGTCATCCTCTTCGATCCGTTTCTTGAACTCGCGGTTCTTTTTAAAGCGGTGTTTTTCGGCCATTGCCTCTTTCTCCTCCTCGGTCTTCAGGATATTTCCTTCACCGCGGAAGTCCTTGAGCTTTCCTTGGAACATCTGGTATTTGCGGAACTCACATTCCAGTGATCCGTTGAAGACCGGTATTTTGATGCTGGGGCGTAATCCGATCTGCTCGAAGCATTCCTCCCGATAGCTCAGTATCCACGCCTCGTTCCCTTGGAACTCATGCTTCAGCTTTTCACCGATCATCTTATAGGTGGCCAGCAGGTTGGGTGTGGAGATGCGCTCGCCGTAGGGCGGGTTTGTAATCATCAGAGCCCTCTCTGTGGGTTGTTTGAAATCGGCGAAGTCAAGCTGTTCCACGGTGATGTCTTTTGTCAGTCCTGCTGCTTTCACATTGGTGCGTGCCGTGTTCACGGCCTTCATGTCAATGTCATAGCCGTAGATATGATGCTCGAACTCCCTTTCCTGAGAGTCGTCATTGTAGATCTCGTCAAAGAGCTCCTTGTCGAAATCGGGCCATTTCTCAAAAGCATACTCCTTGCGGAACACACCCGGCGACATGTTATGGGCAATGAGGGCAGCCTCTACCAGCAGGGTGCCGCTGCCGCACATCGGATCGATGAAGTCGGTCTCTCCTTTCCATCCACTCATTAGGATCATGCCGGCTGCCAGCACTTCATTCAGGGGTGCCTCTACCGATTCCTGCCGGTATCCTCTTCGGTGCAGACTTTCCCCGCTGGAGTCCAGACACAGCGTAGCCTGATCGTCGGCGATATGGATATGCAGTCGGATATCGGGGTTGGACACCGATACGTTGGGGCGCATACCCGTTTTCTCCCTGAACTGGTCAGCAATCGCATCTTTCACTTTGTAGGCCACGAACTTTGAGTGGCGAAATTCCTCCGAGAAGACAACAGAGTCAACGGCGAATGTTTTCTTGTTGTCAAGGTACTCACTCCAGTCGATCTGCTTCACCTCCTCATACACATCGTCTGCCGATGTGGCTTTGAAGTGTTTGACGGGCTTGAGGATACGGATAGCGGTATGTAGCTGGAAGTTAGCGCGATACATCATCTCCTTGTTGCCGGTGAACGATACCATCCTCCGACCGATTTGCACGTTGTCAGCTCCCAGTTCGGTAAGCTCTTGTGCCAAGATGGGCTCCAGTCCCATAAAAGTCTTGGCAATGAGTTCAAATGCCTGTTCCATGATTAAATTCAATATCGATATAGTCTTTCTTTTCTTGCTTGTATTTCTTGGTATAGGGTTCCATGCTACGGGTGATCCACAAGTTGGCACCCACCACACAGCCCTTGCCGATGGTGATGCGCCCTAAGATTGTGGCATTGGAATAAACGATGACATCATCCTCGAGGATGGGGTGGCGGGGTATGCCTTTGATGGGATTCCCTTTCTCGTCTAATGGGAAGCTCTTCGCGCCGAGGGTCACTCCCTGGTAGAGTTTCACATTGTTGCCGATGATACAGGTGGCACCGATCACCACGCCAGTACCGTGGTCGATGGTGAAGTGATGACCGATCTGTGCACCGGGATGGATGTCTATGCCCGTTTCCGAATGTGCCATCTCTGTGATGATACGGGGGATGAGGGGCACGCCCAGTGTGAGCAGCTCATGGGCGATGCGGTAGTTCACCAGAGTCTTGATGATCGGATAGCAGGAGATGATCTCCCCGTAGTTCTCGGCAGCAGGATCTCCGTTGTAGGCAGCCACCACGTCTGTGGCTAAGGTCTCACGGATCTTGGGATAGCGTGCGATCAGTTCCAGTGCGATCTGTTCGGCATGGAGCCTGCATGAACTGCGTTCCTCATAGCTCTCTGCCGGATTGACGTTGGTAAAACACAATCCTGCCATGATCTGGTCGGCGAGCAGCTTATGCAGCCGTTCCATGTTAACTCCAATGTGGTATCTGATGGTGTTGATATTCACGGTTGACTTTCCGAAATATCCAGGGAAAAGAATCGAGCGCGACAGTTCAATGATTTCTTCCAATGCCTTGCTTGAAGGCAGCGGGTCGCCGTCACGGTGCTCGTGGAATAGTCCTTTCAGCGATTCTTCCGTAGAGAGATTCTCTATGGTATTGGTCAGAATCTGCGTCATGTTTTCTGTGCTCATTGCAATGATGTCTCAATAAAGATGGTGCAAAGATACGTAAAAATCCGCTCATTCCCTTCTGTTGTCTCAAAAAAAAACCGTTCTTTGCAACTTTTTTTTCTTGAGGGCCGTCTAACCGACAGTAATAAACAGATATTAAAACAAAAGGATATGAAAAAGTATTTGGTTTTCGTGATGGCGTTATGTGTGGCATTGGCCTCTGCCTCCTGCGTGTTCTCACTCAATGGGAAGGCCAGAAAAGGCCAGAAAGTGAGCGTGGTGAATAAGGATGTCCCTGTGGAGTCGTTCGAGAAGATAGAGATGGCAGGTGGCTTCGATATCACGTTCCAACAGTTGGATTCGGCAAAGGTGCGCATCCAGGCACCTGCCAATGTGTTGGAAGAGATTGAGGTACGCTGCGACGGGCACACCTTGTATGTGGGACCGAAGCGGAAGAAACACCTGTTGGCATGGAGGGCTATGCACGACCGCGTGAAGATCTTCGTGTCTTCTCCCGACCTGACGGGCGTGGATATTGCAGGCAGTGGGGAGTTTGATATCCCGGGAAGTCTTGACACTGATCACCTCAGTATGTCCATTGCCGGTTCGGGCGACATCGATCTCTCGGATGTGATCTGTGACAAACTGGATGCCACAATTGCCGGAAGTGGAGACATCGAGATTGGAAAGTTAGCAACGGGTAGTGCGAAGTTCAGCATTGCGGGGAGCGGCGATATAGAGGCCTTCCTGGTAACCTGTGGTTCTTTGGATGTAGATATAGCAGGGTCGGGTGACGTGAAACTGACCGGACAAACCAAGAAATACCATGAGTCGGTGGCAGGATCGGGTTCTGTCGATAAGAGTGACCTGACAATTGCAGAGTAGTTTAAATGTTAATTTTTGACCAAAAAACTTGACAACGTGTTTTCGCTGATTATGGCAGCGAGAACACGTTGTCTTTCTTTTTACTCCTCTTTGAAGGCTCTTGTTCCGTCATCAAATGGGGCGAAAAACACAAATTAAGCCTCTTTGACTCCCAATTAGACTTTACTTTGATGGCAATCAGACTCTACTTTCCCTTCAAATAGACTCTACTTTCATTCCAAAAACACTGTATTTGTTGGTTGAAAACACCGTTTTTGTACTCCGAAAACATAGTTTTTGGTGGCTGAAAACGATGTTTTAACCACTGGAAAGAATGGCATTCTTTTGTTGAAATACCTAAGTGCTTGTGTGATAAGGGGTTAGAAAAAGTGCCCAGAAATTCGCATTTTGACCACCAGTTGATGGTCTTTTCTATCAGTGGCACGTGAAGTGTTAAAAATTCAGATATTTCTTTACATACTGAAATCTCAATAAAACCAAAATACATTTAAAAGTTTCCTCATTTCTTTCTCTAAGGTTGGTAGTCTAATAAATAATGTGTACCTTTGCAGCCTGCAAAGAATAAAAAAGAATGAAATACGCGATAATTGCAGCGGGTGAGGGCTCGCGGTTGGCTGCCGAGGGCATTGAAGACCCTAAACCTTTGGTGAGTGTCAATGGGGAACGGTTAATCGACCGCCTGATCAGGATATTCATGGATAACGAAGCAGAGAAGATTGTTGTGATCTGTAATGACCTGACAACCCTGGTTGCCCGGCATCTGTTGGATATTCAGCAGAACGGACTGGCGGGGTGCCCTGTTCCTTTGTGTTTCAAGGTGAAGAGTACGCCCAGCAGTATGCACAGTTTCTATGAGATTAGTGATGAACTGACCGGCGGTCCGTTTGTGCTGACCACGGTGGATACGATATTCCGAGAGTCGGAGTTCAACGACTATGTGAAGAGCTTTAACGAAAGCTTGTGTGCCGGCGTTGACGGTTTGATGGGAGTGACCGACTATATCGATGACGAGAAGCCACTGTATGTGGGCACCGATGCGCAACTCTCCATCACGGGATTCTTCGATACGAACGATCCTCCCTGCCGGTATATCTCCGGCGGTATCTATGGTCTGACACCTCGGGCGATCGATACGCTGCAAGCCTGCATTGACAGGGGAGAGGCGCGGATGCGTAATTTCCAGCGGGCATTGGTGCGTGACGGACTGCATCTGAAGGCATTCCCTTTCAGTAAGGTACTCGATATCGACCATGCTACCGACATCCAGAAGGCAGAGGCATTCCTCCAAGTATAGTGAAGAGATGAAGAACGTGTTGTTGATCTACCGTGCACCGCAGTTCTCACCGAATGCTGTGGAGAAGGACAAGGCCATTCTGGAGACGGTCGGAGAGTTGTTGCGGCAGGAGGGTTTCTCCGTAGAATATGTGCATGAGGAACAGCTCCATGGAACAGAACAGGCCGATGTCTGTCTGTCGATGGGACGTCTTCCCGCCACACTTGACTGGCTGAAACGGCTCTCTGCAGAAGGGTGTGTCACCATTAACAGTGGAAGGGGAGTGGAGCAAACAGCCCGTCGGCAGCTTGACCGACTGATGCGGGAGCAACAGATTCCTGCGGCTCCGTTGCCCTCAGACGGAGATGACGGCGGCTACTGGCTGAAACGGGGAGATGCGGCAGCGCAAAGTAAGGAGGATGTGGTGTTTGCCGCCACCCGCAAGGAGATGGAGACCTGTCTGCAACAGTTCCGTCAACGGGGTATCAGTGAGGTCGTTGTCACCCAGCACGTGCCAGGCGATGTCGTGAAGTTCTATGGGGTGCAGGGCACCGGATTCTTTCGTTATTTCTATCCCACTGATGACGGAGATACGAAGTTCGGGGATGAAAGTCGCAACGGACGGGCCTGTCATTACGCTTTTCACGCAGAGACACTGCACAAAGATGCAGAACGGCTGTCGGTGCTCACGGATGTGAAGGTGTATGGAGGCGACTGCATTGTGCGTCCTGACGGGACGTATGCGCTGATTGACTTCAACGACTGGCCCAGTTTCTCCCGTTGTCGCGCAGAGGCTGCAGCGGCCATCGTCAGATTGGTCAACCATAGTATGAAATGAAACAATAATCAAAAATAATCATTATGGCAACATTCAAGGAGATGCTACAGGCATCCTTTAAGTCAAACGATACCGAAGAGTGGCTCGACGTGCATTTCACACGTCCTATCGGACTGGTCTTCGCCTTGTTCTGGAATAAATTGGGCGTCCATCCCAACGCCATCACTATCCTCTCCATTTTCTTGGGAGTGGCCGCAGCGGTGATGTTCTATTACACCGACCTGTGGCATAATGCGATGGGTGTACTGCTGCTGATGTTCGCCAATTTCTGCGACAGCACTGATGGACAGATGGCACGTCTCACAGGAAAGAAAACGTTAGTAGGAAGGGTGCTCGACGGTTTCTCGGGCGATGTGTGGTTTTTTGCCATCTATGTGTCACTGTGCCTGAGGATGATGCCCCAGCTGATTCCCGGCACAGATGTGAAGTGGGGCTTCATCATCTGGGTATTGGCATCCGTGGCGGGCTTCTTCTGTCATTCCCCACAGGCCAGTCTCGCCGACTATTATCGTCAGATCCATCTGTTCTTCCTGAAAGGAAAGGAGGGTAGTGAGCTGGATAACTATGTACAGCAGCGTGCTATCTATGAGTCGTTGCCGAAGCGAGAGTGGTTTGCCCGCGTGTTTTATAAGAATTATGCCGCTTATTGCAGGAGTCAGGAGAAACGCACTCCACAGTTCCAGCAGTTCTTCAAGCAATACCAGCAGGCACAGCAGGAGGATCCGTCACTGCAGGTGTCTCCTGTCAGTCTGCCGTTGCTGAGAGAACGTTTCTTGGAAGGCAGTCGGCCCTTGATGAAATATACCAATCTGTTGACGTTCAATTCAAGAGCCATCTGCCTCTATGTCACCTGTCTGCTGAATTGTCCGTGGGTCTATTTGTTATTCGAGATCATGGTTCTTACCGTATTGTATATCTACATGCACCGTCGGCACGAGATGCTGTGTGCGAGATTGTCGGAAGAATTGAATGCTAATCGTTAGTTGATTGAAAGAAATGAAGAGATTGATCATATCGATCCTGGTGGCATGGCTCATGATACCCGTGTCTGCACAGAAGATCACGGGAGTGATTGTAGATGACAACGATGGTGAGTATATCCCGTATGCCAGTGCGGTGTATCGGGGAAACCATGTGATGGTGAGCAGTGATGCCAAAGGACAATTCTCCATCGACAGGCATAACGGCTGGAAACTGACGTTCAGTGCCGTGGGATATCAGCCACTGACCATCGTGGTGAGCGAGAAGACGAAGTCGCCGATGCGCATCACCCTGAAGCCGGAGAAGAATCAGCTGGAGAATGTGACGGTGAGAGGAAAGCGTAATCGCTATTCCCGGAAAGACAACCCTGCGGTGGAACTGATGCGACGGGTGATTGCAGCGAAGAAGAAGACACGTCTCGACAACCATGACTTCTACCAATATAATAAATACGAGAAGCTCACACTGGCTTTCAATGAACTGAACCCGCAGGATCTGGAAAACGGACTCTTCGGCAAGAAACAGTGGGTGCTCGACCAGATGGAACTCTGTCCGTATAACAATAAGCTCATCCTGCCTGTAAGCGTGGATGAGACGGTGACACGTAAGATCTACAGGAAAGATCCGAAGAGTGAGAAGAGCATCATCATGGGACAGAATACCACAGGCTTGAATGATCTGTTCGAAACGGGAGATATCCTCAATACCGTACTGAAGGATGTGTTCACGGATGTCGATCTGTATGACAACCAGATGCGTCTGCTGCAATACCCGTTTACCAGTCCGATAGCCGACAATGCCATCAGTTTCTACCGATATTATATAGAGGACACCACGTTCGTTGACCGTGACAAATGCTATCACTTGCAGTTTATGCCCAACAACCAGCAGGACTTCGGCTTTCGTGGCGATCTGTATGTCATTGCCGACAGCACGCTGCATGTGCGCAAATGTACTCTCACCATTCCCAAGAAGAGTGATGTGAACTTCGTGGATAATCTGCAGATCATCCAGGAATATCGTCAGCTCGATAATGGCGAATGGGTGCTCAGCACGGATGATATGTTCGTGGAAATGTCGGTGGCAAAGTTCCTCAGTAAGGTGATCGTTATCAGGACAACACGTACGCAGGATTATGATTTTACGGAGATCAATAAGAAACTGTTCAAGGGAAAACAGAAAGAACGGCATGAGGCAAATGCCCAGATGCGGGATGATGATTTCTGGAATCAGTACCGCTCCGTGCAGCTCACCAAGGGTGAGAGCTCCATGGACAGTTTCATTAAAAACATCGAGAATATCAAGGGCTTCAAATACATTATCTTCGGTTTGAAGGCTCTTATAGAGAACTTCGTGGACACGGGTACGAAAGAACATCCCAGCAAGGTGGATATCGGACCGGTGAACACCATGATCACCAAGAATTTCATCGACGGACTGCGAACACGTGTCAGTGCACAGACAACGGCAAACCTGAATCCCCATTGGTTTGCCAGTGGATATTATGCCCATGGATGGGACAGTAAGAAAAACTACTATAAGGCGGAACTGGCCTATTCCTTCAATAAGAAAGACTATCTGCCACGCGAATTTCCCAAACGGACACTAACCTTTACCAGTAACTACGACGTGACCAGTCCGTCGGATAAGTTCGTGCATACGGATAAGGATAATGTGTTCACCGCGTTTAAATGGGCAAAGGTGGACAAGATGATGTTCTACAACCGACAGCAGCTGGCCTTCGAGTGGGAGGAGGAGTTTGGATTCAAGACAACACTGTCGCTGAAAACCGAAGAGAACGAGGCCTGCGGCGGACTCTTCTTCACGCCACTGAATGAATGGGTGGCAACGAATGAACAGTCGGTGAATACACCGGGACCTCTCTCCCTGCATAATGGAAAGATCCGTACGACTGAGCTGATGGCAATGGTGCGCTTCGCTCCTGGTGAGACCTTTATCAATACCAAGCAGCGACGTCTGACCATCAACCTCGATGCACCAGTGTTCACCTTAGGACATACCATCGGACTGAAAAACGTTCTCGGTGGCGACTATGCCTATAACTTTACCGAAGCGACGATGTACAAACGTTTCTGGCTGCCTCATAACTGGGGAAAGATCGATTGCCATGTGAAAGGTGGCATACAATGGAACAAGGTGCCGTTCCCCCTGTTGATCATGCCTGCCGCTAACCTTTCGTACATTGTGGAGGACGAGACATTCAACCTCGTGAACAACATGGAGTTCCTGAACGACCGTTATGTGTCTGCCGATATGTCGTGGGACCTGAACGGAAAGGTGTTCAACCGTATCCCATTGCTGAAGAAACTGAAGTGGCGCGAGTATTTCGGAGTGAAGATGCTGTGGGGTGAGCTGACGGATAAGAACAACCCAATGCTGGAGAAGAACAGCAATGACCGTACCCTGATGATGTTCCCCGAGGGATCGTTCGTCATGGATAGTCACCAGCCGTATTTCGAACTCATTGCAGGAATTCACAATATCTTCAAGATCCTGCATGTGGAATATGTGAGAAGACTGAACTACCTGGATCTGCCTACGGCCAACAAACAAGGTATTCGCTTCATGATGAGAATGACATTTTAACAGATTGGATCAAGAAAAGATGGTGAAAGGATATATTTTCGACTACGGAGGAACACTCGATACCTGTGGTAACCATTGGGGAAAGGTGCTATGGCATGCTTACCAACGACAGCAGGTGCCTGTCAGTGAGGCGCAGTTCCGGGAGGCGTATGTCTATGCCGAGCGTACCTTGGGAAGGAATCCCATCGTGCTTCCTACCTATACCTTCAAGAAACTGCTCGACGTGAAGCTCCGTTTAGAGATGGAATACCTGTTCATGAAGGGATATTGGACAGCCGACAAGGATACCTATACGAAGGTGGAACTGAGTATGCTGAATGATCTGTATGAACAGGTACAGACCACCGTGGCCCATAGCAGAGAGGTTCTGGTGCGATTGCACGAGCAGTTCCCGATGGTATTGGTCAGTAATTTCTACGGGAATATTCCTGTGGTGCTTCAAGAGTTCCAGCTCGAAGCACTGTTCCAAAAGGTGGTGGAGTCGGCTGTGGTAGGTATCCGTAAACCGGATCCGCGTATCTTCCAAATCGGGGTGGAGGCATTAGGACTTGCCCCTAATGAGGTGGTCGTTGTCGGCGACAGTATGACAAAGGATATCATACCGGCAAAACAGATCGGTTGTCAGACCGTTTGGTTCAAGGGAGAGGGATGGACCGACCTGCAAGAGGATGAGACGATTCCTGATCGAGTAATCACAGACTTGGAAGAGTTGGGGTAATATACGTTGAGTAATCCCGCTCTCATGTGTCCTCGCACTTCGATCAATAAGAATGCGAAATTTGAATATTATATAATAAGGTGTTGGGATTGTTAGCTAAGGTTGGCACAAAAAAATCCAAGATTGTTTCACAACAATCTTGGTCCTTCTTTTCTAACTAACTTATTATCAACTATTCATTACTCATTTTCCGCTGCAAAGGTACGATGATTCCCGATAAAAACAATCATTTTTCAGTAAAAAAATAACGTAAACGTTTGCGGAATAGATATATTTTATTATTTTTGCATCAGTTTTTGAATGTTAGGCAATGCAATTGTCATAATTTGACTATTGATGAAGCAGCGTAGGACATCCTTAAAAGATTTAGCTGATCAACTGGGGGTCAGTATTGCAACCGTATCTCGTGCCCTGAGGAATTCACACGAGGTAGGGGATGATATGAAGCAAAAGGTACAGGCTTTGGCCAAGAAATTGAATTACAGGCCAAATCCTTTTGCGCAAGGACTCCGTAGCGAGGCTCCCAAAGTGATTGGTGTGGTGCTGCCTAACCTCGTTACCCATTATTATGCTGGTGTGCTTGATGGCATAGAGGACTATGCGTCAAAGAACGGGTATTCGGTGATCAGCTCTAACTCCCACGAAGATCATCTTCGGGAAGAGAGAGCCGTGGATAATTTCGTCAGTATGCACGTGGAAGGAATCATCGCCTGTCTGGCACAAGATACAGTTGACTATTCCCACTTTGTGGAGATCAACCAGATGGGAATCCCTTTGGTGTTCTTTGCTCGTACTTGTATGCAGGATACCTTCTCCAGCGTGACGGGAGATGGTGATGTGGCAGCGCAGAAGGCTACGCAACACCTTATTGAGACGGGAAGCAGGCGCATTGCTTTTGTCGGCGGTCCCAATCATCTCGATATGGTACAACGTCGCAAGCACGGTTATTTGGAGGCTTTGCGGGATAACAAGATCAGGATCGACCGCTCATTAGTGGTTTGCGGAACGATCGATTATGAGAAGGCACGGGAGGCAACCTTGCATTTGCTCGATCGTGATGACCGACCCGATGCCATCCTCGCCTTTAATGATATTATCACCTATGCCGCTTTTGATGCCATCAAGGCCAAAGGACTGCGTATCCCGCAGGATGTGGCCATTATCGGCTTTACCGATGGGGAAACATCTGCGCATGTTACACCCAAGCTCAGTGCCATCATGGATCAGGCTCACAAACAGGGAGCAAAGGCCTGTGAACTGTTGTTACGACGTATCAAGGGAGATACGAAAATCTATCGGGAAATAGTGCCGATGATCCTGAAAATCAGGGAAAGTTCGGATAAACGGTAAAAATCTGAACATTTTATACATCATTTGATAACAAATGTTGTAAGTCTTTTCGTTTTTTTTTATTACTTTTGCGCCATGAAAACGTAAGCACTTGGTGTGTGTACCGTATGCTAATATCTATTAACAAAATAACAACAAACGTATCTATGAGAAAATCTTTTCTAAAGACATGCAAAGGCAGTGCGTTCAGCCGGTGGGCTTTGTTGCTGCTTTTCATGATTCCACTTTCTGCCTTGGCGCAGGATGTGAAGGTGACGGGTACCATCACGGATGCCACGACTGGTGATGAGATCATCGGAGCAACTGTGAAGGTACAAGGCTCTTCTTCGGGAGCCATCTCGGATGTTTCGGGTAATTACCAGATTACCGCAAAGGTGGGTAGGAACCTCGAAATTTCGTATGTAGGTTATAAAACACAGATCATCAAGGTGACCAAGGCGGGGGTAATCAATGTACAACTCTCTGAGGATTCACAAGTGATGGACGAAGTGGTGGTGGTAGGTTACGGTGTGATGAAACGTTCCGACCTCACCGGTTCGGTATCATCCATCAACGAGGAGCAGATCAAGCAAGGTGTGAACACCTCGGTGGAACAGGCCATGCAAGGACGTATCGCCGGTGTTCAGGTCACGCAGAACTCGGGTGCTCCTGGTGGTGGTATCTCCGTACAGATCCGTGGTATCAACTCTCTGAATGGTGGTAATGAACCGTTGTATGTGGTGGATGGTATCGCCATGTCGGGACAGTCGAGTGGTAACACTTCTGTGATGAGTACCATCAACCCGTCGGATATTACCTCTATCGAGGTGTTGAAAGACGCTTCGGCCACGGCTATCTATGGATCGCGTGCATCAAATGGTGTGGTGCTGATTACGACTAAACGCGGACAGGAAGGTAAGCCGAAGGTAACCTATGAGGGTTACATGGGATGGCAGACTCTACCCAAGCAGTTGGATGTGATGAATCTGCATGAGTATGCTGATTACTACAATACCCGAGCACAGATCTTCGGATGGGGAACACAACAGCAGTATCTGAACCAGGACTTGCTGACAGACGGTACCAACTGGCAGGATGAGCTGTTCCGCACAGCATTCATGCACAACCATCAGTTGAACATCAACGGCGGTACACAGAACATGCACTATTCAATCTCTGGCGGTTACCTGGATCAGGATGGTATTGCCGTGGGATCTTCTTTCGAACGTGCCACGTTCCGTGCTAATTTCGATACTGAGATCAACAAGTGGCTGAGCGTGGGAACGAATATCTCTTATGCCTCGACTCACCAGAACACCTCGTTTGATGAGTTCAGCGTAATCTATAACGCCTTGACGGGTCTGCCTGATATGGCTGCCCATAACCCCGATGGCAGTTATGACTTCGGTGGAAACCTGGAGTACAACTACAACTCGAACCCACTGTTTGAGGCCGAGATGAAAGATAACTGGCGCAAAGACCAGTCACTCGACTATAACTTCTATGCAAACATCACGCCCATCAAGGGATTGACCATCCGTGTGGAGTATGGTGGAAACCGTGGATGGGGACGCTCATTCTATTTCGTTCCCGAGTATTCTACGGCAACGAGAAAGATAGAATCGCAGCTTACTCACGGAAACAGTACCAACAAATACAATTCCTTTAAGCAGTACGCTACCTATGAGTTCGATCCTTTCAAAGGAAACCATGTATCCATCATGGCTGGACATGAGTCGCAGGATGGTGAGTGGTACCAAGGTTCGATGGGGCGCAAGGGATATATCTCCAGCTCTATCAAGAGTATTGCCGTTGGTGATGCTTCCACGGCAACGAACAGTGAACAGGGTGCCGACTGGGCCATCGAGTCGTATTATGGTCGTCTGAACTATAACCTCCTTGACCGTTATCTAATTACGGGTACGGTGCGTGCCGACGGTTCTTCCAAGTTTGCCAAAGGACACAAGTGGGGTACGTTCCCCTCTGCTGCCTTTGCCTGGCGTATCAGTCAGGAGCCTTTCATGAAAAAACTGACATGGCTGAGCAATGCCAAGCTCCGTCTGGGATGGGGATTGGTAGGAAACCAGAATGCTGCCGACTATGCCTATGGCGTGAGGATGAAGAATGTGACGACAGCTACGGGAACAGCCTATCTCCCCGCCAACTATCCGAATGAAGACCTGACATGGGAGTCAACCAAGTCGTGGAACGTTGGTCTCGACCTCTCTTTCCTGAACAACCGCATCGAATTCATTGTAGATGCTTATCTGAAAAATACCGACGACCTGCTGTTAGAGGCAATCCTGCCGAATTACTTGAAGTCAGACAACGGTATGAGTCCAGCATGGGAGAACACTGGATCCATGGAGAACAAAGGTATCGAGTTCACGCTGAACACAGTGAATATCTCCAAGAAAAAATTCCAGTGGCGCACGGGTATCACGCTCTCTTTCAACAAGAACAAACTGAAAAGCCTGAACTCTGAGTCGGGTGCCCTGCCAGGACAGATTGATCAGGACTTGCTGACATGGACGAACATCGGAGGACCGGTGGGACGATTCTATGGCTATAATGTCATCGGTATGTTTACCTGTGAGGATGATTTCTACCAGAAGAATAAACTCGGGGAGTTCATATTGGATGAGAATGGCGGTCGTGTACCCGTGGCTCGTCCTGTGATCGATGGTACTACTGAGTTACAACCAATCTCGCCAGACCGTATCTGGGTGGGAGACTTCATCTTCGAGGATGTGAACAAAGACGGCTTGATCACTGAGGCCGACCGTAAGTATATCGGCGACCCGAACCCCAAGTTCACCTTCGGTATCAATAATGTGATAACATGGAGAGACTTTGAACTGTCGTTCTTCCTCAATGGTAGTGTGGGCAACGATGCTTACAACTATATCCGTCAGTCGTTTACCAATCCGGGTAGCTGGGGTAACCGCATGAAGGATGTCTTTAACTATGCTCGCATCGAACTCTACGACCCGGAGGGTTCCACCACCGACATCAGCAATGTCTTTATCTCGAACGCAAACACTGCTAAGGTACAACGCGTGAACCAGTATGATGCCAATAAAAATAACCGACCAAGCAGCCGCTTCATCGAGGATGCCTCTTATATCCGACTGAAGACACTCTCCTTGGCATGGAACGTACCTAAAGCATGGCTGTTGAAGATGAGACTCGACTGGGCTCAGCTTTATGTCAATGCACAGAACCTTTTCACCATCACGAAGTACAAGGGCTATGACCCGGAACTGGGATCCATTGGACAGAGTGTGATCAAACAAGGTATCGACAACTACCGTTATCCTTCTCAGCGCATCTTCAATGTGGGCTTGAAAGTTAGTTTCTAATACATAATATATATAGGATATGAAAATGAATAGATTGAATATTTTCGCGGCTTCCGCACTCGTCGCCCTTGCCTTTGGGGTGAGCAGTTGTGGCGAGGATTATCTGGAGCGTCAGCCGCAGCATCAATATACCGAAGATACATTCTATGGCGCTGATGATATCGATGAGACAGCCATGCTCAGGATGCTGGAACCCCTGTACAACAATGCATGGTTCGATTATAACCAGCGTGCCATCATCGGTATCGGATCCTTCCGTGCCAACGATGGATGGAGCCCTTATCTGAATGGTGAGTTCGCCCGATTCCAGATTACGGGTCTTACCACCGAGCTTGCCCAGGCATGGAGCTCATTCTATAATGTGGTGACAGCAGCCAACTCCATTATCAAGAGTGTGGAGCGTAACGCCAAGGAAGGGGCCAACCAGGATATCATGAACCAGATTAATGGTGAGGCACGACTGATGCGCGGACTGGCTTATTTCTATCTGCTCCGCGGATGGGGCGAGGTGATCCTCTACGAAGATAATGATGAGGCTGCCAAACATCCTACCTTACCGCTGAACACGGAGGAGAGTGTACTGAAGTTTGTGGTGCGTGACTTTGAGGATGCCTCAGAGTTGCTGCCAGAGAAAGCTACGACGGTGAACCATCCGTCTCGCTATGTGGCAAAAGCCTATTTGGCAAAAGCTTTGCTCGCACAGAGCGGTTGGAACAAAGGCGGTACTCGCGACCAGGCCACACTCGACCGTGTCGTGGCTCTTTGTAATGAGGTGATTAACTGTGGACAATACCAGTTACTCGACAACTACGAGGATTTGTTCAAGGTAGAGAACAATGCCTGCTATACCGACAATAACAAGGAGACGCTGTTGGCTTTACGGTGGGCTGATCCACTGTCAGGAAACTGGGGTGAAGTAAACACCCATATCTCTGACCTGGCATGGTCGGATGTCTGCGATGTGGGTGTGTGGGGCGGTTCTCTCCATGCTTCGGTGGATATGATCGAGCTGTACAACCAAGAGCCCAAAGACTCGTTCCGCCTGCGTGCTACCTTCTTTACCCCAGGAAGAAACTATGACTACATCCTGAAAGACAAGGGTGGCTACACCTATGATAAGAACTGGATGCAGGTAAAGAAGGGTGTCATTGGCGACAAGGCCGACTGTAATGGAAAACTGGCTCAGCAGCGTGATCCGTTCAATACTTATATGCTCCGATTCGCTGATGTGTACCTCACGAAGGCTGAGGCTCTGCTGGGTAACAGTGAATCTACTACCAATGCCGAGGCTTTGGCCGCTATCAATGCCGTCCGTATGCGTGCTAAACTGGATCCTCTGACTTCTTTCACCTTCGAGGATCTGATCCGTGAGCGCCGTATCGAGTTCTGTATGGAGTACGTGAATTGGTTCGACATGGTTACATGGTACCGCTGGAAACCCCAGTATATGCTACGATTCTTCAACGAGAAACAGTTCCGTGGCTTTATGTTGAACAGCGGTGATGTGATTCTGAATCCAGACAAGACCTTGAGCTACCGTGTCGTACCACCTGGTGATGGTACTTGGTATCATGGAACTTCGTGGGATGAGAACGGTGAAATCAGGACTTCTTATTGGAGTGATGCCGAGCGTTACAACGATGGTAGAGTGGTGTGCCGCAAGAACGGTATCGGCGTGAGTGATGACAATCCTATCGTTGAGGTGGGAGGTGTACCCCAGGATAAAGAACATGGCTATACCTATGATCTCTGGAAGGATGCGCTGAACACTACAGGTGTGTTGCCTATCAAGCTCACAGAAGAGAATATCTTCATGCCTTATCCTGAGAGTGATGTGCTCCAAAACCCGTATTTCAATATGCCGGCAGTGGAGTATGACTTCGATCATGAGTAATTCATCAAGAATTAATTAGATAAAATGGAAACAAAGATGAAACATTATAAGTATCATTTCAAGACAAACGTGCTGCTCTTCCTTTCTCTTGCAGCATGGATGTTCACCGTTACCGCCTGTAACGATGACGACTCAGGCGGCACACCCCGGATCACTTCTGTCACAAACACCGATCCGGATAACCAGATAGAATATACGAAGGCAGGAACAGGCTCTCTGTTAGCCGTGAGGGGCGAGAATCTGAGTCATGCCATGAAAGTGTTTGTCAACGATCAGGAGATATGGTTCAACCCCACGATGAATACTGATCACAGTATTATCATTCAGATTCCATCGGAAGGAAGTGGCTTTGAACTGACTGCCTTCAACAGCGAACTGAAAGATGAGATCCGTGTGGAGACAGATCATGGCACGGCTACCTATGCCTTTAAGATTACAGCTCCTTATCCTTCTGTGTCACGTGTTACGGCCCGCTATCCGCGTTCTGCAGGTGACATCGTTACGGTGACAGGTGAGAATCTGGTGGATATCGAACGTATCTTCATCACCGATCTCTCTGTTGATGAAATCTATGCATCCGAGTCGGAAGAGGTGGGTGGTCATCAGGTGGATGTTACTCAATACCAGACGACCAAGAAAGATCACCATGCCAGTACGGGAACATCGTTTGTTACTTCATCGGAGTTGAAGTTTACGATTCCTCAGATGTCATATACAGAGGGAACGCTGGTGTTCCAGTGTGCTTCGGGTAATGTCTATTATCCTTTCACGCTCTTCCTTCCGGCTCCTACGATCACCGATGTGAGTACAGACATGCCGGTGACAGGTGAACCACTGATTATCTATGGAACAGACTTCGTTCAGGTTGATGAATTGAAGTTTGGAGATAAGGTAATCAATCCAGAAGACTATACCATCGCCGATTCGGAGGATCAGATTGAACTGGTTTTCAAACCGTATATGAAACCTACTGAGGGCAGCGATCCTGTTGTGAAGATTACTACTGGTGGTGGAACGGCTACGGCAAGTTTCTACGACTACTCTTCTCTGCTGACAGGCTTCGATGATGATCGTGCCATTGACAACGGATGGGGCCCCAATGCCCTCTTCGAGACGGCTAATGGTGTGGATGCTCCCTATACCAGCGACGGAAACTATGCTCGTATCTTTGTTGAATCGGAAGGTCAGCAATGGTGGGGAACCATGGTTTACTTCCGTAAGGACTGGGGTGAAAATAAGTTTGGATTGCCCAGCTTTGATGTGATTCCCGCTGATGCCAGTGCCGATGAGGTCTATCTGGCTGTGGAGGTGTTCAATAACGGATCTGATTACAACCAGATGGATGCTGACGGTTTCTTCACCTATACGGGGTATATCCGATACATGATTCAGCCTCTCGATGGCTCTGAGAATATCTATGATCAGATGACAGAATGGGGAGAGTATCCATCCACTTGTTTGTTTGACGGACTGGTCCTTGCAGACATCAGCGGTAAGGCTCCCGTAGGACAGTGGTACCGCAGTGTGTTGCCGCTCAGTAAGTTTGCCTGCTATGCTGGTAAGACTTATGCAGAGATTGTGAATACCGGACTTAGTCAGTTCCGCTTCCAGTCGATCAATCAGGGAACACCCAAGGGAAAGATCGATGTTTGCTTCGACAATGTACGTATTATCTACCACAAGAAGTAAGATTCAAAAATGAACATGATTATGAAAAAGAATATTTTCAGTTATATGCTCCTGCTGCTCCTCGGCTTGATGGCCTGGAGCTGCAGTGAGAGTGATAGCGATACCAATGCCAAGCAGATGCGCTTGTTCAGGGATGGAGCGGAAATCAACGAACTGGAGTTCTCTCTGGGAGCCGCCAGTAAGATGGTGGGTGTGTTCTCCGATGCTGACTGGGATGCATCACTTGATGATGAGAGCTGGTGTACCATTTCCAATCATGCCGGATTCGTGGATGGTGACAGCATACAATATATAAAGGTGTCGGTAGAGAAGAACACGGGCGAACAGGCACGCACTGCCATTCTCACAGTCAAGGCGGGAAATACCACCCGTACGTTGACCATCCGTCAGAATGGTATGGGAACGGATCCTGGTGATACCTTCCCCAGTTCGTTTGCTACCTTGGAGGACTTCGGACTTGGTTATAACTTAGGAAACACCCTCGACTCCAATCCTACGAGTGCTGATGGTAATGGATGGTGGGAGCAGCGTTGGGCTGCAGGTGGCACACCGAGACCTTCTGACTGGGAGACCTCTTGGGGCCAGCCTGTCACTACTCCAGGGATTATCAATGCCATCGCCGAACGTGGGTTCAAGGTGATTCGTGTACCAGTCACTTGGTTCCCCCACATGGATGAGCAAGGAAACGTGGATCCTGTGTGGATGGCCCGTGTGAAAGAAGTGGTGGATATGGTACTCAATGCAGGTTGCTACGCCATCGTAAATGTGATGCATGATACTGGTGCGTCAGGAACCGCTTGGCTGATTGCCGATATGAATGTCTATCCCACTGCCAGTGTACGTTACAAGAAACTGTGGACACAGATTGCCACTGCTTTTAGGGATTATGGTGATCACCTGTTGTTCGAATCATTCAACGAGATCCTTTATGTGAACAATGACAATGGATGGACGGCTCCTGAAGCTGGCTCACCGTGCTACGAGGCTATTCGCCGCTACCATCAGGATTTTGTGGATGCTGTACGTGCCACGGGCGGTAACAATGAGTTCCGTAACCTGATTATCAATCCCTATTCGGCATCCAGTACACAGACAGTTCTCAATGAATTGGTGGTGCCGAATGATGTGCATGCCAACCATCTCATGATGTCTGTTCACTCTTACGATCCATACAACTTCTGTAACGATAATGGTGAGTGGAGCATCTTGTACTTCAACGATGAATGTCGGCAGACGATCGATGAGGTGTTCCAGCGCGTTATCCGTCGTTCCAGTGATTTGGGCATCCCTGCATTCTTTGGAGAGTTCGGTGCGATCGATGGAAAGAAAGATCCTGATGAGCGCGTGAAATATGCTGCTTATATGGCGAAGAAGTTCAAGGAGAACGAGACGGTGGGTCTCTGGTGGATGGGTCTGATGGACCGCAGAAAACTGGAATGGACAGAGGACAATATCGTTACGTCCCTGTTTGAGAATTATTAATTCAACTACCTTCGAGAGCACGAGGGCGCGAAGGGAAGTGAGAGCGAGACTACCATTTAACCATCTCTTTTAGTGGCTTGTGGTTATGGGTCTTCTCGTGCCTCCTTCCCCTCGTGCTCTCTTTTTTTTATGAGAGATCGTGTTCCTTTGTTCCTTTTAACGCATTCTACGGGTCTAAATACACGCTTTTTACATTCACCTTAACACGCTTTTTACAATCATACACTAAGATCTCGCGGAACAAAACAATTTGTTTTGTTCTCTAAAAAGCCCTTTCTTTGGATGTAAGTTATGGGGTTTTACACAACAAAACAATTTGTTTTGTTCCGGCATCTCCCATTCCCTTGATGATAAAGACGATGTTTTATCTGATCAGCAACCATCTGCTAAATGTAATAAATGCCATAAAAAAGTTGTAGGTTTTCCTTTTTTTTCTTACTTTTGCAAGGCACAACTATTCAGAAAGATGAAAAGGAACGGCCAACGATTGCTGATACTTTCTCTCCTGATCATGGTGTATGTCACTGTCTGGGGACAGGCACCCGGTGTGGATAGGCTATTCCGCACGATAGGATTGCAGCAAGGACTGTCAAATTCACAAGTAAACTGCTTGATGAAAGACAGCCGTGGCTTTGTATGGCTTGGTACGATGTCGGGCTTAAACCGTTTCGACGGTGTGCGATTCAAGACATTCCACGCTCGTGCCGGTAACAAACAGTCGATCATCAATGATTGTGTGAATCAACTCTTTGAGGATTTCGAAGGAAACATTTGGGTGGAGACCGCCATAGGATATTGTGTATATCATCCTGTCTCGGAGTCGTTTGATCAGCATCCTGAAGAGTGGATGAAGACGAAAGGTATGGAAGGAATCCCCCATCGGGTGTATGTTGACTCCCGTCAAAACCTTTGGATAGCTGTCATCGGGAAAGGTCTTTACCGTCTGTCCCCTGATGACCAACAGGCGCAGCTGTTCCCGCGGGTCAGACAAGGACATCAGGTGACATCCCTCTGTGAGACACCGCAGGGCATGGCCGTGGTGGATGATGACGGACTGATCACACTTTTCCCAACTGCTCCCCATCAAAGGAATCATCCTGTAGAGCAAAACGGCTTATTGCAAATGGGAGCACCCTCTCCCCGTGATTATTTCCTTTTCGTTGACCATGCAGGACGTTATTGGGTGAGTGCCGACGGACTTTCCGTTGTTTTTGAGCCTTCGCAGACGGTGTCATCCGGCAAATGGTATCCAACTGTTGCCGAATGGCTCACCGCCCATGGCATGTCCTATGCTGGTGGACGTGTGCAGGTAAAAGACCTTAAGGAAGACAAAGATGGGAATCTGTGGATGGCCACAGACCATTCCGGACTGATGGTGATCACTAAAGACCATCACCTCACTACTTATCTTGCACAAGAAGGAAGGATGGGAGCCTTGCCCGACAACACGTTACAATGTGTGATGTTTGATGAGAACAACGCCCTCTGGGTGGGAACGTTGAAAAACGGTGCCGCCTTTTCTTGGGAGGGTGCCACCCGCTTCCCTTTGCTCCCACTCGGGGATGTATGTACACTCACTGAAGATCGGTTAGGCAATATCTGGTGTGGAACGAACGATCGGGGTATCGTCTGTTACCAACCTTTGACCGGTACTCAGCGGATATACCGACGACAAGACACAGGACTGGGGTCGGATGTGGTGGTTAGTTCTTTGAGTGCTCACGATGGTACGTTGTGGTTCGGTACCTTCAACGGCGGACTGGCGCACTATGTTGACGGGCATTTTCAGGTATATCGCACGAAAGACGGTCTTTCCAGTGACAATATATGGGCATTAGCAGAGAATGCAGAAGGACATATCCTCATCGGAACATTAGGCGGGGGAGTACAGGAACTGGATGTGAAAACAGGAAAGCTGACCACCTATAACTATCAGAACGCACGATTGGCCTCAGATTATATTTCCTCTCTCTGCACAGATCAGAAAGGGAATGTGCTGATTGGTCATTCTCAGAATTTCTCCATCATGAAAGCGGGCACGCGGAAAATCGAGAATTTTGAGAAGACTCGCGACGGACAGCCGTTTGTCAGTCCGGAGGTGAACCAAGTGCTGATGGATAGTCGTGGGCTGATATGGGATGCCACTGCCTCTGGGGTTAACGTCTATGATCCCGTTACCGACCAGCTGCTGGAAGTAAGTGGTATGGGCTGTTCGGTAACAGAGGATCTGAACCATGATATATGGATCGTCTCCGATATTGGTCTTTCGCAGGTGAAAGTGTCAAAACAGGAAGGACGCTGGCAGTTGAACGTGTCGAGCTATGACAGTCTGGACGGCTTGCAGTCTCGGCAGTTCAATTACCGCAGCATCCTTGTCACGCAAAATGGAGATATCCTCATTGGCGGACAGGATGGCGTGAATGTGGTTCCCCATGCCCAACGGCAAGAGCGGCAGGCACCTTCCAAGGCCCTGTTCAGTGGGCTCATCCTTTTTGACCATCCGTTGGCAGTGGGAGAGGAGTATAACGGCAGGGTGGTGCTGAAGGAGGCTATTAATGAGAGTAGGCATCTTGTCCTCGATTACGATGAGAAAGATTTTACCATCCAATTGGCAGCAACCTCGTTTGTCTATCCCTCACGTAAGCATTTCCTTTACAGGTTGAAGGGGTTTAATGACCAGTGGATGCGCACACCTTCCGATCGTAGTGAAGTCACCTATACGAATTTGTCACCAGGAACCTATCACTTGGAAGTGAAGGTGCTTGACCGCTATGGTAACCCGTATCCCGAAGTCAGCGAATTGGTGATCGTCATCCGTCCACCTTTCTATATGTCATTATGGGCTATCCTGTTCTATGTCCTGTTAGCAGGTGCACTCCTCTATTATGTTTACTATCGGATGATGGCACGGCAGAAGGCAAAGTTTGCCATTGAACAGGTGAAACGGGAAGCAGAACAAGAGCGGAAGATGGATATGATGAAGATGCGGTTCTACACGAATGTCAGCCATGAACTGCGCACTCCGCTCACGCTGATCATCTCACCTCTGGCCCATTTGATCAGAAAAGAGGATCACGAAGAGAAAAAGGCACAGTTGACATTGATACACCGTAATGCCGAGCGACTGCTCACCTTGGTGAATGACATCTTGGATTTCCGAAAGCTCGATGCCAACAAGATGAAATTGAACTTGGTGACGGGTGATTTAGTGGCCAGGTTGCGGAATATCTGTTCTTCGTTCCAACTGTTACAGGATAAACCTGTTACGATCTCTTTCGATTCAAATGAGGAATCACTGATGATGAAGTTCGATGATGAAAAGATGACAAAGGTCATCAATAACCTGTTGTCGAATGCATATAAGTTCACCAACGAGGGTACGATCCAGGTGTCGCTGAAAAGGGATGAACAGCAAAAACAGGTTATGATCTGTGTGAGTGATACGGGTATCGGAATCAGCGATACGGATAAACAACATATCTTTGAACGGTTCTACCAGGCTGAGGGGCATGATGGCCAATCCTTTGGGGGCAGTGGCGTGGGACTCAGTATGGTGAAAGACTATGTAGAGATGCATGGCGGTTCGGTGTCGGTGACCGACAACCCCGGCGGTGGAACGGTGTTCACGCTCGTCTTGCCACTTGTGGAGGAGATGAGAAGTCAGGAACCGGCAGATCAGGAGATACAGGAAGAGTCTGTGCCCATGACTGATGAGAAGGCTGCTCCTGCCACGTTACCGGAACTATTATTAGTAGATGACAGTGAGGACTTTCTGGAGTTCATGACAAGTGTGCTGGAAGACAGCTACCACATCCGTGTGGCCCATCATGGTGAGGAGGCATTGGCACGGATTGAAGAGAAGAAGCCAGACATCATTCTGAGTGATGTGATGATGCCGTTGATGGACGGTGTGGAACTATGTCGTCGGGTGAAAGGCAACCCCGCGACAGCACGCATACCTTTCGTGATGCTCACGGCGAGAATGGCTTCGGAGCACAAGATTGAAGGACTGGAAAGTGGAGCTGATGACTATATCACCAAACCTTTCGACATCGATCTGCTCACACTGCGTATGAATAACTTGTTGAAATGGCGAGACAGCAGTAAGAAAGGTAAACTTGAACCGCAGGTACAGGAGATCGAGATCACCTCGTTGGATGAAAAACTGGTGAAAGAGGCCACCTCCTACGTGGAGGAGAATATCAGTAATACTGATCTGTCGGTGGAGACACTGAGTATTGCAATGAATATGTCGCGTGTCCACCTCTATAAGAAATTGCTTTCCGTGACGGGAAACACTCCCTCGGAGTTCATCCGGTTGATCCGTCTGCGTCGTGCTGAACAGTTGTTGCGTAAGAGTCAGCTTACCGTAGCCGAGGTGTCTTATGCTGTGGGATTCAACAACCCTCGGTATTTCTCGAAGTATTTCCGTGAGATGTATGAGCTCACACCCTCGCAATATAAAGAGAAATACGAGGAAAAATAACATGTGATACCTTGTTTGGAAACATTCTGAGATCATGATGTGGCTTTTTTTTCGTATCTTTGCACTCGTCAAACGAAGGATATAACTAATTTCATAATAATAACCGATGAAGTACGTAAAGTTATTCGTATCAACAGTGATGTTGGCAGCTGCCACGATGGTGCAGGCTGCCGGCTTTGTGAAGAATGGCAACAGCGTGACAATCGAGGTGGGGTCGCCGAAGGATGGTGGTGCCAAGATTGTCCGTCTGCAAGTGATGAACGATCGTATTATCCGTGTGCAAGCCACCTGTGAAGAGGCTCTCCCGCAGAAGACGAGTCTGATGATTGTGCCACAGAGCACCAAGGCTGTGTCTTTCGATGTAACAGAGAACGGTGATGAGGTGACGGTGAAAGCCAAGGAGGTGAAGGCTGTGGTGAACAAGTCTTCTGGCGCCATCGCATTCTTTGATGGAGAAGGTAATCTGCTCACCAAAGAGTCGAAGAACGGTAAGACATTCAAACACTTCACCGTACCTGAGCGTGAATATGGCTCCAAAGGCGGTCCGGCTATCACTGAGGAGATGAAACACGGCTTACAGTGGCACATGGAATTTGAGAGTCCTGCCGATGAGGCCTTTTATGGCTTGGGACAGCATCAGTCGGAGGAATATAACATGAAAGGCAAGAACGAGGATCTCTTCCAGTATAACACCAAGGTGAGCATCCCCTTTGTCCTTTCCAACAAGAACTACGGTATCCTATGGGATTCCTATTCCTATTGCCGTTTTGGTAACCCCGAGGACTACCTGCAGCTGAACCGCGCCTTCAAGCTCTACGATAAGAACGGAAAGGAAGGGCATCTCACTGGTACTTACGTGGATAAGGATGGAAAGAAACTGGTGCGCGATGAAGATTCCCTGTATTATGAGTATGCTTATCCCGCCACTTCGGAGATTGCCTGTGCTACGGATAACGGAGGTATCAAGAACCTCCCGCAGGGTTTCAATCTGCAGGGATCCCATGTGGTGTATGAGGGCTTTATTGAACCAGCATGTTGCGGTAAGTGTGCAGGGAAGAAGCAGTTGTATCAGTTCATTCTCTACTATGCCGGATATATTAAGGTATATATTGATGGTAAGGAGGTAGTGGCAGAACGATGGCGCACCGCATGGAACCCGAACAGTTATAAGTTCTCCACAGAACTGACGAAGGGACGTAAGGCTCAGCTGCGTATCGAGTGGCAGCCCGATGGCGGCGAGAGCTATTGCAGTCTGCGCGTAGCCCAGCCCCGTTCGGAAGAGGCTCGTGGCAACCTGAGTATCTGGAGTGAGATGGCAAAAGATATGGACTACTATTTCATCTCAGGAAATAATTTCGATGAGATCATCTCTGGTTATCGTACCCTCACGGGAAAGGCACCGATCTACCCGAAGTGGGTGCTGGGTTTCTGGCAGAGTAGGGAGCGTTACAAGACTCAGGCCGAGATCGAGGAGACACTCAAGGAGTTCCGTGACCGAAAGATCCCTGTGGATAATATCGTACAGGACTGGAACTACTGGAAACTTGACAGCTGGGGTGATCATACCTTCGAGGCCAGCCGTTACCCGAATCCACAAGGGATGCTCGACTATGTCCACAAACTGGGTGGACGCTTCATGATTTCCGTATGGCCGAAATTCTATGATACCGTTGACAACTATAAGGAACTGGACAAGAACGGATGGATGTACCGTCAGGCTGTGAAAGATGATATCCACGACTGGTTAGGATTCCGTGGCTCGTTCTATGATGCCTATGATGCCGGAGCCAGGAAGATGTTCTGGCGCCAGATGGACGAGAACCTCTATACGAAATACAACCACGGCATCGATGCCTGGTGGATGGATGCTTCTGAGCCGAATGTGCGTGATTGTACACCGATGTGGTATCGTAAGGCACTTTGCGGTCCTACCGCTCTTGGAACATCCACAGAGTATTTCAATGCTTATTCAACGGTGAATGCCGATGCCATTTACAACGGACAGCGTTCGGTGTTCAAGGGAAAGATGAACGAACCCCGCGTGTTCTTGCTCACCCGTAGTGGCTTCGCCGGTGAACAGCGATTCAGTACGGCTACTTGGAGCGGTGACATCGGTACACGCTGGGAGGACATGCGTGCACAGATGACCGCCGGTCTGAACTATGCCATGAGTGGTATCCCCTTCTGGGGTATGGATCAGGGTGGCTTCTGTGTGGAGAACCGTTATGTGGCAGCACAGCAGGAGTTCGATAAGACTGGTGTGGAGAACAGTGACCTGAAGGAATGGCGCGAGTTGCAGACACGTTGGAACCAGTTCGGCTGTTTCATCCCCTTGTATCGTGCTCATGGTCAGTGGCCGCTGCGTGAGGTATGGAACATTGCTCCAGAAAACCATCCTGCTTACCAGACCATCGTTTGGTATGACAAGCTGCGCTACCGTCTGATGCCTTATCTCTATTCTATGGCAGGCTGGGCACACTTCAAAGACTATACGTTGATGCGCGGACTGGTGATGGATTTCAACGGTGACGAGAATGTGCTGAATATTCCTGATCAGTGGATGTTCGGACCGGCTCTGATGGCTTGTCCCGTCGGCTATTACAAGGCACGCAACCGTAGTGTCTATTTCCCAGAGCAATGTGGCTGGTACGATTTCTATACTGGTGAGTTCATTGAGGGTGGTCAGCGACTGATCGTCGATGCACCGTATGAGCGCATCCCGGTATTTGTCCGCGAGGGAAGCATCATCCCCTTTGGACCGGAGATCCAGTATTGCGATGAGAAACCGGCAGAACTGATCAACCTCTATGTCTATGCTGGTGCCGACGCCACGTTCCAGCTCTATGAGGATGAGGGTACGAACTATAACTATGAAAAGGGGAAATATGCTACCATCGACATCAGCTATGATGATGCTACAAAGACCGTCACCTTTGGAAAGCGTTCCGGCTCTTTCAACGGCATGTTGAAAAACCGCCGCTTCAACATCGTGCTCATCACGAGAGATCAGCCTCGTGAGTTGAACCTTGAGAACCCTGAGGGTCAGATGGTACAGTACAACGGTAAGGCCATGACGGTCAATCTCTACGTGAGACTGTAAGGATAATGTATAAGGTATGACAGACTACAAAAAGATATGTGTGGTGCTGACTGCCATCCTTTGCGGATTGGCAGTACAGGCCCGCGATCGGAAAAACTTTGATGGAGGATGGGACTTCCTCCTGAATGACAAGCTGACCATCGAAGAGGTAGGGAAAGTCACAGACTGGCGGAGACTGGATCTCCCACACGACTGGGCTATCGAAGGTGACTTCTATGCGGGGAACCCTTCGGGAGCGGGTGGGGGAGCCCTGCCCGGTGGTATCGGATGGTACAGGAAGAAGTTCACGGTCACCGGGAACGCCTGTTATTTCATTGAGTTCGATGGGGTGTATATGAACAGTACCGTCTGGCTGAACGGTCATGAGTTAGGACAGCGTCCTTACGGATACAGTTCGTTTTCTTATGACATGACACCCTATATCCGTATCGGGGAGAATGAACTGGTGGTGAAGGTCGATAACAGCGATCAGCCCAACTCCCGATGGTATAGCGGCTGCGGCATCTATCGTCATGTCTGGCTCACCCAGGTGGAGAAGACCCATGTGGCCCATTGGGGCACGTATGTCACTGCCACACCGAGTGCCAACTACCGTCAGGCCACTTTCCACATCGAAGCAGAGGTGGAGAATGCTGTGAAAGAGATGAAAGTTACCCACTACCTGCTGGATGCCAACGGGAAGACGGTAGGGAAGGCCGAGGCATGTCGGATCTCCTCGCAACCCTCGTCGTACACCGCTGATATCAAACTCCGACATCCCCGTCTGTGGACCCTTGAGACCCCCTATATATATAAGGTAAGGACAGAAATACGTGTTGGTAATAAAATTGTTGATGTGTATAATACCAATACGGGAGTGAGGAGTTTCCGCTTTGATCCCAAGGCGGGCTTCTCACTCAATTCGAAAAACATGAAGATCAACGGGGTGTGCGAACACCATGACTTGGGTTGCTTAGGGGCTGCCCTCAATGAGGATGCCCTGCACCGGAAACTATCCAAACTGAAGGCAATGGGTGTGAACTCCATCCGCTGCTCTCACAATCCACCGGCTCCCGAGCTGTTGAATATGTGCGACACCATGGGACTCA
>DETG01000034.1:0-11577 GCA_002361535.1 Prevotella sp. UBA3294
ATGACGCAGACCTGTCTGAACGACACCTTCGAGCAGCGTTGTACCACAGTGGGACGCGACTTCCCCTTCGTGGAGGTGAAGGTGCTGGATCCGGAGACAGGCGAGGAATGTCCAGTGGGTGTGCAGGGTGAGATGTGCTGTAAGGGATTCAATGTGATGAAAGGCTATTACAAGAATCCTGAGGCCACCGCAGAGGTCATCGACAAGAACGGATTCCTGCATTCGGGTGACTTAGGTATTAAGGACGAGAACGGCTTCTATCGTATCACCGGGCGCATCAAGGATATGATCATCCGTGGCGGAGAGAATATCTACCCCCGTGAGATTGAGGAGTTCCTGTATCACATGCCCGGCATCCGCGACGTTCAAGTGGCTGCCGTCCCCTCGAAGAAATATGGTGAGGCCGTGGGTGCCTTCATCATCCTTGAGGAAGGTGCAAAGATGACTGCCGAAGACGTACAGTTGTTCTGTCGCGGTAAGATCGCCCGCTACAAGATTCCCAAATATGTGTTCTTCATCGATCAGTTCCCGCTGACAGGATCAGGCAAGATCCAGAAGTTCAAGCTGAAAGAAATGAGTCTTGAACTTTGTAAGAAGCAAGGTATCGAAGTGATATAAAAAAGATGAGAGATGAAAGATGAGAGATGAGAAATATCTCTCATCTTTCATCTCTCATCTTTCATCTCTCATCTCTCATTTATTGTTTTCCAATTTTCTTCTTAGGAGCCAAGGCGTTACTCACTTTCTCTGTATATTCACTTAAACGCAAGCTGGACTGTCCGGCGATGTCTCTGCTGGACGCTCCGACAGCAAACGAATAGGTGCCAGCCTCGGCCAGCCACTGAGAGCCAATCTCATCGAATGAGGCAAGATCACGCTTTGCGATGACCATGGTCAGTGTCTGACTCTCTCCAGGCTTCAGCTCGCGGGTCTTGGCAAATGCCTTCAGTTCGTGGACGGGTTTGGTAAGGACACCCTTCGGAGCCGATACATAAACCTGTGCCACCTCCTTACCGGCCACCTTTCCCGTATTCTTCACCGTCACGCTCACTTCGATGTCGTGGTTCTTCAGTTCCTTTGCCTTGATCTGACTCATGGCAAACGTGGTGTAGCTCATGCCGAAGCCGAAAGGATAGACCACGTTGCGTTGGAAGGTATCGAAATAGCGATAGCCCACATAGATATCTTCCTCGTGGTCGGTGTAGTCGTGTCCGGGAACTTCTCTGTTGTTGGCCTTCATCGTCTCAAAGGTATAGAAATCGATGTTACCAGGGAAATTCTTCGTTGAAGGATGATCGGTGGCAGCGACGGGCCATGTCATCGTGAGCTTGCCTGAAGGTGACACCTTACCCGTGAGGATATCGGCGATGGAGTTTCCACCCTCCTCGCCCGGCTGCCATGCACAGAGGATCGCATCGGGGTAGTTATTCCATGAAGCCGTTTCAATGACCGATCCGGAGTTGATGATCACCACCACGGGCTTACCCTCGGCATGGAAAGCCTGACAGACATCAAAGATCATCTGTCGTTCATCGTTGCTGAGGTTAAACTCCGTACCAAGATCACGGTCAACACCCTCACCGGCTTGTCGCCCGATGGTGATGATGGCAGCATCGGCACCACCAGCCATACGGTTCACGAGAATCGGACTGATGGAGATATCCTGATATTTCTGCTGTCCGAACATCTCTAACTGATACCAGCGGGCTGGATGGCGCTCGGCCTGGAATTTCACCCGTGCATAGTCGATGTATTTCCTGTAGATATCGGTCAGCGTATCAGAAGCCTGGATGCCCACGTTCTGCAGACCCTCCACCATATCAACCACGTAAGGTGTATGTACGCATCCTGATCCGGTGCCTCCCGAAAGGAAGTTATACGAACTCTCACCAAAGAGAGCCACTTTCTTGATCTGACCGTTACTCCAAGGCAAGGCACCGTTGTTCTTCAACAACACGATACCCTCAGCAGCACTCTGACGGGTGATCAGTGCATGGGCTTTCAAATCCGGCGTGTTGGTGTAGGCATAGTGGTTGAAGGCCGGTGTCTTCACAATATACTCTAACATTCGGCGCACGTTACGATCGACATCTTCTATCGAGAGCGTGCCGTTCTTCACACCAGCAATAATCTCCTCGCTCTGCTTAGGCTGTCCGGGTTCTAAAAGATCGTTCCCGGCATGTACCTCATCCACCGTGCGGAGCCCTTCGCGGATACCGATCCAGTCGGTCATCACCATCCCCTTGTATCCCCAATCGTCACGAAGGATCTTGGTGAGCAAGTCGTGGTTTCCCATGGAATATTGTCCGTTCACCTTATTATACGATGCCATGATGGTCCAGGGAGCACTCTCACGAACAGCGATCTCGAAGCCACGGAGGTACAACTCACGGGCTGCCCGCTGTGACAGACGCTCATCCACACTGGTGCGATCGGTCTCCTGGGAGTTCACGGCGAAATGTTTGGCACTCACGCCCACGTTCTCTCCCTGTACACCACGGATATACGCTGCAGCAATCTTACCTGTCAGCAAAGGATCCTCACTGTAGTATTCGAAATTCCTGCCACACAGCGGATTCCTATGAAGATTCATGCCCGGACCGAGGATCACATCACAACGGTATTCCTTCGTCTCGTTACCAATGGCAGCACCCACCTTACTCACCAGTTCAGTATTCCAGGTAGAGGCCAGACAGGTTCCGATGGGGAAACCGGTGGCATAGAATGTCTTCGTGGTATTGGGACGTGTGGGGTTGATACGCACGCCGGCAGGACCGTCGGTCAGCACCGTCGCTGGGATTCCCAGACGAGGGATGGCAGCCGTTGTTCCTGCAGCGCCAGCCACCAGATCGGCCTCGCCGCCAACGACGGCATTATCACTGAAGAAGTTGTTCGCGCCACCTACCAAAAGTTTGGCTTTCTCTTCTAACGTCATTGCTTGGAGAACCTCTTCGATGTTGTCGGCTCTCAACTGGGGTTGTGCATTCATTGTCATGTTACATGTCATGGTTAGTAAACCCATTGTGAATAGTTTGATTGTTTTCATATAGTAATAGGTAATAAGATGATATTGCTCATTGATAGTGCTTGCAAAGATACGAATTAGTGAGAAAAGTACAAAATAAAAAAGATTTTTATTTTTATAAGTTAAATTATGCTTAATCTGTTCATAATCGGGCATTATTTACTAATTTTGCAAACAAAACAACGATTATGAGGAAAATAATGATAGGGGTGATGCTGAGTCTTCCTTTGCTCGGTATCGCACAAAATGTCTGGGAAAAGCCCGACGTTCAAGACTTGAAGGGAAAGAATAAAGTTAAGGAGGTGGTGACCGAGGATCCCAAGTATCTGGAAGGAGCTGTTCCCCTTGTTGACGGCGAGGTGTGCTGGACACTCGATCATGATGTCCCCGGAAAAGATGCCCAGCAGATCTACGAAATCATGATGCGTTACCTGACCAACCTCACAAACGAGGAGAACCAGCTGGAGGGCAGCGCCGTCTCACTTGTCAACCGACAGGAGCACATCATTGCCGCTACCATCAGGGAATGGCTGGTGTTTAAGAATGTGTTCCTGGCCCTCGACCGCACAAAGTTTTTCTATACCCTCATCGTGAAATGCTCCGACCAGCACGTAAAGGTAGAGATGAAACGTCTGAACTACCGCTACGAAGAGGAACGAGACGGCAAGGGCTTTGCCTATTCCGCAGAGGAGTGGATCACCGACAAATATGCGCTGAACAAGAAGAAGACCAAGCTGTATAAGGGATCGGCCAAGTTCCGCCGCAAGACCATCGACCGCAAGGACTATCTGTTTGAATCTATTAAGAACATTCTCAATTCATAACATTTATGCGCTATCATTCAAGAGACAACGAGGAAGAGAAACAGGATAAATACATTCAGCTGCGACAGATCCTGAACGTGGTGTTCATGATCGGTGCCGTTGTCGGTGTCTTACTCTATTTCTATCAGAGTAAGTCGATCGGTACGGTGGTGATCCTCGTGGCGATGTTCTTTAAAATGGTGGAATGTGTATTCCGCCTGCTGAAATAAAATGAGGAGATTAGTTAGTATCTTACTTTTTACACTGTGCCTGACCACTACCGTTTGGGCACAGAATGAACGTTTCCAGATCAACGAAGGAGGAGATATCTCACAGGTTGGAAACAGGAACACATCGAACAATAAAGACTCCTTGAATAAGCACAAGGAGATTCCCAAAGGACTGAAGATTTGGACTGTCGATAAACGCTTCGGTGACCGCATCGCAGCCCTGCCCGACACGATGCCCCACATGTTCATGAACACGGTGTTCACCAACGGTCTGCGAGGGGAGTACAACACCCTCGGGAACCTCGGATCCCCTCGTATCAACAGGATCTTCATCGATCAGAGTCTGCCAGAACAGTTTATGTTCACTCAACCGTACGACTTCTTTATCACCCCTGTTGACCAGTTTCATTTCACAAACACCTATTCACCGATCACGAATTTGACCTATGACGAATGCGGTGACAAGAACGTGGGTGAAGATCACTTGAAAGCCCTGTTCGCAGTGAATGCCGGCAAACGTATCGGTGTGGGATTCAAGTTCGACTATTTCTATGGCCGAGGCTATTATCAGAACCAGAGTACGGCCCATTTTAACTACAGTCTGTGGGGGTCATATTTAGGCGACCACTATGAAGCTCAGCTGCTGCTCTCTACGAATCATCAGAAAGTGGCAGAGAACGGTGGAATCACCAATGATGAGTATGTTTCCCATCCCGAGATCTACCGTGAATCGTTCAGGACCAATGAGATCCCAACCATCTTGGAACAGAACTGGAACCGTAATGACAATCAACACGTGTTCCTCACCCATCGTTACAACATCGGATTCAACCGGAAGGTGCCCATGACCGAAGAGGAGATCAAGGCCAAGAAGTTCGCACTCGCCGCTGAAAAGGAGAAAGCAGAACGGGAGGCAAAGGAGAAGGCACGGAAGAAGGCTCAACGAGAAGGACGTTCTTATGATGAGAATGAGAGTGGCGAAAGCACATACTCAGGACGTCCCGATGGTGCAAAGATCATGGGAGATGAACCCGCCGATACCCTTTCTGCCGAGACAGGACGCATCGCCGTGAACAAGGAGATGGCCGACAGCTTGATGACCCAGGAGAAGAAGAACACTGAGGATACGGCATGGGTGAAGAACGAGTTCGTACCCGTCACCAGCTTTATCCATACCCTGCAGCTCGACAACTACCGCAGGATATACCAAGCCTATGCCACACCCGAGAATTATTATCTCAACACCTATTTAGATAATGAGGAACTGGGAGGTGACAGTATCTACGACAAGATGCGGCACCTTGACGTCAAGAACACCTTCGCCCTCTCACTGCTCGAAGGATTCAACAAATGGGCAAAGGCAGGACTGAAAGCCTTCATCAGCTCAGACCTGCGGCATTTCTCCATGCCCGACACCAGTGTGGCGGCTTGCAGATCGTTCAATGAACACAACCTGAGTGTAGGCGGACAGATCAGCAAGACCGAAGGTAACACACTCCATTACAACGCTACATTAGAGAGCTGGATCACCGGTCAAGATGCCGGACAGATGAAGTTAGATGTGGCTGCCGACCTGAACTTTCCACTCTTCGGTGACACCGTACAGCTGGCAGCCAAAGGATTCTTCTATCGGCTGCAACCCACGTTCTACCAGCGGAACTTCCACTCCAAACATCTCTGGTGGGACAATGGCGGGAAAGAAGAGGGAGGCAGTCTCGACAAGGAAATCCGCACAAGGATAGAAGGACTGTTCTCATACCAGAAGACACGCACCCGCTTGCGTGTGGCTGTTGACGGACTGAAGAACCATGTGTATTTCGCACAGCAATATGCTACAACAGGTGAGAAAAAGACGGCCAACACCGTCAGCGTGAAACAGCATTCCGAAGCCTTGAATATGCTCACCTTACAGCTGAGTCAGGACTTCACGTTAGGACCGCTGAACTGGGAGAATCAGATCACCTACCAGCAGACCAGTGACGAGAAGGTGTTGCCTGTTCCGAAACTGAATATCTACAGTAACCTGTATCTGCATTTCATGATCGCCCGTGTACTGAAGGTTGATCTCGGCGGCGACATCAGGTACTTCACCAAATACTATGCACCTGACTACAGTCCACTGTTAGGACAATATACCATTCAGGACAACGGTGAGAACAACATCGAGTTAGGTAACTACCCTATCATCAATGTCTATGCCAATATGCACCTCAAGCACACCCGCTTCTTCGTGATGATGAGTCATGTGAACGCTGGCGACGGCGGAGAACGATTCTTCGTACCCCACTATCCGCAGAACGGGATGATTCTCAGGCTCGGTGTATCATGGAATTTCTTCAATTAATCGGGAAAATCCTTTGTGGTTATCACATTTTATCGTAATTTTGCAACGAATTAGTAAATTTCTATAAGATGCCTCAAATATCAGTGCGCGGATTGGAAATGCCAGAAAGTCCAATCAGGAAGCTTGCACCTCTGGCAGCAGCAGCAAAGAAACGCGGGACAAAGGTATATCACCTCAATATCGGTCAGCCAGACCTGCCCACACCGAAAGTGGCACTCGATGCGATCAAGAATGTTGATCGCAACATCCTGGAGTATTCACCCTCACAGGGTTATCTCAGCTATCGGGAGAAATTGGTTGAGTACTACGCGAAATATGACATCAATGTAAGTGCCGATGACATCATCATCACATGCGGAGGATCGGAAGCGGTGCTCTTCGCCTTTATGTCATGTCTGAACCCCGGAGACGAGATTATCGTACCCGAGCCTGCATACGCCAACTACATGGCCTTCGCCATCTCCGCCGGTGCCAAGATCCGTACCATCGCCACCACCATCGAGGAAGGGTTCTCCCTGCCGAAGGTGGAGAAGTTCGAGGAACTGATCAACGAACGCACCCGCGCCATCCTCATCTGTAACCCGAACAACCCCACAGGCTATCTCTATACCCGACGGGAAATGAACCAGATTCGTGACCTGGTGAAGAAATACGACCTGTACCTGTTCTCCGATGAGGTGTATCGCGAGTATATCTATACCGGCTCTCCCTATATCAGTGCCTGTCATCTGGAAGGGATCGAACAGAATGTTGTTTTGATCGACTCCGTATCGAAACGCTACAGCGAGTGCGGTATCCGTATCGGTGCGCTGATCACCAAGAACAAAGAGATCCGTCAGGCCGTGATGAAATTCTGTCAGGCACGCCTCTCCCCTCCCCTCATCGGACAGATTGTGGCCGAGGCTTCCCTCGATACACCTGAGGAGTATCTACGTGAGGTGTATGACGAATATGTGGAACGCCGAAAATGTCTGATCGACGGTCTGAACCGTATCCCTGGTGTGTATTCACCGATTCCCATGGGTGCTTTCTATACCGTGGCAAAACTGCCCGTTGATGACAGTGAGAAATTCTGTCGCTGGTGCTTAGAGTCGTTCGATTACGAGGGTGAGACGGTGATGATGGCTCCTGCCAGCGGTTTCTATACCACTCCCGGCGCAGGCATCGACCAGGTGCGTATCGCATACGTGTTGAAGAAAGAAGACTTGAACAGGGCCCTTTTCATCCTGCGTAAGGCATTGGAGGCCTATCCAGGCAGAGTGGAAGGATAAACGATGAACTTTCCCTTATACATAGCAAGGAGGATCTACAATGATCAGGGCGACAAACATAAAGTGAGTCGTCCTGTGATTCGTATTGCCACCCTGGGCGTGGCCATCGGACTGGCTGTGATGATCATCTCGGTGAGCGTGGTGTTCGGCTTCAAGCACACCATCCGCGACAAGGTGATCGGCTTTGGCAGTCATATCACCGTGGGGGATTTCACTACCCTCCAGGGTAACGACCAGTATCCCATCGAGATGGGTGACAGTATGATGAAGGTGCTGAAAAGCATCAAAGGAGTTGACAAGGTGCAGCGCTACGCCATCAAACAAGGTATCCTCAAAACCGATTCGGATTTCTTGGGAGTGATGTTCAAAGGGGTGGCACAGGAATATGACACCACCTTCATGCACAAGAACATGGTGGAAGGACATTTCCCGGTTTTCAGTGATCAAGCCAGTAAGCAGCAGATAGTGATCTCAAAGATGATCGCCGATCAACTGCATCTGCATGCCGGTGACCGGATCTTCGCCTATTTCTTCAGTAATGATCAGGTCCGGCCACGCAGATACACCATCGCAGGAGTCTATCAGACAAACCTCACGATGTTTGATAAGGTGATGTGCTTCACCGACTTATACTCTGCCGTCAAGCTGAACGGTTGGGAAAGTGATCAAGCCAGCGGAGCAGAACTGACAGTAAAGGATTTCAGTCATCTTGACGAGGTGGAGGATATCCTCACCCATCGTGTGAACCGCTCGGTTGACCGTTATGGCACCACCTATTCATCAACCACCATCCAAGAGAACTACCCGCAGATCTTTTCGTGGCTCGACCTGCTCGACCTGAATGTATGGATCATCCTCGCACTCATGGTTTGTGTGGCTGGGTTCACCATGATTAGCGGACTGCTCATCATTATCCTCGAACGTACCAATATGATCGGTGTGCTGAAGGCCTTAGGTGCAAAGAACAAGACGGTGAGACACACCTTCCTCTGGTTTGCCGTGTTCATCATCGGGAAAGGAATGTTGATCGGAAACCTGATAGGTATCGGACTGATCCTTATCCAGCAGTTCACGGGTGTCATCAAACTCGATCCCGCCACCTATTATGTAAGTACTGTTCCTGTAGAACTGAATATCCCTATCATCCTTTTGATCAATATCGCCACACTCATCGTGAGCATCTTTGTACTCATCGCTCCCAGCTACCTCATCTCACATATTCATCCTGCCAAATCCATGAGGTATGAGTAAAGAAATTGATCATTCATAATCCACAATTAACAACTCATAATTGGGTTTTTTACTAATTTGAACTTTATTTTGTGTCTAAGAAAAGAATGAAGAATGAAGTTCAATTTGCGCCAAAGAAAAGAAAACAAGCCCAATATATCTGTTGATTGAAAGAAAACGATATGTTTCAATAAAATATTGCACAAAAATTTTGGGAATGTGCAGATAAAGCATTACCTTTGCACAAAATTTTGAAAATTGTGCAATGGAATCAACTATAAGTTTCAATTCATACATTGAACAATCCATTATCAAGAACTGGGATCAAGATGCCCTGACCGACTACAAAGGGGCAACTTTGCAATATAAAGATGTAGCGCGTAAGATTGAGAAGCTGCATATCCTGTTCGAGAACAGTGGCGTGAAGAAAGGAGACAAGATTGCCGTATGTGGCAGGAACAGCGCCCACTGGGCTGTCACATTCCTCGCAACGCTCAGCTACGGTGCCGTTGTTGTTCCCATCCTGCATGAGTTCAATGCAGAGCAGATCCATAATATCGTTAATCACAGCGAGTCGAAGCTGCTCTTCGTGGGGGATGTCGTGGCCACCATGATCGACGAGAAGGAGATGCCCCATTTGGAAGGCATCGTCTATTTACCCGACTTTTCCCTTGTGGTCAGCAGAACCGATAGTCTGACCTATGCACGAGAGCATCTGAATGCGATGTTTGGACATAAGTATCCCAAGTATTTCCGTAAAGAGCACGTAAGCTATCATCACGACACGCCGGAGGAGTTGGCACTCATCAACTACACCAGCGGCACCACAGGGTTCTCCAAGGGAGTGATGCTGCCCTATCGGGCCATCTGGGGTAACTTAGATTTCTGTCTGAAAAGACTGGGTATCCACTTCAAGTCGGGCAGTAACATGCTGAGCATCCTCCCCATGGCGCACATGTACGGACTGGCCATCGAGTTTATCTTCGGTTTCTGTCATGGCTGTCATTTGTTCTTCCTCACCCGACTGCCGAGTCCGGCCATCATAGCCCAGGCGTTTGCAGACATCAAACCCGCAGTGGTGATCTCTGTGCCCCTTGTCATAGAGAAGATTATCCGTAAGAATGTGTTCCCTAAGATTCAGAATAACGTCGTTCGTCTCCTTCTGAACATGCCCGTTGTGAGCAAGAAGGTGAAACAGAGGATTTGCGAGCAGGTCTATCAGGCCTTTGGCGGTAATGCCTACGAGGTGATTATCGGTGGTGCCGCCCTGAATCAGGAGGTGGAAGAATTTCTTTATAGTATTGAATTCCCGTTCACGGTGGGCTATGGTGCCACGGAATGTGCGCCACTGATCACCTACAGCGACTATCACGACTTCGTACCAGGGTCATGCGGAACTGCCGTTGACCACATGGAGGTGAAGATCAACAGTCGTGATCCTGAGACGGAACTGGGAGAGATCCTTGCCCGAGGCTGCAATGTGATGCTCGGCTACTACAAGAATGAGGAAGCTACCCGTCAGGCGCTCGATGAAAACGGATGGTATCACACGGGCGACCAGGGTGTGATGAGTGCCGACGGACATGTGTTCATTAAAGGACGTATCAAGAACATGCTCCTCGGAGCCAGTGGACAGAATATCTATCCCGAGGAGATCGAAGACAAACTCAACTCGATGGCTTTGGTATCTGAGTGTGTGATCGTGCAGCGTGCAGAGCGGTTGGTTGCCCTGGTACATCCCGACTACGATGAAGCCAAGAGCATGGGATTCTCGGAGGATGAGATAGCAGGAGTGATGGAACAGAACCGTCATGCCCTGAACGGTTCCCTTCCCGCCTATTGCACGATCTCAGCTATCGAGATCCATCAGGAGGAGTTTGCCAAGACACCGAAGAAGAGTATCAAACGATACCTTTATCAATAAACATTCGAATAAACTAATCAAACTATCAATACCATATTGTATGCAAGTACCAAGTTTTAATGCGATCATCCAAAAGAGCATCATCGACAACTGGGATCTTGATGCACTGACCGATTATAAGGGAGCGACCTTACAATACCATGATGTGGCTCGCAAGATTGAAAAGCTGCATATCATGTTCGAGAACAGTGGTGTGAAGAAAGGTGATAAGATTGCTTTGTGCGGCAGAAACAGTGCCAACTGGGCCGTTGCCTTCCTTGCCACACTGACTTATGGTGCAGTGGGAGTGCCCATCCTCCATGAATTTACTCCCGATCAGGTACATAACATTGTGAACCACAGTGAGGCAAAGCTTCTTTTCGTGGGTGACGTGGTGGCCACCACCATCGATGCCACCAAGATGCCCGCACTCGAAGGTATCATCTATATCCCCGACTATAGTATCGTCGTCTCACGTACAGATAAGCTCACCTATGCCCGTGAGCACTTGAACGAGATGTTTGGAAAGAAATATCCCAAGTATTTCAGGAAAGAGCATGTGAACTACTGTATGGATGAGGATCCGAACCAACTGGCACTGATCAACTATACCAGTGGTACCACAGGATTCTCCAAGGGAGTGATGATCCCCTACCGTGCCTTGTGGAGCAACTACGACTTTGCCGAGGATGTGTTGGGAAAGACGATCAAGAAAGGTGACAACACCATCAGTATCCTGCCCATGGCACACATGTACGGCATGGCCTTCGA
>DETG01000034.1:11731-11920 GCA_002361535.1 Prevotella sp. UBA3294
CCGTGCCGTTGATCATTGAGAAGATCATCAAGAAGAAGGTTCTCCCGAAGCTCCAGAACAATCGTATGCGACTGCTTCTGAACATGCCGGTGATTAACAAAAAGGTTCGCGAGAAGATCTGCGAACAGGTGGTGAAAGCCTTCGGTGGCAACTTCGAAGAGGTGATCATCGGCGGTGCCGCCTTCAACC
>DETG01000034.1:11959-15238 GCA_002361535.1 Prevotella sp. UBA3294
ACCAGGAGGTGGAGCAGTTCCTGCACCATATCGAGTTCCCTTATACGGTAGGATACGGTGCTACCGAATGTGCACCCATCATCTGCTATGAGGATTGGAAATATTTCGTGCCTGGTTCATGTGGCAAGGCTGCCCTCCACATGGAGGTGAAGATCAACAGCAGCGATCCCGAGAATGTTCCCGGCGAGATCCTTGCACGCGGTCTGAACGTGATGTTAGGCTACTACAAGAATGAGGAGGCTACGGCACAGACAATCGACAGTGAGGGATGGTATCATACAGGCGACCTCGGTACGATGGACAGCGAAGGTAATGTCTTCATTAAAGGACGTTCAAAGAACATGCTGCTTAGTGCCAACGGACAGAACATCTACCCCGAGGAGATCGAGGATAAGCTGAACTCCATGGCCATGGTGGTGGAGAGCATCGTGATCCAGAAGGAGGATAAACTGATCGGACTGGTGTTCCCCGACTTCGATGAAGCCAAGAACTTAGGACTGAGCAATGACGATATTGAGAAGATCATGGAGCAGAACCGACAGGAGATCAATGCCACCCTTCCTGCCTACTCCAAGATCTCTGTCATCCGCATCCATGAGGATGAGTTCGCCAAGACTCCGAAGAAGAGCATCAAGCGCTATCTCTATCAGGAGGCATAGGGAGGGATAATCCATCCATTTCGTTCCAACGGCAATTACAAATCGTTCCGCCGTCATCTATCACATGTTCCCAAGTCACTTAAGAAGATAAGATGACGGCGGAACGCGTTGTAGATGACGGCGGAACGCGTTGTAGATGACGGCGGAACGTATGTTAGAACCTATCGGATTAACGCCACTTAATCCAACAATACCGTACTCCTGACACGACTCAATGTCTCGGGAGTCATCTGCAGGTAACTGGCGATGAACAGCAACGGAGCACGAAGAGCCACCTGCGGAGAAAGTTTGCACATTCTGCGGTATCGGTTCTCGGCACTCTCAAAACGCACGAGGTCGGCATGCACCTGTGAGACAATGAGCGATTCCTCCAGGATCTTCCTGTAGAGGATCTGGATATTCACGTTGTGTAAGGCCACCTCTTCCAAGCGTTTCTTGGGAAGTTCATAGACGATGGTTGGTTCGATCGCCTCGATCTGCTGGACGGAAGGCACCTCTTTGAACAAGCTCTCGATAGACATCATGATCGTCCCTTCCACAGCAAGGTATTCCGTTACCTCCTTACCATTTTTCAGATAATACTGTCGGAGCAGTCCTTTGTCAATATAAAGGATGCTTTTACATATTTCACCTTCCGAGAGTACCATCTCGCCCTTTGCATATTTCTTGGGTACAAGGACACTCTCAAGGATATCCAGTTCATCATGTGTCATTGTACTGTATCTGCGTGCCAGTTCACGGGCGATATCCCGTGTGGTGTTTGTCAGTTCTTTCATTTTCTACCTCCTTTGGATTCTTAATTAGTTATAGTTATATTATCCGGTGCAAGGAAATCAGTCGAGTTTGAGAACGGCGAGGAAAGCCTTCTGCGGTACTTCCACGTTTCCGATCTGTTTCATTCGTTTCTTTCCTTTCTTCTGTTTCTCCAGCAGTTTGCGCTTACGGCTCACGTCGCCGCCATAGCATTTAGCTGTCACATCCTTTCGCACCTGTTTCACCGTTTCACGTGCAATGATCTTCGCGCCGATAGCCGCCTGTATGGCGATATCGAACTGTTGTCTCGGTATCAGTTCCTTCAGTTTCTCGCACATCCTTCTGCCGAAGGCCACGGCATTGTCGGCATGCGTCAGCGTGGAGAGAGCATCCACCGGTTCCCCGTTCAGCAAGATATCCAGTTTGATGAGCCGTGACGGTCGGTAGCTGTCGATATGGTAGTCGAACGAGGCATATCCCTTCGAGATGCTTTTCAGCTTATCGTAGAAGTCGATCACGATCTCACCTAATGGGAGCATGAAATGCAGTTCGATGCGGTTTCCGCTCACATATTCCTGGTTGATCAGCTCACCCCGTTTGTCAAGGCACAGCTTCATGATCGGTCCGATGAAGGTGCTGGCAGTGATGATGCTGGCCCGGATGTACGGTTCCTCGATGTGGTCGATCATCGTCTGGTCGGGCAGTCCTGACGGGTTATGCACTTCCTTGCTTCCCCCCTGTTTATCATATACCATATACGAGACGTTGGGCACGGTGGTGATCACATCCATATTGAACTCTCTGTCGAGCCGTTCCTGTACGATTTCCATGTGGAGCAAGCCTAAGAAGCCACAGCGGAATCCGAAGCCTAAGGCCACCGACGACTCCGGTGAGAATGTCAGCGAGGCATCATTCAGCTGAAGTTTCTCCAACGACGCACGCAGGTTCTCATAATCTGTGGGATCGATGGGATAGACACCCGCGAACACCATCGGTTTCACCTCTTGGAATCCCTCGATGGCTTTGTCACAAGGTCGGGCGATATGCGTGATGGTATCACCCACCTTCACCTCCTTCGAGTCTTTGATACCGCTGATGATATAGCCCACGTCGCCCGTGCCGAGTTCCTGTCGTGGAATCATGTCCATCTTCAGCACACCGATCTCATCGGCATCATACTCCATGCCAGTATTGAAGAACTTCACTTTGTCACCCTTGCGGATGCTGCCGTTCTCGATCTTGAAATAAGCAATGATGCCGCGGAAAGAGTTAAAGACAGAGTCAAAGATCAATGCCTGCAGGGGAGCCTGCGGATCACCTTTCGGACAAGGGATGCGCTCCACGACGGCATTCAGGATCTCTTCCACCCCTTCGCCTGTCTTTCCACTGGCCCGGATAATATCTTTCCTGTCGCAGCCGATCAGTTCCACGATTTCATCCTCCACCTCGTCGGGCATGGCACTCGGCATATCGATCTTGTTAATCACCGGGATGATTTCCAGGTCGTGATCGATGGCCATATAAAGATTGGAGATGGTCTGGGCCTGTACACCCTGTGTGGCATCCACCACGAGCAAGGCTCCTTCGCAGGCAGCGATACTTCGTGACACCTCGTATGAGAAGTCAACATGTCCCGGAGTGTCGATCAGGTTCAGCGTATATTTCCCGCTTTTCACCTCCTGGTCAGGGGCGGCGGTATAGTCGTATTCCATCTGGATGGCATGACTTTTTATGGTGATGCCGCGTTCTTTCTCCAGGTCCATGTCATCAAGCATCTGTCCTTCCGTGATCTGGATGGTTTTGGTAAACTCCAGCAGTCGGTCGGCTAACGTTGACTTCCCATGGTCGATATGGGCGATGATACAGA
>DETG01000019.1 GCA_002361535.1 Prevotella sp. UBA3294
CTGCCCAATGCCGACTGGATACGTGCTGAATATGGAAGCAAGAGTGTGACCATCAGCAACCTGACACATGCTTATAGCCAGGCTGCCAAGGGCAACGGATTCCGTGAAGAGTTTGTCATAGACAAGGAGACAATAGACATCATTGACCGATATGGCGACCTCTGTGACGACTTGCATACCGACCTGCACGAGTGTCTCGGACATGGAAGCGGACGTTTGCTTGACGGGGTAGACCCAGATGCGCTGAAAGCCTATGGCAACACAATAGAAGAAGCGCGTGCCGATCTTTTCGGATTATATTATATCGCCGATGAAAAACTGGTGGAGTTGGGACTTGTGCCCGATGGTGATGCCTATCGGTCTAATTACTATACCTATCTGATGAACGGACTTCTCACCCAGTTGGTACGTATCAAGCCTGGTCACATGATAGAGGAAGCCCACATGCGTAACCGTTCGCTGATTGCCCACTGGGTGCTGGCACATGCTGACGGCGCGGTAGAATTGGTCCGACGCGATGGAAAAACCTTTGTACGGGTGAACGACTATGTGGCTTTGCGTCAGCTGTTTGCCACGTTGCTGAAAGAGGTCCAACGCATCAAAAGCGAAGGCGACTACGAGGCGGCACGTCAGTTGGTGGAAAACTATGGCGTACAGGTCGATGGGCAGCTGCACCAAGAGGTACTCTCCAGGTATGAAGCGCTGAACATTGCTCCATATAAGGGATTCCTGAATCCTCGCATGATTGTGGAAACCGACAAGGATGGTCAGCCGAAGGATGTCCGTCTGGACTATTCAGAGAGCTATTCTGAACAGATGCTGCGCTATAGCCGCGATTATGCCACACTCATATAATTGAATATCTCCATTCCCGGCAGGCAGAAATACAAGATGAAAGAAAAGACGAAAGAACTGCTGAAGCAGATCAAACAGTCGTTCCGGCTATTGATGAATGGTGAGACTGCCCGTTCCATGCGCGAAAAAGGTCTCGACTATCACCTGAACTGGGGTGCTTCCCTGCCGCATTTGCAGGAGATGGCTCAGGAATATGACAAGGATTACGACCTTGCCATCGCCTTGTGGAAAGAGGATATCCGCGAATGCAAGATTCTGGCATCGATGCTCATGCCGCCAGAAAAGATGGAACGGGAGCTGGCAGACATCTGGATGGAGCAGACTCACTCGCAAGAAATAGCCGAACTGACCACGAAATACTTGTATCAGTTTTTGGATGATGCGCCTGAGATAGCCTACGAATGGATAGCTACTGAAGAACCCCTTAAGCAGTTGGCGGGCTATCACATCTTGTCTTTTATCTTTAAGAGTGGAAGAGAACCTAACGAACGAGGTATCAATGAGTTGATAGATCAGGTTCAAGTGGTTATGGAAGAGGGAAACCTTGGCGTTAAACATGCTGCCATGAACTGTATGATTCATTTCTGTGAGCTGGGAGAAGACTATCGACGTGTAGCGGTGACGGCCATTCCTGCGTTACGTTAAAATTCCATTTAACGTTTTTTCAATGCCAACTTGGGCTTAATGTGGCTGAAAAGTTGTACTTTTGTCCGAATTTAATGAGTAAGTCCAAGTGACAAAAACATCTGTAAAAAAGAAAGTTCGAGAAATACTCACCAGTTATCTCGAACTGAATCATTTGCGTAGAACGCCTGAGCGATACGCCATACTCGATGCCGTATACGACACCGACAGGCATTTTTCGCTGGAAGAGTTAGGGGAGTTGCTGGAAAAGATGAACTTCCGAGTATCAAGAGCCACTCTTTACAACACCATGAAGTTGTTTATAGAGTTAAGGCTGGTCATCCGACACCGCTTCATCGGGCAAACCATGTATGAGGCATGTTACAAGAACGAGAACCACATACACCAGGTGTGTACGTTGTGCGGTACGGTGAAAGAGGGCACCTTCCCGGAGATTTCGAAGGCTATCAATGACACGAAGCTGACACGTTTCCGTCGTGACGGATTCACCTTATACATATATGGGGTCTGTTCTAAGTGTCAGGCGCGCATGACCAGAAAAATCAATAGCACAAAAAATCAGAAACTAAATAAGCAATGAAAAAAGGAAAAGTAGATGTCCTGCTCGGCTTGCAGTGGGGCGATGAAGGAAAAGGTAAGGTTGTTGACGTGCTCACACCGCAGTATGATGTCGTAGCTCGCTTTCAGGGTGGTCCCAACGCTGGCCATACGCTTGAGTTTGAAGGACAGAAATACGTCTTGCGCAGCATTCCGTCGGGTATTTTCCAGGGCGGAAAAGTCAACATCATAGGCAACGGTGTTGTCCTGGCTCCTGACCTTTTCATGTCTGAAGCCAAAGAGCTGGCAAAGAGCGGACACGACCTGCGCGAACGTCTGCGCATATCGAAGAAGGCACACCTCATCATGCCTACCCACCGTTTACTGGACAAGGCTTACGAGATTCAGAAGGGTAAGAACAAGGTGGGTACGACAGGCAAAGGCATCGGACCGACCTATACCGATAAGATCAGCCGCAATGGTTTGCGTGTTGGCGACATCCTCGACGGATTTGAAGAGAAATACAAGGCTCACAAGCAACGCCATCTGGACATGCTGAAGGCGCTCAACTTCGACGACTTTGAAGGTTTCGAGGCTGTTGAGGCACAGTGGATGGAGGGCATCGCCTACATGAAACAGTTCCAGTTCATTGATAGTGAGCACGAAATCAACTCTTTGCTACGTGAAGGGAAGAGCATCCTCTGCGAAGGTGCTCAGGGCACTATGCTCGATGTAGACTTCGGAAGCTATCCTTTCGTCACCTCTTCCAACACCATCTGTGCAGGGGCGTGTACAGGACTGGGCATCGGACCAAACAAGATTGGCGAAGTATACGGTATTATGAAAGCCTATTGTACGCGTGTCGGTGCCGGTCCGTTCCCTACGGAGCTGTTCGATGAAACGGGAAAGATCATTCGTGACCTCGGTCATGAGTATGGTGCCGTGACGGGACGAGAGCGCCGTTGCGGATGGATTGACCTCGTGGCTCTTCGCTATGCCATTCAGGTGAACGGCGTCACCCAGCTCATCATGATGAAGAGTGACGTACTTGATGGCTTCAAGACCATCAAGGCGTGTGTGGCATACAAGCAGAACGGTGTGCAGATAGACCACTTCCCCTACGACATCGAGCACGGCATAGAGCCAGTATACGTGGAGATGGAAGGCTGGCAGATCGACATGACGTCGTTTACCAGTGAGGAACAGTTCCCTGAAGCTTTCAGCAACTATGTGAAGTTCCTTGAAGAACAGCTGGAAACGCCTATCAGCATCATCTCCATCGGTCCGGACAGAGACCAGACTATCATCAGAAATTCTGAATCGTAACATTATGGCAAACAAACCAAGTATACCCAAAGGAACGCGCGACTTCTCGCCCATAGAGATGGCAAAGCGCAATTATATCTTTGACACCATACGCGAGGTGTACTCGCTCTACGGCTTCCAGCAGATAGAAACTCCGGCGATGGAGAGTCTGCAGACCCTCATGGGTAAGTATGGTGAGGAAGGCGACAAGCTGTTGTTCAAGATCCTCAACTCAGGAGACTATCTGTCGAAGGTTTCAGATGAAGAACTGACAGAGCGCAACACGTTGCGTCTGGCTGCCCGTCTCTGCGAGAAAGGACTGCGCTACGACCTCACCGTGCCTTTTGCCCGCTATGTGGTGATGCACCGCGACGAGCTGCAACTGCCGTTCAAACGCTATCAGGTGCAACCAGTCTGGCGTGCCGACCGTCCGCAGAAAGGTCGCTACCGTGAGTTCTATCAGTTCGACGGCGACGTTGTAGGCTCCGACTCCTTGCTCAACGAGGTAGAGCTGATGCAGATTGTAGACACCGTCTTCACTCGTTTCGGCGTGCGCGTACAGATAAAAATCAACAACCGCAAGATTCTTACGGGCATTGCCGAGGTCATTGGTGCTGCAGACAAGATTGTCGACATCACCGTTGCCATCGACAAACTTGACAAGATAGGACTGGAGAATGTCAATGCAGAACTGAAAAACGATGGACTCTCCGACGAGCAGATAGCTCAGCTGCAACCCATCATCACGCTCGAAGGCTCTAACGAAGAGAAACTCAACACCATTGCCGAGGTGCTCAAGGATTCTGAGACGGGACTGAAGGGTGTTGAGGAAATTCGTTTCATCCTCAAGGTGTTAGGCGGTTCGCTGAACAACGAGTTACAACTGGATCTGACATTGGCACGCGGACTGAACTATTATACGGGGGCTATCTTTGAAGTGAAGGCTTTAGACGTGCAGATTGGAAGCATCACCGGAGGAGGACGCT
>DETG01000127.1:0-232 GCA_002361535.1 Prevotella sp. UBA3294
TAGGCGCTATTTCCGGTATCGGACTCGCTATTCTCGTTTTCGGTTTCAGCCTAAAGCCTGGTACTCCTCCAACTGACGTTATCTACATCATCATTGCTGCCGTAACCTGTGCGGGTATCATGCAAGCCTCAGGGGGTATGGACTGGCTTATACAGATAGCTGAGCGCCTGTTGCGCAAGCATCCTGACCGTATTACTTTCCTGGCGCCTCTTAGCACTTTCTTCCTGACGGT
>DETG01000127.1:314-4103 GCA_002361535.1 Prevotella sp. UBA3294
CATGTGGTTTATACGCTGATGCCTATTATCTGTGATATCGCCCTGAAAAAGGGCATCCGTCCGGAACGACCCTGTGGTGTGGCATCTATCGCCTCTCAGGTGGGCATCACCTGCTCACCGATTGCTGCTGCTGTGGTGGCTTTTGTCAGTATATCCAATGCCAATGGCTTTGACATTACCATCCCTGGAGTGTTGATGGTCTCCATACCTTCGTGCGTCTGTGGATTGATGGCAGCAGCTGCAGCCAGCTACCATCGCGGACTGGATCTGGACAAAGACCCCCGTTTCCAAGCCAGGCTAAAGGATCCCGAACAGTATGAATATATCTATGGTTCTTCTGCCACTACGCTGGACAAGATTATTCCGATAGAGGCTAAGCGGGCGGTATATATCTTCCTGGCCGCTCTTTGCGTCATCGTCTTGTTTGCCGCTGTTCCTTCCCTACTCCCTTCGTGGGACGGCAAGGCACTGAAAATGAACATCGTCATTCAGATTGTGATGATCACTGCGGCAGCATTGATGATTATATTCTGCAAAGCATCACCGAAGAAGGCGGTTGCGGGTCCTGTGTGGCAGTCGGGTATGGTGGCAGTAGTAGCTATCTATGGTATTGCCTGGCTGGCAGACACTTATTTTTCGAATTATATGGATGAGATGCAAGTAATGCTGACCGATATCGTGAAGGAGTATCCGTGGTCTATCGCTTTCGTGTTCTTCCTAGTTTCCGTGCTTATCAACTCACAAGGTGCGGTAGTGGTGGCTATGCTCCCGTTGGCATATTCCCTGGGAATAGCGGGTCCGATACTGTTGGGTGTGCTTCCCTCTGTTTACGGCTATTTCTTCATCCCTAACTATCCGAGTGATATTGCAACGGTGAACTTTGACCGTTCCGGCACGACCATTATAGGCAAATACCTGCTGAACCACTCGTTTATGATGCCTGGACTGATATGTGTGAGCACATCAACGATTGTGGCTTACCTGCTGTCAATGATTATATATTAAAGAGGTATGAGGCAAGAAAGGTAAAAAACATGAACGAACATAAGATTATAAGTGACCCCGTTTTCGGGTTTATAAAAATTAAAAGAGGATTGCTGTATGACATCGTGCAGCATCCTTTTTTTCAGCGCCTTAACCGTATCAATCAGCTGGGACTGGCTTCCGTAGTCTATCCAGGAGCGAGACATACCCGCTTTCAGCATTCACTGGGTGCTTTCTACCTGATGTCGGAGGCTATCAAGTCGCTGACGGAAAAGGGCGTCTATATCTTTGATTCTGAAGCAGAAGCCGTGCAGGCAGCCATCTTGATGCACGACATCGGACACGGACCTTTCTCGCATGTCTTGGAGAACACGCTGATACATGGAATTTCCCATGAGGATATCTCGCTGATGATGATGGAACAGATCAACCACGATCTGAAAGACCAGCTGAATCTGGCTATCTCCATTTTCAAGGACGAATATCCGAACAAGATATTCCATCAGCTGATTTCGAGCCAGTTGGATATGGACCGACTGGACTATCTGCGGCGTGACTCTTTTTTTACAGGAGTGACAGAAGGAAACATCGGTTCTGCACGAATCATCAAGATGCTGAACGTGGTGGACGACAAGCTGGTGGTTGACTCAAAGGGTATCTATTCCATAGAGAACTATCTGACTACCAGGCGGGTGATGTACTGGCAGGTATATCTTCACAAAACTGCAGTGGGATATGAGAAAGTGCTGGTGAACACACTCCGACGAGCCAAGTTTCTGGTGCGACAAGGACAGAAAATATTTGCCACCCCTGCCCTCGCCTATTTTCTGGAAAATGATATTGATGCCACCTGGTTTGCTACACACCCGGAAGCCTTGCAGAGGTATGCGGAACTGGACGACTCGGATATTTGGAGTGCTCTAAAGGTTTGGAAACACAGCGACGACAAGATACTGTCAACCCTGGCCACAGACATGATAGACCGCCATTTGTTCAAAGTAGAAGTGACGGAGGAGCGTCCTGGCGATGACTATATCCGCGAGAAACTGCAGCAAATAGCAACGGCAATGCAGATTCCGGAAGAGGATGCCCACTATCTGCTCACCCTGACAGAGATAGGGAAAGATATGTATAATCCAGAGGACGACAGTATCGGAATCTTATACAAAGACGGGGTTGTAAAAGACATTGCAGAAGCGTCTGAAATCTTAAATGTTCAATTACTTTCTAAAAAAATACGTAAATATTACCTTTGTTATCAAAGATTATAAGTTTTTTTTCGTATCTTTGCAGCGTTTATTAAAACTCAAATAATATGATGCAATTTACAGCTAAGCAAATAGCCGAGTTTATTGGCGGTCGTGTGGAGGGTAATGAGAACACTACAGTCTGCACATTTGCAAAAATAGAAGAAGGCAAGGAGGGATCCATCACTTTCCTCTCCAATCCTAAATACACCCCCTATCTTTACGAGACAAAAGCTTCCATCGTGCTGATTAACGAGGACGTGGAGCTGGAGAAGCCTGTCAGCGCAACGCTCATCAGGGTAAAGAATGCTTATGAGTGTGTGGCCAAGTTGATGCAGATGTATGTTGCTTCACTTCCTAAGAAGACAGGCGTTCATCCGTTGGCTTTCGTGTCCGCATCTGCTGAGATTGGCAAGGATGTATATATCGGTCCTTTCGCCTTTATCGGTGAAAATGTGAAGATTGGCGACGGTTCTATCATCAATCCGAATGTCACCATCTACGACGGTTGCCAGATTGGCAAGCATGTCACCATCCACGCTGGTAGTGTCATCGGTGCCGACGGCTTCGGTTTTGCACCTAACACCGAAGGCTACGAGAAGATACCTCAGATTGGTATCGTCATCATCGAAGATGAGGTGGAGATTGGTGCTAACACGTGTATAGACCGCTCTACGATGGGGCAGACTGTTATTCACAAGGGTGTGAAACTGGACAACCTGATACAGGTGGCTCACAACTGTGAGATTGGCGAGAATACCGTTATGTCAGCACAAGTAGGAATGGCAGGCTCTACGAAAATCGGTTCATGGTGCATGGTGGGCGGACAGGCTGGATTTGCCGGACACATCCACGTTGCAGACCGCACGATGATAGGTGCACAATGTGGCGTTATCGGTGACACCAAGGGCAATGGCGAGTCGCTGATTGGTTCGCCTGCTGTTAATCCCAAGATGTTCTTCAAGGCAAGGGCGCTTGATGCCAAATTGCCTGACATGTATCGTCAGATAGCTGCTCTCCAGCGCGAAGTTGATGAGCTGAAGAAATTGGTAGCTCAATGAGAATTAATAGTCAAATTATAATATAAAATGAAGCAAAAGACACTAAAAGGCAGTTTCTCCTTGTTCGGAAAAGGACTGCATACAGGTTTGAATCTGACAGTCACCTTCAATCCCGCTCCTGAAAATTATGGTTATAAGATTCAGCGAATAGACATTGAGGGGGAACCGATTATCGATGCCATTGCTGAGAATGTTGTTGATACCCAGCGAGGAACCGTACTTGGCAAGGGGGAAAACATTCGCATCAGCACGGTAGAACACGGTCTGGCTGCCCTCTATGCTTTGGGAATTGACAACTGTCTTATTCAGGTGAATGGTCCAGAGTTCCCTATCCTCGATGGTTCTGCCATCCAATATGTGGACAAAATCAAAGAGGTCGGTATTGAGGAGCAGAATGCACCCAAAGACTGGTATATCATCCGTAAGAAGATAGAAGTCAAGGACGAAATGTCGGGCTCTTGCATTACCATCCTGCCCGACGATGAGTTCTCGCTGAC
>DETG01000129.1 GCA_002361535.1 Prevotella sp. UBA3294
AAGCGGTCGATGATCTCGATGTTCGTACGTAGGAATGCCACATTCTTCAATCCGTCGTTCAAGGCCTGCGTAGCACCTGTCCACATCCGTGCCCCCTTGATATCCACTCCAATGAAATTCTTCTCAGGGAACCGTCGAGCCAGTTCCACCGCATACTCTCCCTTGCCGCATCCCAGCTCTAACACGATGGGATGATCGTTATGGAAATACATCTCACGCCAATGCCCCTTCATGTCAAAAGGAACATTGTCAACTACAGAGAACGGATACTGAAACACATTCTCATAACGTTCCATATCAGCGAACTTCGCCAGTTTTCCCTTACCCATAGATACCTATATTTGGCTGCAAAGGTAATGAATAGTTTCGACAAATACAAATATCAGGGATGGTTAATCCATCTTTCAGCATCAAAACGGTGAGTCTCAGTCTTTCAGCTGTTGGATTCTGGCATCGAAATCTCTTGCGCCGCCCTTTACACCGAAGATCGTACGAAGCAGGCGCGTACGACTATTGGTGACCGACTGCGGTGACAATCCTATCAGCGTAGCGATTTCCGTGGGAACGAAACGCAACTTGATCAGCATACAGATACGTAGATCCCGTTCGGTGAGCAGTCCATTCCTGTTCACCGATGGAAGGAAATCGGGAAGCACACGCTGTATCAGGTCATACAACTCTTTCCACTGGGCATTATCAGGTACCCTTCCCCCACTGGCCATCCTGTGGAAGTAATATACCGTAGTATCGTTGAGCAGCGTATCCATCAGTTGCATATCGGCCACCGACACCTTCTCCTTCTTCTCTGAGAGCTGGACCTGCAGCACTTTAATACGGTCCTGCACCACCTGATATGCCCTCATCTTCCGACGATGGTAATAGACAAACAGCACGATGGCAACAACGAGTACGAGAATCACTGCCGTGAGGATGATCAGTCTTCGCGCAGAACGGTGCCGTTCCATACGACTGTCATACTCTTTCTGCAAGGCAGCAATCGTCTCTGCCTTGTCATTACTCCGCATGTTTTGATAGAGATGATTCAGATGGTCGCTCAAGTCGAGAGCCCGCCATTCCTCATGATGCTTGTAATAGTCCACCAGTTTCTCATAAGCCTCAATCTTCACTTGCACATGATCGGTATTCAACGCCTCAAACCAGTAATCGGTGGCCTCTTTCATCTTTCCCTGCCCTTCCATCACATCGCCCATCAGCTTAGCTGCATAGTCATTGGGAAAGAGTTGGAGGGCCTGCGTCAGATACCTTGTAGCCTTTACCGTATCTTGCTCAATCAGTGCAAAGCTGCCGATACTGGCAAGAAGATCCGACCGCAGCTGTGGCGTAAGGCTGGAAAGCAAGGGCTGTGCCTGCGTGATATAAGCACGAGCACTGTCAACCATACCGAGATGAACCTGGGCTCGAATCATCTTGTTCAGGGTTAGCACTTTCAAGCTGTCGTTCCCCATCATGTCGGCCCAAGCCAATGCTCGCTGATAATAAGTAAGCATCAGGTCTTTGCAGTTTGCCATCTCGTTCAGATGACCGATGGCATCACACACATCATAGGAGAAGATACTGTCGTCCATCTCAACAGACAGTTCCTCAGCCCGCTTCAGACACGCTACCGCTTCGCGCCAACGGTCATTACTCTGATGAGTGATACCCAGATGGAGCAGCGACCGAGCCAGTCGGTCACGATCCCCCATCTTCTCATAATACCGTGTGCTCATGGCAATGAGGGAATCATCACGGATCTCCATACCGATCTTATGGATTACCTCGGTGTAGAGCAATCCGAACAATGCGGAGTCCACCTCCGTTTCCAAACGTTCACATTCCATGTCATGGATAGCATGCCAGGCTTCGACTTTCCGGTTCGCCACCTCCATCGCATAGATCATCTGCATGGCACGGTTAGGTTCTTTCGAGACCATCCTCTCCACATCGAGAAGATAGCGATAGGTGTCGGATTGCTCATGAGAGCAACCCGACAACAGTCCGACCAATGTGAGTAATATATAAGGTAATACTCTCATCCGATCAGTCAAGGCTAAACGATACCGGCATTGTAAACTTCACACGCACCAGTTTCCCATCCTGCTTGCCAGGATTCCATTTGGGCATGGCCTCTACCACCCGTTTGGCCTCAGCATCCAAGGAAGGATAGATGCTTTTGATGATCTTCACGTTACTAATGGATCCATCTTTCTCGACAACGAAGTCAACAACAACTTTCCCACTGATCTTCTTTTCAAAGGCATCCTTGGGGTATTTCATTTCATGACCGAAATATTTGAAGAACTCCTGAGTTCCGCCAGGGAAAGTTGGCATCTGCTCCACCTGATCATAAATCGTACCCTGAGAGGCCTTATCCTGCCGGTTATTTACTTGTGCATGTGCACTGACTGTCATCACACAGGCTGCGAGAGCCGCTAAAAAAATCTTTGTCATTTTCATTTTCTTTGTTTTTAAAAGGTGAGTAATGAATCCACAGCCTTTCTGTGGATGAAACGCAACGAGTCCGGATCCCGTCGGATTTCGTCGGCAAAAGTAGAGGAAAAGCCCTTTTGCCACAAGAAAATGATTACATTTGATTACACAAGGGAGAAAAAAGAGTGAAGAGTGAAAAGTGAAAAGTGAAAAGTGAAGAGTGAAGAATTTGCTGCCGCACCAGTCACTTATGTCAAAAGCCACAGCGGCAGCAAATTCTTCACTTTTCACTCTTCATTCTTCACTTAATTACTCTTCACTTAATTACTCTATCACCACGGTAGTCCATCCGTGCTTATCCTCGATGGTACCATACTGAATACCACGTAGTGTATCGAAGAGTTTCTTGGACATCGGACCAGGTTCCGGACCGAAGTCATAACGCTTTCCTGTATCAAGGTCGTCGATATAGGATATCGGACTGATCACTGCGGCTGTTCCGCATGCGCCAGCCTCCTCGAAAGTCTCCAGTTCATCCTCAGGAATAGGACGACGCTCCACCTTCATACCTAAGTCTTCTGCCACTTGCATCAGACTCTTGTTGGTGATAGATGGCAGGATAGAGGTTGACTTCGGAGTGATATATGTGTTGTCCTTGATACCGAAGAAATTGGCAGCACCGCACTCATCCATATATTTCTTCTCCTTGGCATCGAGGTAGAACTCGCAGGCATATCCCTTCTCATGTGCCAGATTATTGGCAAACAAACTGGCAGCATAGTTTCCACCTACCTTATATTTACCTGTGCCTAAGGGAGCAGAGCGGTCATAGTCGCGAACAATCACATAGGGATTGCTGGCGAAGCCCCCCTTGAAGTAAGGCCCAACCGGAGTGACGAAGATCAGGAAGCAATATTCCTTTGCGGGATGAACGCCCACTTGTGCACTTGTTCCGATGAGCAGCGGACGAATGTAAAGAGTGGCTCCGCTCTCGTAGGTGGGAATCCATTCCTGATTCAGTCGTACCACCTTCTTTACCATCTCACAGAACAGCTCCGTAGAGACCTCGGGCATCATAATGCCGCGGCATGTACTCTGCAGACGGGCGGCATTCTCCTCCATACGGAACACACGCACCTTTCCATCTGGACAACGATAAGCCTTTAGTCCCTCGAAGGCCTCCTGTCCGTAATGCAGACAGGTAGCTGCCATATGGATTTTCAGATACTCATCGGAGCAAACTTCGATCTCGCCCCATTTTCCATCGCGATAGTAACAGCGAACGTTGTAGTCAGTCGGCATATAACCGAACGACAGACTCGACCAATCTAAATTCTTCATTTTGCTATTGTCATTTTAATGATAATCGTTCTTATTTGCTTGCAAAAGTAATCAAAATCCTGCGTTTAAGCAACAATATTTAACAAAAAATCGCTCTTAACACTTTTTTCTTGTCGGTTTAAAGGAAAAACCTAACTTTGCGTTATTAATAATAGCTCAATGATATATGGAAAAATAAGTCTGTTTCCATCGGTATCTATTTCTAATTCTGTGGGAAGGCGAGACTACTCGTCTTCCGACAGAATCTTTTGGATTTCCACCTCTGTCTTGGTCAGTTTGGCCTTGCAGAGTTTGATGAGTTGCTGAGCCTTTTTCAACTGCTCACCCATCTCATCGATGTCAAGTTCATCATTCTCCATTTTTGCAACGATGTGCTCTATCTGGCGCATCGCCTCTTCGTATGTCAATTTCTTTTCCATCTTACCTTTTATTATAATTCAACATTCATGACTTCACCACCGACAGGAAGGTACCGTTCTTAACCCGCGTTTCTACCTCATCACCAGGTTTCAGCAGGTGAACATTACGTACGCTCTTTCCTTTATATAAGGTGATACTGTATCCTCGCTGTAGCAGTCGCATGGGATCCACAGCTTCCATCCGCCGAGAAAGCAGTTCCATCCGATGGTGCTCCTTCATCATTTTCCGTTCGCAGCATCGGTTCAGCAAATCTTCCAACCGTTCTGTTTTGTTGCGCCCCATATCTATCCGTCTTCGGATCATATTCAGCAACTGTTGTTCCAAACGGGTAAGGCGAGCCTCCTGACGGGTTCTCACCAGTGAGAAAAGGGCAGGGAGATGAGCAGTCAAACGGGTAAGGCGCATTTTCTCCACATCCATTCTACTACGCACTGTCGAGACAATCACCTGCTGAGCTGTTACCAACAGGTCATAGACCTCTTTCAGATGACTCACCAGGAAGGCCGCTGCTGCAGTGGGTGTTTTCACACGGGTATGGGAAACCATGTCCAAGATACTCTCATCACGCTCATGACCGATTCCCGTAATTACAGGAAGCGGGAAGTTCGCCACGTTCTCCGCCAAAGCCAGCGTATCAAACCCCGAAAGGTCGGCCACGGCACCTCCACCACGGATAATCACCACACAATCAAAATCGTCTATACACCTGTTGATCTTGTCGAGTGCAGCAATGATACTTGTCTCCACCTGTTCCCCCTGCATCACTGCGGGGAAGAGACGAGTATGGAAACTAAAGCCATATTCATTCTGTTCCAACTGGTTCACAAAGTCACCATAGCCTGCCGCATTCTCACTGCTCACCACAGCAATGCGCTGAGTGAACATGGGGAGCTTCAGTTCCTTATTCAGCTCAAACACCCCCTCTTCTTTCAACACACGTATGATCTCCTGTCGTTTGCGTGCCATATCGCCCATGGTATAAGTAGGGTCGATATCCGTAACGATCCAAGAGAAACCGTAAGTCTCGTGGAACTGCGCATAGACCTTCAGCAGCACTTTCATACCAGCATGGAGCCGCTGTCCCGTCACTCGCTCAAAGTGAGGGCGAATCAGCTGCCATGACGATTGCCAGCATTTGGCAGCAGCCTGAGCCACGGGAGTTCTGCGCTGCGTAACCCGATTCCCGTAATCCTTGCCCATAGTGGCTCCCCCATTGTCATACTGCACCAGTTGCAGATAACAATGACCTCTCACCTCGCGAGCCTCCGAGATCTCTGCCTCCACCCAGTATTCCTGATTGAGTTCCAGCTCGATGGTCTCGCGTACCAATGAGTTGAGTTCGTATAGAGTAAGTGTCTTATTCATCTCATCTTTCATCTCTCATCTTCTGATACGCTTTCCAAAAATTCGGAATGCCGTAGCCAAAGATATTATCAGGACATTCCACGTTATCACTGCTCTGCCGCACCATGTCCATTACTTCCAAAGCCGTCTTATGGGGGAAGGCCTGCCACAGACAAGCAATCAAGCCCGTCACCAGAGGAGCGGAGAACGAGGTTCCGATATCCTTACTGATCACCCCCCGTCCGGTGATGACCGATGTAGGACTTCCCATTGCCATCACATCAGGTTTCACCCTGCCGTCGGCTGTCGGACCGATACCACTGAAGGCAGCATTCTCCCTATTTGCGCTCACTGCCCCCACTGTGATAATATCTTTCGCATCGGCTGGCACGTTGATCTTCTTCCAAGTGCCCATACCGTCGTTGCCAGCACTGTTCACCAAGATCATCCCCTTCTGTGCCACCATGGAGGCGGTACGAGAGATCAACGTGGAAGAACCGTCTAACTGACAATACCGATAGTTCTGCGAAGGGTCGTCGAAATGATGGTAGCCCAAAGAGCTGTTAATCACATCTACACCCGCGCTGTCGGCAAACTCCACGGCGGCAGCCCAGTAATCCTCCTCAACCATCTGTTCCGTCTGTGTATCCTCACAGCGTAGCAGCCAGTAGCCGGCATCGGGAGCCGTACCGACGAACATTCCTGGTTCGTTCGCAGCCATCGTCGAGAGCACCATCGTCCCGTGATCGATACCGTTGAAAATACTCTCCTTGTTCACTGCATGGGTAAAGTCAACCGATCCCAGCAGACGGATTCTGGTCAGCACAGGGATCACATCGGCATTCATGAAACCACCGTCGAGCACAGCGATCACCATGTCCCGTCCCCGATACCCCTGTTTATGCAAGCGATTGCCACCGAGCATCTCTATCTGGTCATAGGTAACGCCCTCGGGGTTCTCGTCGAGGTGGTCCCATTTATTGAACGTCGTCCGGTAGTGAGGACGGGGCTTGCGACGTTCTATTGAGTCGGGAGAAGTCCAGACCTTCGTCACATGAGTCACGAAAGGTAGTCGCAAGAGGGTTTTCATCACGTCAAGCTTTCGTACCCGCACCAACATCGTGTTGTTCCATTTGCTCACGGCAACAGTCTCCACCCCCGTGGCTTCCACAGCCTGCACATAACGGGCACATAGCGGCAGGTCAGTACTATCGATGGCTAACCGTTGCCGCTGTCGGCGTTCTATGGCTCGCTGCGAGAGGAAATCCTCGGGGTGGTCAAGACTGAAAGTCGTTCCTTGCTTGTCACACAACTGCACCCGTAGCATGTAGCATTTTCCACCGGGGAACTTCACTCTGTCGGTGTTGCGTGCTGTCAAAGTAATCACGAAGAGCAGCAGGACGATGATTGTCAGCACTTTCTTCATCTTCTCTCCTTCTCCTCTCCTTCGATCCAGTTTTCCATCTCCATCACGATTTCACGTGCCCAACTGATGTCCTGCCCCACACTGAGATGAATGAAAGGATGATCGCGCAGGGTGGTAGCTATCACAATCTGATAGACAGGAATCTCGTAAGGTGTGGCATAGTTGTTAAACGTCACACTCTTGATGTCCTGCCAGTTCAGGGGTTGGCCTTCAACCACGAAACACCGTTGGTCGCGATAGACCAGGATCTGATGGTTCAGCTCGTTCCCCCGCACCGCATCCAGCAGGATAATGTCATCAGGATCTCCATATAGTTGGAGCAGTTCATGTGCAGGAGCCAGCGGTTCCTCCACTTTTTCGTCCTTCTTCTCCTTCTGCTTATAGGCGAAAATGGCCAAAAGAAGCTCACCGACGAGCACGATAATCAGTGATACGACATTCGGTCCGTTGACAAAAAGCACCAACAAAGCGATGGCCAATGCCTGCAAGATCGTTCTTTTCCTCATCCTTACGTTTTTTCTTTGCTTGCAAAAGTAATAATAAAACTGCATATATGCAAAACTCAAAACAAAAAACACGTCAATCAGATGATTTGTCAATTAATTATTGTATCTTTGCACTCGATATGGACAACAAAAAAGCGACATTGGAATTGGGGACGAAACCCGTGGGCGGTCTGCTGATGCAATATGCCATCCCCGCAATTGTGGCTATGGTGGCCTCATCCTTATATAATATGGTTGACTCCATCTTCATCGGACAGGGAGTGGGACCACTGGCCATCTCGGGCTTGGCTATCACCTTTCCGTTCATGAACCTCAGTGGTGCCATCGGTGCCTGCATTGGTGTGGGAGCGTCTACCTACCTGTCGGTAAAGCTGGGACAGAAAGACTATTCCATGGCCCTGCGTATCTTAGGCAACTCCGTGGTGCTGAAGATTATCACGGGAGTCATCTTCGGTGCCCTCTGCCTGATATTTCTTGACCCGATCCTGCGGTTCTTCGGTGCCACCGACAACACCCTTCCCTATGCTCATGAGTATATGGTGGTGATCCTGCTGGGTAATGTGTTCACCCATCTCTATTTCGGTATGAACGCCTTACTAAGAGCAGCCTCTAAGCCCAAGCACGCGATGTATGCCACAATCTTCACCGTTGTACTGAACACCGCTCTCGACCCCCTGTTCATCTATACCTTCGACATGGGGATCCGCGGAGCCGCCCTCGCCACCATCCTCTCTCAGATCACCGCACTTTGCTGGCAGATCAAACTGTTCACGAACCCGAACGAACTGCTGCATTTCCAACGGGGCATCTACAAGCTCGACAAGGCTATCATCAAGAACATCCTCGCCATCGGCATCTCTCCCTTGGCGATGAATGCCTGTTCGTGCATCATCGTGATCTTCATCAATACCGCCCTCGTGAGATATGGCGGCGACCTGGCCGTAGGTGCCTATGGTATCGCCAACCGCATCGGTTTCTTCTTCTTCATGATCGTGATGGGCATTAACCAAGGAATGCAGCCCATCGCCGGGTATAACTACGGAGCCATGCAGTTCGACCGGATGCTGAAGGTATTGAACCTGTCGATGATCTCTGCCACCTTCATCATGATTGTGGGCTGGCTGGTAGGAGAGTTCCTTTCATACCCCTGCGCTCGACTATTCACTACCGATACAGAACTAATTGAGAAGTCGGCACTCGGTATCCGCATCAACATGCTGGCTTTCCCACTGATAGGCTCGCAGGCAGTGATCACAAATTTCTTCCAATCCATCGGCAAGGCCAAGATCAGCATCTTCCTCTCGCTCTCGCGCCAGATGATCTTCCTGCTGCCCCTACTAATCATCTTACCCCCTATCATGGGTGTGAATGGTGTGTGGGCATCACTACCTGCCAGTGATACCGTGGCCTTCATCGTCACCTGGATCATCATGATTAGATATATGCGTCAATTCAAACTACAACATAAAGCACTTACCAATGGGCAATAATCACATCATCATCAATGTGGGGAGGCAGTTAGGGTCTGGCGGACGTATCATCGCCAAACTGCTGGCAGAAGATTTCGACTGTAAGCTGTACGATAAGGAACTGCTGAACTTAGCTGCCAAGGAGAGTGGTTTCTCGGAAGCTTTCTTCGAACAGAACGATGAACAGAAAGGATTCATGAAATCCCTGTTCCACTTGCATGCACCTCATGTAGGCGACAACAATTTCTACAACAGCCGCTTCTCACAAGAGAGTCTGTTCCAGTTCCAGAGCGATGCCATCAAGAAAGCCGCCGAGGATGGGTCTTGCGTGTTTATCGGACGATGTGCCGACTATGTGCTGCGGGAACGGAAAGATACGGTGAACATTTTCATCACGGCCAATATGGAAGACCGACTGAAGGCTGTGGCAGAACGGCATGAGTGCGATGAAGAGACGGCCCGGAAGATCCTGAGAAACAAAGAGAGTGCACGGGCCTCGTACTACAACTACTATACAGGAAAGAAATGGGGACATGCAGAGAGTTATGACCTCTGTGTGAACTCATCTGTCTTAGGACTGAAGAAAACCGAGGAGCTTATCAAAACGTTTATCGAACAACGATTCCTGCTGTGACATGAAGAAAATCGGCATCATCAGCGACACCCATAGCTATTGGGATGACAAATACCTGCACTACTTTGAGCCCTGCGACGAGATCTGGCATGCCGGTGATATCGGCAGCGTGGAGGTGGCAGAACGACTGGCCGAATTCCGCCCGTTCCGTGCCGTCTGCGGAAACTGCGACGGTGGTGACCTCAGACTGATGTACCGCGAACTGAACCGGTTTAAGTGCGAGGACGTGGATGTGCTCATCAAGCATATCGGCGGTTACCCCGGCAACTACGATGCCTCCATCAGGAGCACGCTCTATTCCAACCCGCCTCAACTCTTCATCGCCGGTCATTCGCATATCCTCAAGGTGAAATACGACAAGACACTCGGACTGTTGCACATCAACCCAGGTGCCGCTGGTATCCAAGGCTGGCATCAAGAGCGCACACTCGTCCGACTGGCCATCGACGGAAAGGATTTCAAAGATTTGGAAGTGATCACTTTAAGAGATAAGAAATGAAAAGGAGATATTTAAATGAATTTGAAATTGATTAAGATATGAAAAGAACGATTGTTATTACCGGTGGCGCAGGCTTTATTGGAAGTCATGTGGTGCGCCTGTTTGTGAACAAATATCCCGATTACCACATCATCAACCTCGACAAGCTGACGTATGCAGGTAACCTGGCAAATCTCAAGGACATTGAGGACAAGCCCAACTACGAGTTTGTGAAAATGGACATCTGCGACTTCGATGC
>DETG01000040.1 GCA_002361535.1 Prevotella sp. UBA3294
AGAACACCGGAAGCGAGAACCTGACGATGCTCTGCATCCAGTATAAGGCCAATGCCTTCACCGAAGCTGACAGTCCTATGACGGATGGTATTATCCTGCAGGACGAACTGAAATGGTAATCGTGCCAATGGAAAAAGCATTGCAGTTTCTACGTGAGCATAAGGATGTTGCCCTTGCTACGAGCGAGGACAACATCCCTAAGTTACGTATCTTCCAGATCATGAAGCAGGAAGGCAACGTGCTCTACTTTGCCACTTCCGAGAAGAAAGCCGTTTGGCATGAGTTGCGCAAGAACCCCAACGTGGAATTGATAGCTTACGAAGGTAATGTCTCCGTGCGCTGTTCCGGTATGGCGAACTTTAATGTTGAAGACGAGACAAAGCGTTGGATCTATGATCATAATGACGTACTCTCACGTCTTTATAACAGCTACGACCAGATGGTCTATTTCTGTCTGCCTGTTGCTGAGATGGATTATTACGACCTGGCACCCACGCCACCCGTGTTCAAGCACTTCGACCTGATGACTGGCGAAGTTAGTAATGGCTTTGTTGGTGAACGTTGTTGTCACAGGAATAATCCGTCAAAACATAGTTCTTATCCCCAGAAAACATAGTTCTTATCTCCTGTAAGCATAGTTCTTATCCCCTGAAAACATAGTTTTTAGGATGCTAAAAGACTGTTTCCAGAAACTAAAAACGATATACTTAGTAGGTAAAAATGGCATTCTCGGGAGATGAAGCTGAATTACTCTTTCGTTGAAGTGAAAAAGTGCCTTCACACCTTCACAGTGATGTAACTTGTTATTTGTGAGTATGTTATGTGTGAAGGTGCGTTCACACACCTTCACAGATTTGTCGTTTTTTTATGTGAAGGTGCGTGAATGTGGCTTCACACATAAATGGCTGACAAACAGTCTCTTATGAAGGTGTGAAGGTGTGAAGGCACTTTTGCTCTTTTTAAAGAAGGAATTTGTTTCCAAAGAAGAGTCTCACTGTGATGAAAGTAGAGTCTGATTGCGTTGAAAGTAGAGTCTACTTAATGTTTACGTAGAGTCTAATTAACGTTTACGTAGAGTCTAATTGAATACAAAAGACACTTTGACTTCGTCGAAAGTACTACCTTTCGACAAAACTAATTAAAACAAGTTTTATTTGCTTTTGTGCTCACTTATTCGTACTTTTGCAACAGAAAACCAGAAACAACCTTTTGCGACTATGCTTTTTCAAAAGAACATCATAAAAAAATATATCGCACTGCTCGATGAGCAACTGTTGCTGACGGCTTGGCAGCAATACCAATCGTACTTCCTCAATGCCGAGATCCAGCAGAACATCCTTCATTCGAAAGAAGAGCAGTTCCAGGAAGGCTTTCTCCGCGAACTGTTTGTGAATGTGCAAGTCTTCGCCCTCTATGGCCTGACTGCAGAGGAACGGGAAATCATCATGGAAGCATAACACAAGATATGGCAGAGCATTGGCAATGGCAGGAGACTGGGACGGCTTGGAAGGGTGTAGGCGTGTATCACGTTACGCTGACGATACCGTCGCGAGAATCGCTGTTTGGTACATTGGTGATTCCAGATAACAATCCATCGTTGGCACGGATAGAGCGAACGACTCTCGGCAATGCTGTTGTTGATGAGTTGTATGTGATGTGCAGGCATTATCCGGCCATCCGCATCCTGCAGTTCTGCCTGATGCCAGACCACCTGCATGTAGTTATCTATGTGACGCGGCCGATGGAGACAAGTATTCGTAGTGTTATCCGAGGGTATTGGCAAGGAGTGAAGAAGCTTGGCAGAGCATATACTTTGTCGGTTACTTCCGAATTAAATTCGGAGACAACGGACGAAGTAAGAAGGAGCACGGAGATAACGGGCGAAGGAGCCTATCCTTTCCCCATTTTTACTGAGCGGCCCTTTATACGCCCTCTGTCTCGACGCGGACAGTTGAACACGATGATTCGGTATGTTCAGATGAATCCGTTGCGGCTGGCTACCAAGCGGCTGAAGCCTGGATTTTTCCGTGTGCAGAAGGATGTGGAGATCGGTGGCCGAAGGTATGATGCTGTGGGGAATGTGGCGCTGCTGATGGAGGGTGCCTATGCTCCTGTGCATGTCCGCCATACGCTGGTGGAAAATGCCCGGCACGGTGACGATCAGGAACTGCGCGACTACAAGAACGGCTGTGTGCTGAAGGCGCGCCAAGCGGTGGTGATGGTTTCACCGTTCATCTCACCAGACGAGAAGCAGGTGATGAAGGTGCTGCTGAAGGAGAAGCATCCTTTCATCCTCTTGACGGATAACGGCTTTCGCGACTACTACAAGCCTGCAGATGCGCTTTTCGATGCATGCGCAGCTGGTCGTCTGCTCATTTTAAGTCCTTGGCCTTACGATGGCGGGAAACGGCACATCAGCCGTGCCGACTGCGTAGCTCTGAACGAAATGGCTGAAGAGATATGTCATTCATTAAACTTTCGGGAATACGGGGGAGCGCGGGCACGGGGGTAAGCCGACAAGAAAGTCAAGCCACCCTTTGATGGGGCGAGCTTACCATAATGAATGAGCGACGGGAGGAAAGGCTACGGGTAGGCGAGCGAGCTCGGGAATACGGTTAAGCCTCCCCATATTGGGGGAGGTTTGAAGGAGGTGGATGTTTCTTTTGCCTCTTTTCTTTGCGCCAAAGAAAAAAGAGGGGGAAGATAGTACTCACGTTCGGAAAAACTCAAATAAATTTGGTTTTTCGCTCACTTAATCGTACCTTTGGTTACTCCGAAGGTACTTTCGCTCGACAAAACAAAAGAAAAAGCACTTTTTCTTTTGTCCTGTGCTCGCTTATTCGTACCTTTGACTTCGTCTAACAGTACTAACGTTCGGAAAAACTCAAATAAATTTGGTTTTTCGCTCACTTAATCGTACCTTTGCAGCGCTTTATTATTAATTATAGGTATTAAAACAGTAAAAAGATGAAAGCATTTGTATTTCCCGGACAGGGAGCACAGTTTGTGGGAATGGGTAAGGATTTGTACGACAACAACCCATTAGCCAAGGAACTTTTTGAGAAAGCTAACGAGATCTTAGGTTACAGGATCACAGATATTATGTTCGAAGGTACCGACGAGGATCTTCGTCAGACCAAGGTGACACAGCCTGCAGTGTTCCTGCACAGTGTGATCTCCGCCTTCTGCATGGGGGATGCCTTCAAACCCGAGATGACCGCCGGTCACTCTTTGGGTGAGTTCTCTGCCCTGGTGGCTGCCGGTGCCCTGAGCTTTGAGGATGGCTTGAAGTTGGTATATGCCCGTGCTATGGCTATGCAGAAAGCCTGTGAGGCTGCTCCCTCCACGATGGCTGCAATCATCGGTTTGCCCGATGAGAAGGTAGAGGAGGTATGTGCCAGTATTAATAAGGAAGGATATGTGGTGATTCCCGCCAACTATAACAACCCGGGTCAGTTGGTGATCAGCGGAAATATCGAGGCCATCAACGAGGCCTGCGAGAAACTGAAGGAGGCCGGTGCCAAGCGTGCCCTGCCGTTGAAGGTGGGCGGTGCTTTCCACTCTCCGCTGATGCAGCCTGCCAAGGATGAGTTACAGGCAGCTATCGAGGCCACAGAGGTGAAAGCCCCGAAGTGCCCTGTTTATCAGAACGTCGATGGTAAGCCCCATACGGATGCTGCTGAGATCAAGACGAACCTCATCGCACAGCTTACCAGTCCGGTACGTTGGACACAGTGTGTGCAGAACATGATTGCCGATGGTGCCGATGACTTCACCGAGTGTGGTCCTGGTAAGGCGTTGCAAGGTATGATCGCCAAGATCAACAAAGAAGTAAATGCCCATGGCATCGCATAAGATAATAGTTTATCAAATCTTTACACGTCTTTTCAGCAATCGTAACACGGCTCGAATCGAGAATGGTACGTTGACCGAGAATGGATGTGGAAAGATGAATGATTTCACGCCCACTGTCCTGAAGAATATCAGGGCAATGGGCGTGTGCCATATCTGGCTCACGGGTGTCATCCGTCATGCCACTCAAACGGATTACTCCCAATTCGGCATACCCTGTCAGCACCCTGAAGTGGTGAAGGGGAAGGCTGGTTCACCCTATGCCATTACCGATTATTATGATATCGATCCCGACCTGGCGGTGGATGTGAGTCATCGCATGGATGAGTTTGAGGCTTTGGTGGAACGTATCCATCAGGCCGGAATGAAGGTGATTATCGACTTCGTTCCTAACCATGTGGCCCGTGAGTACAAAAGCATCTGCAAGCCCGAGGGTGTGAAGGATCTGGGGGAGGAGGATGACACGAACATGCACTTCTCCACGAAGAACAACTTCTATTACTGCTGGGGACAACCGCTGGATCTTTCGGGGATCGTTGAAGGTAATCATCAAGTTCATAGTTCAAAGTTCATAGTTCATAGTTCAAAGTTCATAGTTCATAGTTCAAAGTTCAAAGTTCAAAGTTATGAGGAAGTGCCAGCCAAGGCTACGGGAAATGACCAGTTCACAAACCGCCCGCAGCGAAATGACTGGTATGAGACGGTGAAACTGAATTATGGTATCGACTATTGTGATGCCGGCGGACGCTCTGAACATTTCAATCCAATACCCAACACCTGGGGTAAGATGACGGACATCCTGCTCTTCTGGGCAGGGAAAGGTATTGATGGTTTCCGCTGCGACATGGCAGAGATGGTACCTACCGCCTTCTGGGCATGGGCTACAGACAAGGTGAAGTACCAGTATCCCGAGGTGATCTTTATTGGTGAGGTGTATGATCCGAACCAGTACCGTAACTATATCGGTGCTGGCTTCGATTATCTCTATGACAAGGTTGGGATGTACGACTGTATTCGTGATGTGATCTGCGGTCGTCGCCGTGCTGGTGATATCACTTTTCAATGGCAGGCAACCGATGACATCCGTGACCACATGCTCTATTTCTTAGAGAACCACGATGAGCAACGCATCGCCTCAGATTTCTTTGCCGGTGATGCCCGGAAGGGATTTCCGGGACATCTCGTCAGCACGCTCTTGCAAAGGAACCCCTATATGCTCTATGCAGGACAGGAATTTGGGGAGCGCGGCATGGATGAGGAAGGCTTCAGCGGCAAGGACGGACGTACCACCATCTTCGACTACTGGTGTGTGGATACGTTACGCCGTGGCTATTTCGATCGCCGGAAAATCAAGAAGGAGGAACGTGCGCTGATGCTGCAATACCAGCAGGTGATGCTGTTGGCGAACAATGAGAAGGCGGTGAGTGAAGGACAGATGTATGATCTGATGTACGTGAACCAGCATATCGCCGACCGTCAGTATGCTTTCCTGCGGAAGGCAGACAACGAGTTGCTGATCATCGTGGCAAACTTCGATCATCAGGAGGCTGCCATCCAGCTCACTATACCCCGTCATGCCTTCGACTATCTGCAGATGGCCGACAAAGAGTTGACGGCGAAGGAGCTGTTGACAGGTGAGGAAAAGAAACTGCTGCTCTATGCTGATACACCGATACCGATGACGGTTCCGGCATACGACGGTGTCGTCTATAAGATAAAACTCTGAGATGATGGAAGAATATATCCTTAACGACCATAACAAGGAGGAGTTTCCTCCAGCACATACAGCAGAACATCTGCTGAACCAGCTGATGATGAGGATGTTCGGATGTGAACGGTCGAGAAATGCCCATATTGAGCGGAAGAAAAGTAAGATCAGTTATATCTTGGATCGTAAACCGGATCGTAAGATTGAGAAGGAGATAGAGCGGCAGATGAATGAGCTGATCGAGGAGGATATGCCTGTAACGTTCCAGTTCGTGACCCGTGCTGAACTGGAGGGTATCATGATGGAGGCAGAAGAGGACTCACCCGAGTCAAGGCTCTCGTTAGAACGTCTGCCTGAGGATGCCTCTGAGACCATCCGTTTGGTGCGTATCGGTGACTATGATGTGTGTCCGTGCATTGGTAAGCATGTCCGTTCAACGGCGCAGATCGGTCGTTTTGAGATGCTGGGCACCAACTGGGATGAAGGAACACGAAGTTTCCGCATCCGTTTCAAGATCGTTCAGTAGGACAGTCTTTTACAACTCATAACAACCTTCATCCTATATGCCACAGGAACAATCAAGTACACGTGAACGGCAGCGGACGGATCTGCATGAGCCGAAACGCTATAAGGTAACCATCCACAATGATGACTTCACCACCATGGAGTTTGTGGTGAAAGTGCTGGTAACGGTGTTCTTCAAAAGTGAGGCTGAAGCGGAGGCCCTGATGCTCAAGGTGCATCAGTCCGACAAGGCCGTGGTGGGCATCTATACCTACGACATTGCCGTGTCGAAGGTGAAGAAAGCCACTTCCATGGCGCGGGAGGCCGGCTACCCCTTGCGGCTGACCTATGAACCTGATGAATGATGATGAGGAAAAATAATCGTGTATCCTATGCCTGAAATCAAGAAAACCGCTCGATTGGATGATCTGCTCAGTAAGGTGCTGAAGTGCTGCATGCGCTATCGGCATGAGTTTATCATGCCAGAGCATTTCCTGCTAACGATGCTAAAGGACCAGGATTTCTACTATGCAGTGGAACTGTTCTGTGATCCCGGTGAAGTGTTGGAACCACTTGCCCGGAAACTGGCAGAGTATGATACCGTTCCCGAAGAGGTAGAATCGTATATGCCAGAGCCTTCCGTTCTGATGCACAGGCTCTTGGAACTGTCGTGCCGTCATGTCCTTTATAGCAGCGCCTCAGAGCTGGATGTTCCTCATCTGGTTGTTTCGCTGTTAGATTTGAAAGACTCCTGGGCTTCCTATTTGTTCAATAAGGCTCTGGGCGATAACGTGGCGGAGTTCAAGAGTATGATTATCTCCGATTATGAAGAAAAGGACTTGGAGGAAGAACTGGACAATGAGGAAGACATGATGGGGGAGGAAACGGTACCATCACCCAAATGGCGCGATTTGGTGACTTGCCTCAATGACACTGTGGAATCGCATAACCCATTGATTGGTAGGGAGAATGAACTGGAACGAACCATACAAGTGCTTTGCCGGAAAGAGAAGAACAACCCTTTGCATGTAGGAGAGCCTGGGGTGGGGAAGACCGCCTTGGTCTATGGTCTGACCGCCCGCATTGTGAAGGGAGAGGTGCCCGAGCGTTTACAAGGCTGTAAGGTCTATCTCTTTGACATCGGTTCGATGTTAGCCGGTACACAGTTCAGAGGAGATTTTGAACGGCGTATCAAATCAGTGATGGACGGCATACGGCAGGAAGGCAACGGCATTGTTTATATCGATGAGATCCATAACTTGGTAGGAGCCGGACAAACAGGTGAGGGCTCGATGGATGCCTCGAACATGTTGAAGCCCTATCTGGAGAGCGGTGACCTGCGCTTTATCGGTTCCACTACCTATGATGAGTATAACCGCTATTTCTCCAGAAGTAAGGGTATCGTGCGACGTTTCCAGCAGATAGACATCGCTGAGCCGAGTATGGAGGAGACCATTGCCATCCTACAAGGACTGAAAGAGAAATACGAGAGCTATCATCATGTGACTTATACTGATGAGGCCATTGACTATGCCGTGCGACAGAGTGCGAAATATATCAACGACCGTTTCTTGCCCGATAAAGCCATCGACTTGATTGACGAGGCCGGTGCTGCCATGGAGATGCAGAATGAAGGTGGAGCCATCGGTAAGGAACAGATCAACGAGGTGTTACAGAAGATCTGTAAGATTGATGCAATAGCCTTGAAAGAGGATAATAACGAGGAACTGGAGACCCTGCGTGAGCGTATCCTTTCGAAAATCTATGGACAGGATGAAGCTGTGGCACAGGTGGTAGAGGCCGTTCAGATGTCGAAGGCTGGTCTGTTAGACGAAAACAAACCTTTGGCGAGTCTGCTCTTCGTAGGGCCTACAGGTGTAGGAAAGACCGAGGTGGCTCGTGTATTAGCACAGGAGTTAGGCATCCAGCTGCTGCGTTTCGACATGAGTGAATATACGGAGAAGCATACGGTGGCTAAACTCATCGGTTCGCCTGCCGGTTATGTGGGCTACGAGGATGGTGGCTTGTTGACGGATGCCATCCGGAAGACTCCCAACTGTGTGCTGCTCTTCGATGAGATAGAGAAGGCTCATCAGGATATCTATAACATCTTACTGCAGGTGATGGACTATGCCAGTTTGACAGACAACAAAGGCAGGAAGGCCGACTTCCGCAACGTGGTGTTTATCATGACGAGCAATGCCGGGGCGCAATATGCGGGTCAGCATGTGGGATTCTCTCCGAGTGTCAGCAGGGGTGAGGCCATGCTGAAGCAAGTAAAGCGTATCTTCAAGCCTGAGTTCATCAACCGACTGTCGGGTACCGTGGTGTTCCACGACATGGACCGCCACATGGCGGAGCTGATCCTTGACAAGAAACTGCGTGAGTTACAGGAGAAACTGACAGCTCGCCATGTTAAGATGATCCTGTCTGAAGAGGCACGTGAACAGTTGCTCACGAAAGGCTTCATCCAGGAGTATGGCGCCCGTGAGATGGATCGTGTCATCGCCCAGTTACTGAAACCGTTGTTGATGCGCGAGATCCTGTTCGGAAAGTTGAAGAATGGCGGAGAGTTCAAGGTGGATACTCTTTCTTGAGTGTCGTGCTATATAATATAAGGTATAGAACCGATGGTTTTCCAATTAGACGATCATGATCTGTGGTTCCCTGATCCCTATCTGGGTGAGGAGGACGGACTGATTGCCGTGGGCGGTGACCTGAGCATCGACCGGTTATTGCTGGCCTACAGTCATGGAATCTTCCCTTGGTATGCCTTCCGTGAGAATCCTGAACGTCTCTGGTTCTGTCCGTTGAAACGTTTCGTGATCTTTCCCGATGAGATCCATGTATCCCACTCGATGCGCACCTTGATGAACAAAGGGCGATACAGGGTTTCTGTCAACGAAGACTTTGAAGGCGTCATCCGACATTGCAGTGAACTGCGTATCCATGAGCAAGGTGCATGGTTGGGTGAGGAGATGATAGAAGCCTACCTGCGCCTCTTCGAACAAGGATTTGCCGCCAGTGTCGAGGTATGGGAAGAGGAGAAATTAGTGGGTGGCCTCTATGGTGTGACCATCGGCTCTGGTTTCTTCGGTGAGAGTATGTTCTCCCTGGTGCCGAGTGCGAGTAAGCTGGCACTGATCGTCCTGGCGAAAACCATGCAGGAGGTAGGTGGGAAGATCATCGACTGTCAGTTTGAAACCGCCCACCTCAAGTCGATGGGCGGGCGGTATATCACCTATGAGGAATACATGGGTATCCTGCAAAGAGAAGAAGTGAATACCATTTAAGTGATGGCATTTCCTGTATATAAATGGTAGTATCTGCCTTTCATGGCAAGGAGCTGCTCGTGGTTACCGCGCTCGATGATACGTCCATGATCCATCACCATGATCCAGTCGGCAT
>DETG01000080.1:0-16909 GCA_002361535.1 Prevotella sp. UBA3294
AGTTCATAGTTCATAATGCATAGTTATTTCCGTGATCTCTGTGCTTTCTGTGTGAGATAATAGTATCTGCAGAATCTGCGTAATCCGCATGCCAAATAATTGAACAAGATATGTTGGAGTTAAAGGTCATGCAGATCTCGCAGATTTCGCAGATATATATTTATAACGGAATAAACAGAAATAAACGGAAGAACGGAAATTTCTGTGTGAGGTCATATTCGTGTTCGTCATAATCTTTTTGGATAATTCTTTGGAAGATTAGATAAAAGGTTGTATATTTGCAGTGAAATAGCCATTTCGGAAATGGCTGTTTCGGAAGTTAAGGCTCAGTATTACAACTATTTACAGTATGAAATTCTACGACAGAGAACAAGAAATATCCTTCTTGAGAGAGACTCGGGACGCGGCAGAGAAGGTGGCTCGCTTCACGGTGGTGACCGGCCGAAGGCGTATCGGCAAGACTACGCTCATTAGGGAGGCTTACAAGGATGAGTCCTTTGTGTATTTCTTCGTGGCCAGGAAGGCGGAATCGGACTTGTGCGAGGCGTATCAGGAGGAAATCAGTGAGAAGCTGGGCATCCCCACACTTGGCAGCAGCAGGCACTTCAGTGAGATATTCCGCTACTTGATGCAGCTGTCGCAGACCAAGAGCTTTACATTGGTGATAGACGAGTTCCAGGATTTTTTTCGGGTGAACAAGGCTGTATACAGCGAAATGCAGAACATCTGGGATGAGTATGAGAAAACATCGAAGATTAATTTGGTGGTGTGCGGCAGTATCTACTCGCTCATGCAGAAAATATTCAAGAACAAGAAGGAGCCTCTGTATGGAAGGAATACCGCTGAATTGAGGGTGAAACCTTTCAAGCCTTCGGTGCTGAAGCAGATTATGGCGGATGCTAAGCCTGGCTACAGTAAGGAGGATCTGTTGGCCATGTTCACCTTTACGGGTGGTGTGGCTAAATACGTGGGTCAGCTGGTAGATGGTGGCGCTCTTGACAAGGATTCCATGATTCGGTACATCATCGGCCCCAATTCGACTTTCCTGAACGAGGGTAAGAACAACCTGATAGAGGAGTTTGGCAAAGACTACGGCATCTATTTCTCCATTCTTTCGTGCATAGCCAGAGGTAAGAACACTCGCAGCGAGATTGAGGATGTGATAGGCAAGGAGGTTGGGGGATACCTGACCAACCTGACTGAAGAGTATGAGCTGATAAGCAAGCGACAGCCTCTGTTTGAGAAGAGTACGAACAAGAATGTGCGTTATGAACTGGACGATGTGTTCTACAATTTCTGGTTCCGCTTTGTCTTCAAGTACAACTACATCATTGAGATTGAAAACTATGGCAAGCTACAGGAGATCATCGGGCGCGACTACAGTACGTTCAGCGGATTGATGTTGGAACGGTATTTCCAACGTGTGGCGATGGAATCCGGTGAGTTTACCCGCATTGGCCGTTGGTGGGATAGACGGGGTGAAAACGAGATTGACATGATTGCTGAGGATGAGTTGAATGACCGCGTGGTATTCTACGAGATCAAACGCCAGGCAGAGGAAATCAGCATCGGTGTCCTGAAGCAGCGGGCAGAGGTGATGCTACAGGCGACTCACCAGTTCAAGAAGTATGATGTATCATACAAGGGACTGTCGATGGAGGAGATGTAAATATAGACAAAAGTTTTTTTTAGACATAAAATATCTGCAGGATCTGCGTAATCTGCATGCCAGAATAAATACTTAGATATGTGATGGTTTTTAAGTCATGCAGATCTCGCTGATTTAGCAGAAAAATAATTCTATCATGGACTAAGTGGGAAATCTGCAGGATCTGCGTAATCTGCATGCGCAAATAAATACTATTTATATGTGTTGTGTTCAAGTCATGCAGATCTCGCAGATTTAGCAGATATATAATCAGCCTGTACGGCTGGGGCCTTTAAAAATCTCACACAGATACCACAGATACCACGGATAATTATCAGCCTGTACGGCTGAAGGGGTTTTGAACACGGATTGCACGAATCGCACGGATGTAGCCTGTACGGCACTGGGAATAGGAAGTTTCACCCGGTAATACAAACAAAGAGAGTTTTATTTGCTTTTGTTCTCGTTTATTTGTATCTTTGCAGCGACATAGAATGTTGATCTAAGGAGGAATGATAATGAAATACCCGATAGGAATACAAAATTTTGAAAGAATCCGCAGGGAGGGTTATGTCTATGTGGACAAGACAGCCTTGGTGTATAAGTTGGTGTCTGAGGGAAGTTATTACTTCCTTTCGCGTCCCCGCCGTTTCGGTAAGTCATTGCTGCTGTCAACGTTCGAGGCTTACTTCCAAGGGAAGAAGGAACTGTTTGAAGGACTGGCGATTGCCGAGAAGGAGACGGAATGGAAGGAGTATCCCATTCTGCATCTGGATCTGAATACGGAGAAATATGATTCACCTGAGGCCCTTGACCGTCAGCTGAACACCCATTTGAAAATTTGGGAGGAACTTTTCGGCAGTGAATCGTATGAGGAATCTCTTTCTGCCCGTTTCCAGGGCGTGATCCGCCGTGCCTACGGGAAAACAGGTCGGCAGGTAGTGATCCTTGTCGATGAATATGACAAACCGCTACTTCAGGCTATCGGCAACGAGGATTTACAATCAGAGTACCGTTCCACGCTAAAAGCGTTCTACGGTGCCTTGAAGTCGTGCGACCGCTATATCAAGTTCGCCTTTCTGACGGGTGTGACGAAGTTCGGCAGGGTGAGCGTGTTCAGCGACCTGAACAACCTGATAGACCTTTCCATGCTTCCGCAGTTCACCACCATCTGTGGTATTACTGAGGAAGAACTGCATGAGAACTTCGATGCCAGTGTAGCCGAACTGGCAAAAGCCAATGGCATGGATGTCTCTGAGTGTTACGAAAGGCTGAAGGAAGACTTCGACGGTTATCATTTCGATGCAGGCGTTCCTGGGGTGTATAACCCGTTCAGTCTGCTGAATACCCTGAGCTATTCTGTCTTTCGCGATTACTGGTTCGAGACGGGCACGCCTTCGTTCCTTGTCCGTCAGTTGCAGAAGACAGACTATCCGCTGGATCAGATGACGGAGGATGAACTATATGCCGACACGCTGAACTCGATCGATGTTATGGACGAGAACCCGCTGCCGCTGTTGTATCAGAGCGGGTACTTGACTATCAAGGATTATGACACACGGTTCAAGACCTATCGGCTCGGTTTTCCGAACCGTGAAGTGCGGGAAGGTTTCATCAAATATCTCGTCCCTTTTTATACACCGAGGAAAACAGATAAGTCGCAGTTGCCTGTGTCCGTCATGGTCAAGTGTGTTGAGACAGGTAACGCCGATGGTTTCATGCGGCAGTTGGAAACGTTGTTTGCGAAGGGTGATTATCAGATCATGGGTGACCGGGAACTTTATTTCCAGAATGCGATGTATGTGATCTTCATGCTGTTGGGCTTGTATGTGGATGTGGAGCGTCATACCACGGATGGTCGGATGGATATCCTGCTTCAGACAAAGGATTATGTCTATATCTTCGAACTGAAGATCGACCAGAGCGCGGATGCCGCTTTGCAGCAGATAGAGGAGAAACAGTATGCCGCTCCCTTTGCGGATGACCCACGTAAACTGTTCAAAATCGGTATGAATTTCTCCACAGAGACAAAGAGGATTGATGACTGGAAGATAGTTCATAGTTCATAGTTCAAAGTTCATAATGCATAGTTATTTCCGTGATCTCTGTGCTTTCTGTGTGAGATAATAGTATCTGCATAATCTGCGTAATCCGCATGACAAAAAAAATTATGTTGGAGTGAAAAGTCATGCAGATCTGGCGGATATAGCAGAAAAATAATTCTATCATGGACTAAGTGGGAAATCTGCAGGATCTGCGTAATCTGCATGCTATAATAAATACATAGATTCTTGTTGGAGTTTAAGTCATGCAGATCTTGCGGATTTCGCAGATACAATGCGATAATATATGACAGAGAACCAGATTTCATACAAGATAAGAGGAGCCATTTACAAAGTTTACAATACACTTGGCCCAGGACTGTTGGAAAGCGTTTATGAAGAGGCACTTGCATACCAATTAAAAAAGGAAGGGTGTAAGGTGGAATGCCAAGTGGTGGTACCTCTTTTCTATGACGGTCAACAGCTTGGAACGGATTTGCGTATAGACTTGTTAGTAGATAATAAGGTAATCGTTGAGCTTAAGTCTGTTCTTGAAATGAAAGAGGTGTTTTTCAAGCAGATAAGGACATATCTGAAACTGATGGGTATAAAGCTTGGTATCTTGGTGAATTTCACCACCGAAGATATTAATGAGAGCATCTATCGTATTGTGAATGGGTTGGATGATTAAATCTGCAGAATCTGCGTAATCTGCATGCAAAAAAATGAACAGGATATGTTGGAGTTAAAAGTCATGCAGATCTGGCGGATATAGCGGATGTTTAATCAGCCTGTACGGCTGGGGTAAGCTCACACAGATATCACAGATGCCACAGATTCAATCAGCCAATACGGCTGATAGTCCTCAAAGTCCAAAAAGTCCGTAGGCAACAATTAAGTCATGTGGATCTGGCGGATACTGCGGATATATATAACGGAATAAACTGAAAATTAACGGAAGAACGGAAATTTGTCAGTTGAATCAGATTTCTACATCCCTCCTTTGAGTCTTAAACGTTACATTGAAAACGAGAATTATCTGAAAAGGATAATCTTTTTTGGATAATTGTTTGAAACGAGTCACGCAGCTTCGCTGCTTTTGAACGGCCGTAGGCCTTTTGAACATTGAACGCAGTTCTGCTGCATAAATAGATAACAATGAAGATATTTTTGGTATGTAATTCATTAGGGGGTGGTGGTGCTGAGCGTGTGCATGTGAACCTTGCCAATGGCTTCGCGAAGCGAGGGCATGAGGTGTACTTGATAGCCGATGTCAATCAGCCTGCATCCTATCCAGTGGATGAACAAGTGCATGTACTGCCTCTATGTCCCCAGTCTTCGAAAAAAATCGTGAAATGGGGTAAGGCTGTTTTATGGTTGCGGAAATACGTGAAGCAATATAAACCCGATGTGGTGATCGGGAATATGCATTTGTGTTCCCTCATTTCTCGAATAGCCAGTGTCGGACTGCATACACCTGTTGTCATGACTATTCACCATGCGCTGGCAAGCAACCATATTGATTTTAGTAAAGCAGAACAATTTTTAGATAGGCATTCTCCTTCTATTTATGCTGCCACTGTAGTGTTGACTGAGGCTGATAAAAAGGTGATGAATAATAAGTATCACAAGAAGAATAACATCGTTGTAATCCCCAATCCATTAACCTTTACCCCTGTTCACGAAACAGACAATGGTGAGATGATCAATGACAAAGGTACTGTAATTGAAAAAGAAAAGATTATCTTTGCAGCAGGTCGTTTAAATGACTGGAAGTGTAAAGGATGGGATCTTCTGATTAAAGCAGCAGGTAATCTAAAAAAACAATTAGTTGATAAAGGATGGAAAATCCAGATTGCTGGAACGGGTAGTGAGGAAGACTTGAAATTCCTGAAGCAGTTGAGTAGGGAGAATGGAGTGGAGGATACCGTGGAGTTCCTAGGCTATCGTACGGATATGAAAGAGCTTTACCAAAAAGCATCTATTTATTGTCTGAGCAGTCGTAGTGAGGGTCTTCCCATGGTGTTGATCGAGGCGATGAGTCAGGGGTGTGCACCTGTAGCCTGTGAAAATTTAGGCAGGACACGAGAGATTATTACAAATGATGATGAGGGGATTCTTTTTAAAACTGCCGATATAAATGATCTTGCTAAACGGTTATCTTCAATGATTTCCACTCCCTCAAAGAGGAATCAAATCCAATCTGCTGTCATTAAAAGATCTGAATATTATCAGATTGATAATATTGTTAAAATGTGGGAGACTCTTTTCAATACAGTTTGTCACTGATATTTACCTTTCATAGATAATTTATTATGCATCCGAAAATAAAAAAAGCTTTAAAAGATCCCTATTTCGCCTGTGGGCTACTCCTGAATAAACTGGGGCGTTTCATTAGTGATGAAAAGTTTGTGAGGTGGAGTTATTATCTAACATTTCATCGGAAATTGAATTTGGAGAATCCACAGACCTATAACGAGAAACTTCAGTGGCTGAAGTTATATGATCGTCATGACGAATATGCACAGATGGTGGATAAATGTGAGGCAAAAAAGTATGTCGCTTCAATCATTGGAGAGGAATATATCATTCCAACATTAGGTGTTTATAACTCATTTGATGAAATCAATTTCGATGAACTACCTAATCAGTTCGTGCTCAAATGTACGCATGATTCCGGAGGCGTGGCTATATGTAGAGATAAAAGCACTTTTGATTTTGAGAAGGCAAAGAAGTTGCTGTCTCGGAATCTTAAAAGGAATAAATACTGGACAAGTAGGGAGTATCCATATAAGAATATTCGTCCACGCATTATCGCAGAAAAGTATATGGAGCAAGAGGATGGAGAGTCTCTAAGAGACTATAAAGTTTTGTGCTTTCATGGAAAAGCAAAATTGATAGAACTACATCGCTTCAGATATACAGATAAACAAAGCCAAGATTTTTACGACATCAATTGGAATAAAACATCCATATCACAGGGAGGAGGCTTTATAGATAAATCAGACTGTTTGTTCCCCAAACCCGAGAATCTTGGTAACATGCTTCATCTTAGTGAATTGTTGACTAAGGACATGATTCATTGTCGGGTGGATTGGTACGATATTGCAGGAAGTCTTTATTTTGGTGAACTTACTTTTTTTGATGGTAGCGGATTAGATCCTTTTGATGATAATAAAGATGATTTGCTATTAGGCTCATGGATTAATGTTGAAAGAAGTGGAGATTGACTATTTGGGAATGCCCCTATGCTTGGGAGCTTCAACCGTTGGAATGGAAAGAGGCCCTCAGATGATAAGGAGAACAGGGCTTGAAACAGTTTTCTCATCCTTTTGTTTTAATGATATGGGGGATATACCTTGTTGTATGTTTTCAGACATGAGTATCCCGTCAATGAAAAACATTAAACCGATTTTAGACTCGGATTATCGTTTGGCAAATGAGGTTTACACGTCATTATCGAACAATCATTTTCCTTTAGTCTTCGGAGGAGATCATTCACTGTCATGGGGAAGCATTGCTGGCGTAACGAGTAAATATGATGATTTGGCTATCATCTACATTGACGCGCATGGCGACTTCAATACTGAAGAAACATCTGAGACTCATAATGTTCATGGCATGCACATGGCCTATTTGATGGGATTAGGCACACTTAATAAGAACATTGATCTTCAGGATGCTCATTTCGTCGGCTCCGTCAATCCTCAGTCTGTCTTTTTCGTAGGGAGTAGGGCCTTGGATCAAGGTGAACTTGATTTCAAAGAACAATATAACCTGAACGTGGTCACTTCTGATGATGTAAGGAACAGAGGGTGGGAAACAGTATCCAACATAATCATTAATACGCTTCAAGGTAGAAAGGTCCAACATGTACATATCAGTCTGGATATAGACGTAATGGATCCTACGTTTGTTCCAGGAACAGGTGTCCCGGAAAAAGATGGACTCAGTCCTGAAGAGGTGAATGGCATGTTGGCTGCCTTTTTTAAGAACCTCCCTGTCGTTTCAATGGATCTTGTAGAGTATAACCCTCGATTAGACAGGGATGAGAAAACATATCACGTTTGTCTGGGCCTTTTGAAAACCGTCAATGATTCTCTTGTAAATAATGGAAATAAATAATCTGGTTAAGGATTCTATTCAGTTGTTGCGTGAAATGGTGATGCTCCCTTCGCTTTCAGGAGATGAAGGGCGTGTATTTGATCATATCACTCACAAACTGATGAACTGGGACCTTCCTTATATGAACGAAGGGTACAATATCCTGGTAAAGAACAAATATTATCAGGATGACAAGCCGACTTTGATGCTTTGCGCTCATATAGATACAGTGGCTCCTTGTGAGGGTTATACGTTTAACCCTTTCGAACCGGGAGATGATCCTGAGGTTGTTTATGGCTTAGGCAGTAATGATGACGGCGGGTGTGTCGTTTCTATGCTGGCTGTTATGAGATACTTTTATTCCCAACCTTTGCCGATTAATATGTTGTTGGTTCTTTCGTGTGAGGAAGAGACTTCTGGTGCAAACGGGATGCATTTATTGGCTCAAGGGAATCCTTATGTCAGAAAGGCGAAATGGGCTATTGTGGGTGAGCCTACCTGCTTGAAGGCTGCTATCTCAGAACGCGGTTTGTTGGTGATTGATGCGGTGGCAACGGGATTAAGCGGGCATGCTGGACGTGGTGAAGGCGAGAATGCCATGTATAAGGCGATAGACGATATACAAAAACTGAGGCAGTATAAGTTCGATAAAGTGTCTCCAACCATGGGTGAAATGCGGATGAGCATTAATCAGATTAACTCTGGGGTTGCTCATAATGTGACACCTGATAGGTGCGAGTTTGTGATCGATGTCCGTCCTACTGATGTTTATACGAACGAGGAAATTATGCGTGACTTAAAACTATTGTGCTCTTGCCAGTTGACACCACGCGCCTTTTCAAGCAAGGCATCGGTCACGAAGAGCGACGGTTTGTTGTTTAAGTCTTTGAAGACACTTGATATCGACATGTTTTCTTCCCCAACAACTTCAGATTGGATGGAACTATACTGTGATGCGGTAAAGATTGGTCCTGGTGACTCGCAAAGATCGCACAAGAAAGATGAATATATTCTCGTAAGTGAGATTTCAGATGCTGTGAATGTGTATGTTGCTTTGGTTCAGCGAATAAGTCGTTTTGTAGATAAGTCTTGACGATGGATCTGGTTATAATGAGTTTGAACCAAGAGAAAAGGACTTGATGGTGGGTAGTTGGATTCCTTTGGATCGTTCTTTCCCCAACAAGTATCCAAAGTCTGCAACCTATCAACTTTGATTTTCTCTTTGTCTACGGACTTTATGGACTCTACGGACTAATTGGATTATTTACAGCCCCATAAGTCCTTTGGTCCTTAGGAATAAATTATAAGTCTACGGACTCTACGGACTCCAAGGACTAACTGGATGGTATTTCTTCCGTTAAGTCCTATAAGTCCTTTAGTCCGTAGAAATAATATTCCGCCGAATCCGTCAGGTCCGTATGAGGTTAAAACGAACACGGATCACACGGATCACATAGATGCAGCCTGTACGGCTGGGGGTTATTGAACACGAATTACTCGAATTATACGAATATTAGTATATATGTCTCTTTTATTATTATCTATCTATAACAATTACAATTCATTACTCGATGAAAATCACAATTTTGAAACCTTCGCGGGGAAGGGTGACCACGACGTGGCTGTCTCCGGCGGAGGTGGTGGAACTTATCCGAAGCGAACGCTACAGCCAGAAAGTTGGAGAGTTCCGTGGACTCTACCCTGTGTTTCAGGGAGAGCAGGTACAATTGCCGAAAGTGAATGAGGCCCTGCCCGCCATCTGTTTCGGGGCAGAGCTGGAACGTGGAAATGGAAATGCTTTCCAGAACATAAGGGACTACCATCCACAGGTACGGACAGAGAATGGGTTGCTGCTCTTGGAGATCAGTAACCTGAAAGATTACAAGGAAGCCATCCGACTGCGGGATCTGAGTACACAGCTACCCCAGACCTTCATGGCCTTTGTGGGCTATGATGACCGCTCGGTGAAGATCGTAGTGAAAGCCTCCCCAAGCCCCTCCAAAAGAGGGGATGTTCTCAGGACATTCAGGATGGCACAGAAGTTCTACAGTGCACAGCTGGGTGTGACGGTGGATGTGGTGGAGCCTTCGGTGACTCAGCTCTGTTCCATCAGCTATGATCCCAATATCTTCTATCATGAGATGGCTGTACCTTTCTATCCTCCTATGGAGGAGCGTGTGGTGACACCGGCAGGCGAGAAGAAAAGGACGAAAGAGGAACTGCTGCCTGGGCGCGATCTGATGCAGTCGCAGCGCATGGCTTATCAGTTCTGTTTAGAGAAAGCACTCGACAAGCATTTTATGGCGACGGATGAGGAGGAGACCACGAAGGTGGTGTGTCAGTTGGCTGTGTATTGTCGGGAAAGCGGACTGCCGTTAGCCTTTTCCATTCACCAGACGTCCTATCGTCCTGACCTGTCGAAAGATATGCAGCTGGTGGAGCATATCTTTACGAGCACGTATCAGAAACTGAAGAAACGGAAAGGGAGTTTGCTGAAACATGTGAACCCTAACAGTTTGTTGATGTGGAGCACCCAGGCCTTCATGGATACCTATTATGACTTGAGGCTTAATGTGCTGACACACCAGCCTGAGTTCCGACATAAGGATATTCCCGGTGATCCCTTCCGGGTGTTGCAGAAAGAGGACCAGAACACGATGACCATCCGCGCCCTGGAGGCAGGACTGAAATCGTGGGACCGTGACTTGGCACGGTATATCAACTCGCGGGAGATCGAACAGTATAATCCCGTGGAGGATTATTTGGACAAACTTCCACGATGGGATGGGGAAGACCGCGTGAGGGATTTGTCAAACCGAATCCCTACTGATACACCTCATTGGAAAGAATTCTTCCATATCTGGATGTTGGGAATGGTGGCCTGTTGGATGGGGCGTGATCGGGAACACGGAAATTCGTTGGTGCCCCTGCTGACCGGTTATCAAGGCTCAGGTAAAACCAGTTTCTGTAGGGTGTTGCTCCCCACGGAGTTGCGTGGGTACTATGCTGAGAACCTAAACCTGAAGAGTGATACGACCATCGCTTTAGCCATGTCGAGCCGTGCTCTGATCAACATTGATGAGTTTGATAAATACACCCGCAGTCAGCACCCGTTGCTGAAATTCCTCATCTCACAGAGTGATGTGGATATGCGTTTGCCCTTTGCTACTCATATAGAACAACGACGGCGTTTCGCCTCGTTCATCGCCACGACGAACAGCAGTCATCCGTTAGTGGACAGCACGGGCTCCCGTCGGTATGTCTGTGTGCATGTCACGGGTCCCATCGATTTCCTGTCGCGCATCGACTATCCTCAGCTGTATGCCCAGCTCGTAGAGGAGGTGCAAAGTGGTAAACCGTTCTGGCTGAATGAGGAACAGACGACCCGGCTGATGCAGCAGAACGATCAGTTCCAGGAGATCGACGGACTGGAACAGATGGTGATGGCAGTGTTCAAGAGACCAGAAAAGGTTGAGGAAGGACTGGCAATGACGATGCCGGAGATCGTAGAGGTGGTGCAGAAGAGGTTCCCAGGGTTTAAGATCGGACAAAATACTTTTCGTGAAGTAGGTAGGATCCTGGCAAAGATTGGGATAGATATCAAACATACCCGAGAAGGCAATGTACGATTTGTCTCCTTGAAATAGTTGAATTTCAACTTCACAACTTCACATCGTTGCAAGCTATTGTAAATGAACTTATTACGTGTGAAGTTTAACTTCACGCAACTTCACATCAAATAAACGGTGTTTTTACCTTGTAAATATGGTGTTTTTGCATGCCAACTACTATGTTTTTATCACCTGAAAACGGTGTTTTTGTCACCTAAAAACGATGTTTTGGGCGACAAAAGATGTGGTTTTGGAGTGTGAAGTTGAGTGAAGTCTAACTTCACACAGAAATTATTGCAAATCAGTTAGATACAAGACTGTGAAGTTGTGAAGTTGATTTTTGACTTTCTAAGGGGAAAAAGTTATAGGTCACGTCTTTTTGATGGATTAGGGATCGCCTCCGGCGAGAAATATACTAATTATTGGTGCCCTTTCGGGCAGAATTGTAAATCGGCGTCTACGGGGAAAGCCAAATCCTACAAAATTCATCAAAAATCTTACATAATTCTTATTTGTTTGATTTTGTATAGATTTTGTTGAATTTCTCGCCGTAGGCGACAGAAAAACCAAACTAAAGGTTCATTGCGATGAAAGTAGAGTCTAATTGCATGCAAAGTAGCCTTTACTTTCACTCAAAGTAGCCTTTACTTTCACTCAAAGCAGCCTTTACTTTCACACCAATCAGACGTTATTTGTGTTCACGAATATCGCCCGTGTAAGAAATCTGTAATCCGTATAATCCGCATGCCATAATAAATACTTAGATACTTGCTATTATTATGTCATGCGGATCTGACATATATAGCGGATTTATATTCAGCCTGTAAGGCTGATAGTCCTTAAAGTCCTTAGAGTCCGTAGAAGATTCAAAGTCCCGCAGGTTCTCGCCGTAGGCGATCAACAAATCTTTATCTTCGCTCCGTTTTGAAAGACCTGTGATTCGTCTAATTCGTCAAATTCGTAGAGAAGAAATAGATGATATTCGTCTAATTCGTCAAATTCGTAGAGAAAATAGGTAATTATATTCCATGAAAGAAGTGATATTTTTTTCCAACGGTGATCCCGAGAGTGCGCAGACTTGGTCGAATGTTCCCAAGTGTTTTGTGGATACGTTGAGAAAGAAAGGGGTGGTCGTTCATCCTGTAAGTCTGGCTAACGAGTCTGTTCAATCCATCTATGACAACTTCTTCCGAAGGGTGTTGAAGGTGCTCTTGTCTTGGTATGATGAGCCCCGGTATTACGGTTATACCTGGCTGCACCAGTGGTTGGGCAATCGTCGGGTAAAAAAGGCAGTAGAGACTTGGCCGCAGGCCGACTACTGCTTCTTTATCAACTATGGCTTCTATAACCGGTACAGTAAGATTCCATCCCTGCTGCTGAGTGACTGGACTGATGTGATCAGTCTGCGACGTCGGGATAAGCCGGTGGCACGTTTCCAGAAAAGATTCTGTAGGCAACAGCAAGAAGCGATAGAACAGGCGGAGCATGTGATCTCTATCTTTCCTCTGTGTGCAGAGGAGATGAGACATTTGTATCCAACCGCCCATATCCACTATTTGGGTGGAAATGTGATCAACGACTTGTCGGGTGAAGCCCTCCAACCTGAAGAGATCCTACATAGGAAAAAGGAATCCCGAAGGATTTTGTTCGTAGGAAAGCCCGACCGTTACAAAGAAAGTGCCATCAAACTGATAGAGGCGGTAGGACTCCTCAGGAGTCAGCACGAATACGCTGACTGGGAGTTGGATATCATTGGAATCGGGAAAGGACAGTTGTCCTTTGTGCCAGACTATGTCCATTGTCATGGCTTCCTGCATAAAGATAACCCTGAGGAATGCAAGAAATATTATGAATTGCTGAAAGGTACCAAGATGATTGTGAACCCCACACCGAAATGGGCGGCCTACTCATCGATCATCGAGGCCATGTATTTCTATACCCCCGTGGTTGTATCACCCTTTGATGACTTTGTTCAGGAGTTTGGTAAAGAGATAGGCTTCGGTAGATATAATAAGGTATTTACGGGTGAGGGTATTGCAGAGAATGTACAGGCGGTGATTGAGGCCACCGACTATGAAAACCTGTGCTGTTGTGCCCATTCGACCGTGAATGACTACACTTGGGATCGATACGTAGATAAAATTCTAAGTCTGATACAAAAATCTTAATTACCCACAATGATAAAAGGTGAAAAAGAATTTTTGGAGTTGTTGAAAGCGGGGCTATGGAATGCTCCGCTGGATCTGTCGGTGTTCTCATCCCAGACAGATTGGGAGAGGATCCTGCAGTTGGCGAAGGAACAGACGGTAATGGGTGTTATTACTGATGGACTTTCCGGTGTGCCAAGGGAGAAACAGGGGGAACGTCGTGTGATGATGCAGTTCTATGCCCGTACCATGGCCTTAGAGGATGAGAACCGGAAGATGAATGCCTTTGCCCCGCAGCTGATGATTCAGTTAGAGCGAAAAGGTGTCCATTCGTTGTTGCTGAAAGGTCAGGGGGTAGCCCAATGCTATCGGCAACCTTTGCACCGGGTGGTTGGTGACATCGACTTGTTGGTGACCGATGCTGAAGAATATGCGAAGGCACGTAAACTGATGCTGATGATTGCCAAGGAGGTGGAGAAGGAGGACGAAGGGCGCAAGCATTCTGCCTTTGACTATAAAGGTATGACCATTGAAATCCATGGGGATTTTCGTTTCTATATCAATAAGGCATGTAGAATGAATACTCCCAAGTGGAAACAAACAAGACTTACAGACGATGGCGTTCGTGTGAAGGATGGACCGTTAGCCGGAGCCTTGCTTCCTCCAGTCATGTTTGATGTACTCTTTATTTTTGCTCATCTGATCGGACATTATATGGGACAGGGGGGCGTGGGGCTCCGTCAGGTCTCCGATTGGATGATGTATCTGAACACACACTATGAAAAACTAAATCTCCAGATCTTAGCCGATGATCTCCGTCTTTTAGGTCTTCGTCCTTACTGGGAGGTGTTTGGTGCGATGGCCGTGGCATGCTTAGGTTATCCTGAAGCGCGCATGCCCTATTATGATGCCAGAAATGTCCGTAAGGGGCGTATGGTGTTGGAGAACATTTTTAAAACAGGAAATTTCGGTACCTTACAGAAACAGGAACAACTGAAGGGAGGAACCAGTCCTTTACTTAAGAAACTTGTCACCTTCTTGGGTCAGGTGCCTGTTTATTATCGGAATCTCCGTGTCTTTCCTAAAGATACCCTTTGGTGCTTCAGACAATTCGTCGCCTCGGCATTGAGGGGATATCAATCAAAGACCATTGAATGAGCCTCACCCAGATATAGTTTTTACCTCACACAGAAAGCACGGAATTGAAAATCGGCGCCTACGGGGAAAGCCAAATAGCAGAAAGGGGCTTCGCCTCGGAGCATGTGGACTGTTACAATGGATTCCGTCAAATTATTAATTTCAGTGTTTTCTGCGATTTCTGTGTGGCAAAAACTATCTGTATGAGATGGCTTTAGATACTATGTGGCTCGCCCTCAACCTTTCTTATATAATGGTTGATGATGGCATGCAGTCCGATCCATAGGGCGAAGTCAATCATCAAGATGAACGTCACGTTCATATAAGGATTGAGGTAATAGTTAAGTATCATATAGAACACGGATAGTCCGATGATGCTGAACAGGACTGTCCGTTTCCGCATGCCGGCTCGTAACAGTTTATGATGAATATGGTTACGGTCGGGCAGGAAGGGATTGCGTCCTTTCCGGATACGGTGTATTGCGACGCGTAATACATCGAACAGAGGTACTATCAAGGCACTGATACATACGATGACGTGATTCGTCGTGCCTGCCACTTCTGCCCCCGTCAGACAGATGCGCAGGGCAAGGAAACTGATGATAAAGCCTAAGGTAAGACTGCCGGTATCGCCCATAAACAACTTATGGCCCCGAGCCTGATTGCCGAAGACATTGTAGAACCAGAAAGGAACAACAACTCCCAAAGTAGAAAAGGCCACGAGGGCATAGATGAGCTGCCGCTCACTGATGAAGATTAGTCCGAAGGCCGTCAATGCCACGATCACCAGTCCAGAGGCAAGTCCATCGACACCATCAATGAGGTTGAAGGCGTTGGTGATATATACCACGATGAAGATAGTGAGAGGGTAGCTGTAGCGCATGCGGAGCGTGTAGATACCCATGAATCCATCAATATCGTGGAGCCAGAGTCCGGAAACAACCAATAAAAAACCACAGATGATCTGGGCAAGGAACTTGGAACGATAGGTGATGCCAATCATGTCGTCACCCACACCGACTACATATAGAATCGTGGTGCCTGCCAAGAGGAACAGAAATTCAATGAGAACGGTCCGCTCGGGAACGTAGATCACGTCGTAGCCCATGAGGTAGCGTACTGCCATGATCGTGGCGATAGTGATCACAATGACAGGGAAGAACGACAATCCACCCAGTCGGGGGATCGGTGTGTCGTGGATCTTCCGACTGTCAGGGATGTCGTACAACTGATGTTTGTGCGATATCACCAAAATCCTCGGTATGATAATCCATCCCATGATGAAGGACATCATAAAGGCGGCAATCATAAATTTATAGGCTGCGGGCATCTCACTAATTGATAATTGAAGATTGATAATTGATAATTATCTCTGCCACCACTTCTTTTTAGGCGGTTCTGGATCGGTACCTCGTCGCTCACGGATGATGTCACGCCAGGTCTTATGTTCGGAGATCATACGGTAGATCGTGCCCCAGTCTGGCAGACCACCGATGTTACGGTCATCAATGAAGAGATCTACTTTTAACTTCCGTGAGAAATGTTCGTTTCGCTCAATATCCTCCTCTGGGAAGTCGCGGTTGACGGCATAGAAATCGACACCGCGCTCATGACACCAGTCAATGGCATCTTGTAACAGGTCTCCCTCACGGCACGACCAAAGGATCAGTTGGTGCCTGTCCTCAATGAGCATTCGGAGGGTATCGGTAGCGAAAGGTATTTCGCGACCGATTTCCGGGTAGGCGTGCTCGACGATGGTTCCGTCAAAATCTACAGCTATTGTCATTCCTTATTTGTTATTTGTTATTTGAGGACTGTGGAGTTGTTTCGAGGAGTTGTTTCGAGGAGTTGTTTCGAGGAGTGTGGAGTGTGGAGTGTGGAGTGAGAATAGTACTGAGATTCTGTATTCATTATCAAACCACCTGTATTTGAAACATATCTCACTCCACACTCCACACTCCACACTCCTCGAAACAATTCCTCACTCCACATTTCCCACTCCACACATTTAACGTTTCACCGAATCATCCTGCTTGTCACTGTAACGGCTGTTGGAGTAGTTGCCGTAGGTACCGTAGGTGCCATAACTGCCATAAGAGCCATAGCGACCGTAGGAACCATAACGGCCATAACGACCACCATATCGACCGTAACTGCCGTATCGGCTGTACTTGCCATAGCGTCCGTAACCATAATAGTAGCCGTACTTCTTCTTCGACA
>DETG01000080.1:16942-21193 GCA_002361535.1 Prevotella sp. UBA3294
TCGACATGTCGATGCCGTTGATGACGATGGCCATATTCGGTAACTTCTTTTCGGCATTCAGTCCGTTGATCAGTTCGAAACTGCTCTTCGGGGTGTAGTCGGCGCGGCACATATAGACGGTGACATCACAGACACGACCAATCTGCAGGGTGTCAGAAACCAGACCAACCGGAGCGGTATCCACGATGATATAATCGTACTCGTTCCGAAGGATCTGGAAGATGTCCTCTAAAGAGGAACGTGAAACTATTTCGGTGGGGTTGGGAGGAATCGGACCAGCCAAAAGGAGGTCGAGGTATTCGTGCACACCTGACGGGAGAATCTGTTCCTTTACATCTTCTTTTGTGGGATGATCGTGTTTCAATACCGTGGTAATGCCGTGCACCTCATCCTCGATGTCGAACTGTTCGGCCAGACGAGGCTTACGGATGTCAAGACCCACTAAGATGACTTTCTTGTGCAGCAGGGCGAAACTTACCGCGAGATTTGCGGCATTGAACGTCTTTCCTTCTCCCGACGTGGTGGAGGTGAACATGATCACCTTGTCGTTCTCCTTCATCATGAACTGGAGGTTGGTACGCATGGCTCGGAACACCTCTTCCATCTGACTGTTCTTGTTCTCTCGTACCACAATGTCGGCCTTTTCCTTAGCAGAGTCGTTGGCTACCGCCACATCGGCTAAGATGGGCAGGTCGGTGAGCTTGACAACATCGTCATGACCTTCGATACGGTAACGGAAGAAATAAATCAGGAAGAATATCAAAGCGGGTATGGCTAAGCCGATGCCGGCGGCAATCAGATATTCCTGGTTCGGTTTCGGTGACACCTGACCGCCGTATTTCGGATTGTCGATCAGCTTTCCTTTGTCGGCTGTGGATGACAAAGAGATGGAGTTCTCTTCACGCTTCTGGAGCAGCATCAGGTACAGGCCGGATTTCACCTCCTGCTGACGGCCAATCTGAGAGAGCAGACGCTCATGCTCGGGCGACTGGTTGGCAGCACTCACATATTGTCCGTGCTGCTGCATCAATAGGTTACGACGGAACTCTGCATTGTGACGAGCCTGATCGAGTGTCATCTTAATACTGTTGTATAACTCGTCCAACTGGAATGTCAGGGGTTCTACGGCAGGACTGTTCTCTGCTGCAGAGCGAAGCAAACGGTTGCGTTGTCCGACGATGGTGTTGTACTGGGCGATCAACTGGGAAACAGAAGCATCTGTCACATTAGCCGGCATCATCTGGTATTTGTTGCTGGGCTTGCTGATGGCATTGTCCAAATCGTTGATGAACATGAGTTGCATGTTAATTTCGTTCATCTGCTTCTGGGTCTGGTCAGCATTTTCTGATGCTTTCTGTACCGTAGCCTTCATCTCATTCAAAGCCTGACGGTTACGGTAACTCTCTATGGTACTCTCCGTACTGCTTAACTCACCGCTGATCTTGGCGATACGGTCGTTGATGAACTCCTCGGTGCGGACAGCTGCCTCGTTCTTGTCTTCGTTGGCCTGACGGTTATAGCTGACTACTATCTGACGAAGGTAGTCGATAGCACGTGTGGGTACATCATCCACCAAGGAAAGGGTGATGATAGAAGACTCCTGTGAGTCGGATACCCCTAACCGGGCTGCATAACCACCTGCTACGCGGGCTGGGGAGTTGATGGTTACATGAATAGATTCCCCATCGTCTAACACACGGTTTGTCGTATAGAATGTTAGGTCACCAGCCTTGGTGCGCATGGTGCAGGGAAACTTGGTGAGCTTGCGGTCGATACCGTATGGTCCTTTGGAGGAGACCTCATCCACAGGGATATAATAGGTTCCCGTGACATGGTAGGCATCACCGTCGCGGGTGATGGTCATGGAGATGGGAACATTCAGCCTCTCCACACTCACGGGGTCGATTTCCACCATGATGGGGGAGTCTTTGTACAGACTGCGGTTGCGGATCAGTCCCACAGTATTATAAGTGGTGTAAAGCTTCAGGTCACGAATGGTCTCCTCTGCAATACTTGTAGATTTGAGAATCAGTTTCTCGTTCTCCATTCCGTAGCTCTGTACCACCTGACCTAAGGCATTTGTGCTTCGAAGTCCACCTGTACTATTTGTCTTTACAAATATTTTGGCATAAGCACTATAATAGGGCGTGGTGTAACGAAGATGCAACCACGCAATGCCAAGGCAGATAATAAGCGAGAGCACAAACCATTGCCAATTGAGAATCAGCACATCGATGATGGCACGAAGATCAAAGAATGATCCACCTTCTTCCTCTACCTCTTGGGGAGTCTTTACAATTTCTTCTGACATATAATTTTTTATTGTTGATTTCTAAATTAATAGGGTAATCTCGTACCTCCGTACCTTCGTACCCCCGCACCCACGAGGAATTTTAATCCTTGGCCAAGCTCAGCAGGTAACGGCCGTAGTCGTTCTTGGCCATGGGAAGTGCCGCCTCCTTTAATTGTTCTCTGGTGATCCATCCCCGTTTGTAAGCAATCTCCTCTAAACAGGCGATTTTCAACCCTTGGCGTTTCTCAATCACCTCAATAAAAGTGGAGGCTTCAGAAAGACTGTCGTGGGTGCCGGTGTCTAACCAGGCGAAGCCACGCTGGAAGGGTTTCACCAACAAGGCATCGCGCTGCAGGTATTCCTGATTCACTGTGGTAATCTCCAGTTCTCCACGAGCACTGGGCTTGATATGCTTGGCTATCTCCACCACACTGTTCGGATAGAAATAGAGACCGACTACGGCATAGTTGCTTTTGGGATGCTGGGGCTTTTCCTCAATGGATAGACATTTGCCATCGGCATCAAACTCTGCCACGCCATACCGCTCCGGGTCGTTGACATAGTAGCCGAACACGGTGGCATGGTCGTGCTGTTCCGCATCAATCACGCTCTGCTTTAATAAAGAGGTAAAGCCGGCTCCATGGAAGATGTTGTCGCCTAATACCAGGCAGACACAGTCATTGCCAATGAACTCTTCTCCGATGATGAAAGCTTGGGCCAACCCGTCGGGAGACGGTTGTTCGGCATAGTCGAAATGTACACCAATCTCCGAGCCGTCACCCAACAGTCGTTTGAATCCAGGTAAGTCGTGAGGAGTGGAGATAATCAGGATGGCCCTGATTCCTGCCAGCATCAAAACAGAAATGGGATAATAGATCATCGGCTTATCGAAGATGGGGATAAGCTGTTTGCTGATGCCCTTGGTTATTGGGTAGAGGCGGGTGCCACTACCACCAGCGAGAACAATACCTTTCATGTCGTTTCGAAAACTTAAGTTCGCAATTTTGATGCAAAGATAATAATTTTAAATAATAGATGATGCATATTACATGGAAATTTTGTAATTTTGCAACGATTTTTTGAGGAAATAGGGTTTTGAGGAGTGTGGAGTGAGGAGTGTGGAGTGAGAATAGCACTGAGATACAGTGTTCATATACAAAATCACTTGTACTTGAAACATATCTCACTCCACACTCCACACTCCACACTCCTCACTCCACGAAACGTCCGCGAAACGTCCACGAACCGAGTTCCATAAGAATAAAGAAACAACTAAAAATAATACAATGGGAATATTTGACAAACTCTTTGGAAAGAAGAGCAATGAAGAAGAGAAGAAAGCTGGTGGCATGGAAGACTATATGACACTGATCCGTGTGTATTTCCAGGCGGCCATCGCAGAGAACGTAGGAATTACAAATCTGGCCATGCTGCCAGACCTTCGTATCTTCAAGAATACATTGAAAGTGCCCACCTTGAAGAATAAATTAGGTGTGGGGGAGCGTATCCAGTGTAGGAAGATGCTGAAAGATATTTATAAGACTCCTGATGCCTTCTTCCAGGAGATTGACCAGAGTATAAAAAAGAATTGCAGGAAACTGCAAGATGTACAGACTTATCTGATTCAGTTCCAAAACTTTACACAGGATCTTATGATGCTTACAGGGAACTTGATGAAGTTCAAACTCCGTGTACCCTCCATTTTCAAGAAAACCATCTATGCTGCCACCGAAAAGACCGTGGATGATATCTTTCATAAGAACGATTTCAACGATGCCGGTGTGCTCAAGACGGTCGCTGCCATCCGTACCTACGACAAACGGTTGGGGTTCAGTCAGAAATGGGTCACCGACTTCGTGTATCAGGTGGTGATGCTGGCTAAGAAGGAGAAGAAACCCGCTGAGCAATCATAATCATTCTCACATTGAAAGCAATTATTGTCACACTTTAACTTTGCA
>DETG01000030.1 GCA_002361535.1 Prevotella sp. UBA3294
AGGTTGTCTTGCGGGACAACAATATCATACAAACCACTATATTCACTCAATATCAACTCTTGTTCCTGAGATAGCATAACCTTTAAGTTTTATGCTATAAAGGTACAAAAAAATCTGCACATAGCCAAACTATTTCATGACTATGTGCAGCCTTTAATTGTTAAAAAGAGTCTATAGGGACTTTTTCAGTGCCTTCGCAAATCCCGCCCCTCCTTTTTTGTATCAACCATCTAACGAATCCGACATTTTGCTGTGACAGTCTTAGGCTGTCACACACAAGGGGTGGCAATATCCGAAAAGGACAGTTTGGAGTATTATCATGGTGTTACCAAATCAGATGTCAATCCAACAAAAAGAACATTTTTACGTGACAGTATATAGACTGTCATTTTTAGGGGGACTATTATCCGAAAAGAACATTAGAAATCCTCTCAAGATCGTTGGATTACATCCTACCTTTTCTTGCCATGGCAAAGTTGAAGCAAGTTTAACTTTGCTCATTTGGCTTAACGAAAACTACCAATATGTTTAATCATAGAAAAGACTATAGTACAATGCTTGCAAATGGCATTGTATATTTGTAATATACCTTGTTTTATTACATGACTTGTGTCATTCTCAGTTCCTATACCCTATTCATTTAAAAATCATGAGTTCCGTAGGGATAACAACTGACAGAGTTGTCGGTGACGGACAAGCATCACCTCCAAGATGATGCCACAAACCCAGAGAAGCATGGCAAACAAGATGACAAAACCGCACACAATCAGCGTAGGATAGCGTGGAACCAAACCTGTGTGGAGATATTCCACAAAGACTGGGACCAATGCCACAAAGGCGACGAGAATAAGAAACAGGGCGATATAAGAGAAGAATCGCAGCGGTTTATAGTCGCGGAACAGACGGAAAATGGTGGTCAGTACCTTCCAACCATCGGAAAAGGTGCTGAGTTTCGATACACTGCCCTCCGGACGATCCTTGTAGGAGATGGGGATCTGATGGATTCTCCAGTTGTTGTCAAGGGCAAAGATGGTCATCTCCGTTTCTATCTCAAACCCTTTTGATAATAGAGGCATTGACTTAACCACCTGTCTGCTCAAGGCGCGGCAGCCTGTCATGATATCCTTGATATTACTATGGAAAATCTGGTTAATAAGGTATTTCACCAACCGATTACCTGTATCGTGGAAAGGACGTTTGTTCTCTTGAAAATAAGTGGAGGAGAGACGGTCGCCGATCACCATATCATACTGTTCCGACAGGATAGCTTCGCACATTTCCGGTGCAGCCTCAGCAGGATAGGTATCATCGCCATCCACAAGAAAATAACAATCTGCCTCGATGTCGTTAAACATCTGTCGGACCACATTACCCTTTCCCTGACGACACTCATATCTCACGATGGCCCCATGAGCCCAGGCCACGGCAGCAGTATCATCGGTGGAACGGTTGTCATAGACATAGACCTCAGCATCGGGTAACACACGTTTATAGTCGCTCACCACCTTTCCGATGGTTTTACTCTCATTGAAGCAAGGTATCAGTACGGCAATCTTTTTCATGGTCGGAACGGATAAAAGGAATTAATAAAATAGCAAACACACTGACTAACAGGGCTCTCCACGTAAAGAATACATGCTGCAGGGAATGGTTGAACAGACAAAGATACCAACAAGGCACCAGGAAAAAAATCATCCAGAGCCACCCTTTCTGACGGATCATGGTACGATGGACTATCACCTTATAAATACAGAAAGAGAATAACAGGAGAAGGAGAAGGAGGGCAAAAGGGAACACTGGGTGCACAGACACCTTCTCCATGATCATCTTAAAGAAATCTCCTACCTGCCAAGGCTCACCACCATAATAGACCGTATGCGACAGTCGTAAGGCAACATTCTCCTTCACACTTTCCATCACACTCTCACCAGTAAGCAAAGGAGCTAAGAACCATTTTGTGATCCAAAGGGAAGCATATCCCAAGAACCAATAGACACTCATCTTCAATACACACATCATCTTTCTGACAGGCTTACGGTCGAGAATCCATACGGTCAAGGGTAACCCTAAAGTGATCTGCGGGGTAGTGAGGAAATCCATGAAACTGGTGAATGCACCGATGACGAAGAACGACAGACACACATTCTCCTCTTTCTTCCTCGCCCATCTGCTTTTCATCATCCACAGCATCCCCAAGAATGCAATATAAAATGTTGTAGAGAATTGAAGGGCAGTAGGTACGACAGGAAAGGCCACCAATAGCAGAGCTATGAGGAATACCAAGGCTATTGTCCTACCTTCCCGTTTATACAACAGGAAGAAGATATATCCTGCCAAAGAGAACAGAAGAAGGAAATTGATGATTCTTATTTTGGAATAATCGAAAAGCAGAAGAAGAGGGCGCAACACCACCTGATAGCCATGCCAGTATCTGCCGTAACTATATACACCCGTCACCCTGTCACGACCCTCTTCCAACACCTGCTGTGTGGTCTCTGCCATATTCAGGTAATAGCGGGCATCGTCATAGTTCTGGGCATACTCATTCATCATAGCTGCATACACCGGATGACGGCTGTCAGCACAGGCATTGATATTGAACATCAGACAATCAGTCATGTTGTCTATCTGTAACAGGTAGATGCCGCCCACCTTCGGCCAGATGCCCTCCTGCTGAATAGTCTCCACTGATTGCAGAAGGTGATTCCGCAACCAGGAAGTAGGTATGCTGAACACTACCACCAAAAGCGTGGTGAACAGCACACACAACAGAAGATAAGTCTTGAGGAGAGCAATGCCTTTCGTCATGACTATGACAATTCAAGCATCCTGTTAATGGGCTTCACCGCTTCCTGACGGATCTCTTCGGGTACATCCACACTGGGCCACTCATATTTCAAGGCATTGTAGATTTTCTCCAAGGAGTTCATCTTCATGTAATCACACTCGTTACAATGACAGCCCACACCGCCTTCACTCACCTCTGGTGGAACGGGATAGAAAGTCTTGCCACTACACTGACGTTCTATCTCATGCAAGATACCAGCCTCGGTGGCTATGATGAACTCTTTCTTCTCACTCTCCACACAGTATTTTAAGATGACGGCTGTAGAGCCCACCACATCAGCCAGTGCAAGAACTGGTCCTTTACACTCGGGATGAGCTAATACCACAGCTTCAGGATGTTCCTTTTTCAGTTGGATAATAGCCTCGGGAGAGAAGCGTTCATGAACATGACAGCCTCCCTGCCAAAGTAACATGTTCCTGCCAGTCACTCCATTGATGTAACTACCTAAGTTATAGTCGGGACCGAAAATGATCTTGGCATCCTCGGGGAAGGTATCAATGATTTTCTTGGCATTGCCGCTGGTTACCACCACGTCGGTAAGAGCTTTGACGGCAGCGGTGGTATTCACATAGCTCACCACCTGATAACCTGGATGTTCGGCCTTATATGCACGCAGATCCTCTGCCTTACAACTGTCGGCTAACGAGCAGCCGGCGTTGAGATCAGGACAGAGCACCAGTTTTTCCGGACACAGGATCTTACAGGTTTCTGCCATGAAGTGCACACCACACATCATGATCACCTTGGCATCTGTCTGGGCAGCTTTCTGCGCCAATGCCAGAGAGTCACCAATGAAGTCGGCCACGTTCTGGATTTCTCCTTTCGTATAATAATGTGCTAAGATCACGGCATCTTTCTCACGGCACAATGAACGGATCTTCTCACTCAGTGAGGTAATATAATCTTCTTTCGTTGCGGCATCGATGGCTACCGGCTCATCGATATATCCTTTTTTTATCCACTCTTTGTTTAATTCCATTTTTATTATATTATTAGTTTTTAATTTTTTAATAAAAGAGATACAGTATGATGATAGTCTGTGGAAAAGTGGAAAAATAATCTACAGAATATTTGTATAATTCATTCTCAACATCTGAAATGCAGTTATTCACATAGACCGTTGATAAAGAATCGTTCATTCTCAAATGGTTACTTAACTTATCCACATGATACACAATCGCTGCAAAATTAATAAGTTTATAATATTTCTCTAATGAAAACCGTGGAAAACTTCATGAAAACCGTTATATAAAAAGTGAATAATCAACACTTCAACAGTTGAATCATCTTGTTTGGTGGATATTCACCAAGTTATGAGACAGGTTATCCACAGAGTTATCCACATTGGTTTTACTCAAACGAGGCGGCATTGACACAACGCAGATTCTTCTCTAACTGTGCCACACTGCTGGCTCCTACTAAGACAGAGGTGACTCCCTTTTGTGCTAAAACCCATGCTAACGCCATTTCAGCCAATGACTCATGTCGTAGGGCTGCCTGTTCGTTCCATTGACGGAGTTGCTGCAGAAGGTTTTCGGTGAGCATCTCTGATTTCAGAAACTGTTCCTTGGCCATTCTGCTGTCTTGGGGAATACCGTTCAGATAACGGTCGGTAAGTAATCCTTGTGCCAATGGAGAGAAGGAGATGAATCCTATGCCATGTTGATGACAATAGTCGAGGATCCCCTGTTGCTGAGGTTCGCGGTCTAACAGATTCAGTTTGTCCTGGAAGATCAATAAGGGTACGTCACGGGCTCTTAAATATTCATCGGCGAATTTCAAGGCTTCCAAAGGCCAGCGAGAGATACCTATATATAAAGCTTTTCCTGCCTTGACGATATCCACCAAGGCTTGGAGTGTTTCTTCCATCGGTGTGTCTGGATCGAAACGATGACTATAGAAAAGATCCACATAGTCAAGGTGCATACGTTTCAATGACTGGTCGATGCTTGCCATGAGGTATTTACGGGATCCCCATTCTCCGTAAGGTCCAGGCCACATATCATAGCCTGCCTTGGTGGAGATGAACAGTTCATCACGATAAGGACGGAAGGTATCATCCATCAGACGGCCCATGGTCTCTTCTGCACTGCCATATACGGGTCCGTAGTTATTGGCAAGATCAAAATGGGTGATACCATGATCAAAGGCGTAGCGGGTGATCTCACGACTTCTCTCATAAGGATCCACACTGCCGAAGTTATGCCAGAAGCCAAGACTTACCTTAGGAAGTAATATACCGCTTCTGCCACAACGGGCATACTGCATTCCGTTCTCATAACGAGCAGGGTTGGCTTGATAAGGTGGAAGAATCATGTTATTTTGGTTTTGTTTTAATGGATGAGTAATAATATGATTGGGGTGAAGCTTCGGGATGATCTTTGTAAATCAATTCCAATAGTCGTTCTACAGCTTCTTCTTCAGAAATGTTCTTCAAGACACACTCTTTGTTGCGATAAAGGGATATCTTTCCGCGAGCAGCACCCACATAACCGTAGTCGGCATCCGCCATCTCACCAGGACCGTTCACGATGCAGCCCATGATACCGATCTTCAGTCCTACAAGATGTTTCGTAGCACTTTTGATACGGGCTATCGTGTCTTGGAGATTATATAAGGTACGACCGCAGCCGGGACAGGAGATGTATTCTGTCTTGGTGAACTTTATACGTGCAGCCTGAAGGATGGCATCGGCAAGGATTACAGCCTGCTCTGAATTGAGAATAGTGGAATGAATGATCAGCTTCGTAGCCTGACGGTCTATCAACAAGGAACCTGCTGCCATGGCTGCTTTCAATTGCAGGGTATCATAATCGGGGGCGTTGAGATGGAGATGTAAGGTGTCGTCTTCGATATACATCCGATCTTCATAACCGTCTTTCCGGATGGGTAAGGGAAGGATACCTTTCTCAACAAAGTCAACCAACTGACGGGCAACGGGAATTTCCTTTTCTGGTTCTTCGGAAAGGGATACACGGATGGTATCACCGATACCCTCTGTGAGCAGTGCGCCGATACCTACAGCACTCTTGATGCGTCCATCTTCACCTTCTCCGGCTTCGGTGACACCGAGATGCAAGGGATAGTGCATATCTTCTTTGTCCATAGCCTTCACCAACAGTCGTACCGACTGTACCATCACCACGGTGTTCGATGCCTTGATACTGATTACCACATTGTTGAAATGTTCTCTCTTGCAGATACGCAGGAACTCCAGACAACTCTCTACGATACCTTCCGGAGTGTCACCATAACGACTCATGATACGGTCTGACAGACTACCGTGGTTCACACCGATTCGGATGGCGGTTTGATGTTCCTTACAGATATTCAGGAAGGGAACGAACTGTCGTTCGATTTTCTTCAGTTCTTCGGCATATTCCTCATCGGTATATTCGAGGTGCTTGAAGGTTCGACCGGGATCTACGTAGTTTCCTGGATTGATTCTTACTTTCTCACAATAGTGGGCAGCTACATCAGCCACCTTTGCATTGAAGTGGACATCGGCCACCAAAGGTGTCTGATACCCTCTTTGTCGCAAGGCTTCGCGGATATGCTTCATATTCTCTGCTTCACGAGTGCCTTGGGTGGTCAGTCTGACGAGTTCTCCCCCTGCCTCAATGATTCGGATAGCTTGCTCCACACAAGCTTCCGTGTCCATGGTGTTTGTTGTGGTCATTGATTGGATCCGGATGGGATTATGACCACCCATCTGGATATGACCCACCTGAACGACGGATGAAGTACGACGCTGATAAGAAGATTTCGTTGATGTCATACTAATTAGTCTTATAGGTGTATTTCACTTCAGAAAGGTCTTTGTTGGCCTTCTCGATCTTTGCTCCCAGTCCTTTCTTGTATTCTTCCATTTTAGCAGCTAATTCGCTATCGGCTAAAGAAATCATCTCACAAGCTAAGATGGCAGCATTCATGGCGCCGTTGATGGCCACGGTGGCTACAGGAATACCCGGAGGCATCTGCAGGATGCTGTAAAGAGCATCGACACCATCAAGTACACTGCCTTTGATGGGAACACCAATGACGGGAAGTGGAGTGCTGGCAGCAATCACTCCGGGTAATGCGGCAGCCATACCGGCACCAGCTATAATCACTTGGATACCCCGCGACTTTGCTGTCTTGGCAAATTGTTCCACTGCATCGGGTGTGCGATGAGCAGAGAGGGCATTCACTTCGAACGGTACTTGCATATCGTCGAGAAATTTCATGGCTTTTTCCATGACGGGCAGATCACTTGTGCTGCCCATGATGATACTTACTTTTGGGGACATGCTTATATTATTTTGAATTGAATACGGATTAAAAACGAAGTATAGTGAAGAAGGCCAGGACGAATCCTAAAAGAAAGCCTGTCACAACCTGTGAGAGGGAGTGTTGCCGAAGTATCATCCTGCTGGTACCCAACACACCTGCTACCACAATGACCACACATAACCACCAAACGGGGTTGAAGGAGAACATGCCCGAAAAGGCAATCAATGCTCCTGCCACACCACCGATGGCTGCTGTATGTGTGCTGATCTTCCAGAATAGGTTGATCATGGCACATACTACTTGAATGGCAAGGGCTGCCACAATGATGCTGCTCATGAAATGCGGAATATGCAACAAATTCATGATGTAGTAACACAAGAAATAACAGACGATGGAAATGACATAAGGAATCATACGCCGTTCCTTATAGCCTAACTCCAACAGCGACCATCCCTGGTATTTCCGATAGAAATGAATGAGCCATGCCGGCAGAAGGACAGTACACAGATAGACAATACCCAATACCGATAGCTTATACCCTATGGGTAGTACGCTCATATAACTGAAAATAAACAGGAATATGAGTCCGACAATAGCCAGATAGAACGGGTGGAAGATGGCACTCAGTACCCGTGCTGCGAAGATGATGTCTCTTTCTCTCAATTTCTCTTTAATTAAATGATTTCCCTCAATTGGTCTTTCTGAACCGTGCAATGGGAATACCCAGCTGCTCACGGTATTTGGCTACGGTACGCCGTGCGATGGCATAACCTTGATTCTTCATTTCTCGTGCTAACTGATCGTCATTTAAGGGTTTCTTCGGATCCTCACTGCTGATCATCTCATGCAATACTGCTTTCAATTTCCGTGTTGACATTTCCTCTCCGCTTTCGGTCTTTACACTTTCACTGAAGAAATGACGAAGACGGAAGATTCCCCAGCGTGTCTGGGCATACTTGGAGTTACAGACTCGCGACACAGTGCTGATATCCAAGCCTGTGCGTTCCGCTATATCTTTCAATACCATCGGCTTCAAGTCGTTCTCATCTCCCTCTAAGAAGAATTGCCGCTGTAAGTCGATAATGGTCTTCATGGTGATATATAAGGTATGACGACGCTGTTTAACGGCATCAATATATCCTTTGGCACGTTCCACTTTCTCACGAGCATAGAGGAGTGCCTGTTTGTCTTGCCGCGACATACTCTGCTTATTCTCCTGATACCCTTTCAGCAGGTTACTGAAGGAGGGTGATACATATAAGTCGGGCACACGACCTTTATTAATATAGAACGAGATGGTGCCGTCGTCGTTGGTATCTACCACGAAGTCGGGCGTGATCTGCTGAAGGTTTCTTCCTTCAGTCTCGCCCATGGAGGATCCAGGTTTCGGATTGAGCTTCAGAATTTCTGTCTGTACTTGATTCAAGAGTTCGTCAGACAGGTTCAGGTGCTCATTGATACGACTCCATTGCTTGTTCATGAATTCCTTGAAGTAATGGGTAATCACTTCCAGCATCCACCGACGGATGGGAGTATCTGGGCGACGTTCGATCTGCAGTAGCAGACACTCTTTCAACGAACGGGCACCAATACCCGCAGGATCGAAACCTTGTAAGAGGGTCAGTATCTCTTCTACTTCCTTTTCTGAAACGTCCATGGAGTGGAAGATAGCTAACTCATCGGCAATGGTATCGAGCGGTTTCCGCAGTAATCCGTCACTGTCGAGGGATCCAATCAGATATTCCATGATATCCTGCTGATGGGCTGTAAGTTCCGTTTCACGCATCTGCTCCTTTAGCTGGTCATAGAAAGAACGTTGGTCACCATAGGTGATCTCCTCTAATTCTGCACTGCTGGTATAATATTTATTGGATTCAGGCTCGGGCATCTCATCATCGCCTCCCATATTCTGTAAAGCGGTATCAAGGGCATCAGCACGTTCCTCCCGTTCTATGCTCTCCTCGTATGACTCGGCAGTATCCGGCTCACTGCTTTCAGATAGATCAGTATCTTCGGATGGGGTGGTCTCTAAGGCAGGATTGTCATCGATCTCTGCCTGTACGCTTTGTTCGAGTTCAGCCAAAGGCATCTCCAACAGTCTTACTTGCAGCATCTGCTGTTGGGTGAGCCGTTGTTGCTGGATCAGTTTCTGCTCTTGTGTCTGAACAAGTCTCTGCACCATATTACTGCTATTTAAAATACTCTTTCATCTGTGCCGCTAAGGCATACAGTTTCTCAGGACTGTCGTTTCCGAAACGTTGCCACATTTTCTGACAGGGCACCATCAAGGGGGTGAGCATGATTTCCGAACGGTTCAGATAAGGATCACAGATCTGATAGATATCCATGATCTTCACTATCTCTGCGGGTTTCAGTTTGATGAGTTTACTCAATTCTTGAATCTCCGGGGTCTCCACCACCATCGTATTGGGCGTCAGACGGAAATAAAGGTCAAGAATCATCAGTAACATCACGGGCTTGATAGTCTTGTCCTCAGGCAACGGTTTGAAGTCAAGTTCCCACGACTCTACCGTCTCTACTCCTTGATAGAAATGATCGGCGGTGTTGAATCCTTTCATCTGGCGAAGCATACGTACTCCCTTGGCAAGTTTATTAGGACTATTCCCATATTTCTCCCATAGACGCTCCATACGAGGTGTATCCAACTGTCGCAGTTTAAACATCTGTTCATAGAGAAACTGTGGAGGAATATGCAATTCCATACCTAATTCCACCATGGAACGTGAATATAAGGGTTTCACACCTTCTGGTTTTTTCAGATACAGCTGCATCAACAACAGCCAGTATTCATCCTGCCATAACGAATGCTTTGCCATACTTTTTTGTTTTGTGCAAAGATACAAATATTCTGATTAAGCAAGAAGAAAAAAAAGATTTTTTTTCGAGAGTGTGAAGATTATCTTCAATTAGTGGAGAAGTACAATGAAAACAAATAAAGAGCATCTCCTGTTAAGAAATGCTCTTATCATGGGAAGGTTATTCCTCCGAGAAATCTTCCTTGCCAACTCCGCAAAGTGGACAAACCCAGTCTTCTGGTAGATCTTCGAATGCTGTTCCGGGCTCGATACCGTTATCAGGATCGCCCACTTCTGGGTCATAAACATAACCACAGGTGTCACAAATGTACTTCTTCATCTTGTTTGGATTGTTAGTGAATAATAAAAAAATTATGAGTGGGTGGCCTGGTGTGCCCTACGAGAGAGCACGGTAGCCACATGTCTTACAATCTGTTCTGGCGGAATATTATGCATACAAGCATAGTCACCACGCATACAGGGTTTGTTTCCGTAGATACTACAGGGCCTGCACGACAGGTCGATCTGTACGGCATCCTCGCTACGCTGTCCCCATCCCATGAATCCTCCAAAAGGATGGGTGGCACCCCATACACTCACCACAGGTGTTCCCGTGAGTGATGCCAGGTGCATGTTCCCACTGTCCATTGAGAGCATCACTTGAAGATGGCTCATCAGAATTAGTTCTTCTCCGAGACCGCCAAGTAGCTTCGAAGCATGGTGACATTGCGGATAGCGCATACACCAGTCATCGAATATGCTCATCTCTTGTTTGCCGCCACCGAAGAGAAAGAGTTTACTCTTGGGGTATCGTTCTGCCAGCTGACTGATCACCTGTTCCATTAGTTTGATGGGATAGATCTTTCCTTCATGGGCAGCAAAGGGAGCAATACCAATCCAAGGCTCCTGATCGTCTATCGATCGGAATACCTCGGGTAATACAGAAAGGTCACCTCCTTCAGGAGGAAATATCGATTGGAAATTCAAGGTGACAGGATAACCTAATTGTTCAAAGACATCACAATAGTTTTGAAAGGATGTAGGCTGTTGTTCGAGAACCTTGTTGTTCACCGAGGTCAACTTTCGTTTTCCCTTTCTGTGCTTGTTGATATGAGCAGCATGGTAACGACCTAAATTGAAACGGGCTCGAAGGTAACTGGAACGTAACACGTTATGCAGATCTGCAATGGCTGTGAACTTTTTTGCCGTGAGACGGCGGTAGAGAGCATTCAGCCCCTTCACTCCGTGGTATTCATTCTTCACGTCGGCTTCCATGAAACCCACATTCGGTGCGATGTTCTCGAAAAACGGACGAGCAAATGCCTTGCTCAGTACCGTGATGCGTACATCGGGGTACTGATGAGCTAATGAATAGACGACAGGCACCGTCATGGCCACATCGCCTAACGCAGAAAAACGGATAATCAAAATATGCTCGTGTTTCACTTCCTCACTCCTTGGGATTCCACGATATTTTATTTTTTGCCATATAACACCGGATTGGTGGATGGGTCGTTGTACATCTTCATCTGACGATAAACCTTCATGTATTTACGACCCGCAGCAATATCCTCTAACAACTGATCAATTGCCGTACTCAAGTCAACCTGCTGTTCTAATAGCACGTTTAATTTGTCCTGACATTTCTGTCGGTGCTCAGGGGTGGCATCAGTGCGCTCTGCCTGCTCACGCATATGATAAATCTTCAGGGCGAGGATGCTCAGACGGTCAATTGCCCAGGCAGGACTCTCGGTATTAATACGAGCATCAGACTGTACCTTGACATCGGAGTACTGCTGACGGAAATAACTGTCTATCTGCTCCACAAGATCGGTACGGTCTTGATTTGATCGGTCAATACGCCGTTTCAGCTGTAGGGCATCAATCGGATGAATATGAGGATCACGAATGATATCCTCGAAATGCCATTGAACAGTATCTATCCAACACTTCAGATACAGACGGTTCTCAATAGAGTCGCGATCGTAGGGGTTGTTAATAGGTGTCTCGATATCATCTTTAATGTGATAGTCTCTGATGGCTTGATTGAAAATCTTGTTGCAATGTTCTGTGAAAGTCATGATCATTTTTTTTACTTTTGCAAATATAGAGATTTATTTTTAATTACCAAACAAATTGTTGGATAATTTTGTGTTCTCTCCTTATATTTATTGTATTTATGGAGTACAATCAATCACTGTATGAAGCTCAAAATGAGACATGTGAACGTTACCAATGTGAAAAAAATAAAAAAAACGACTTTATTTTTGCACAATCAGGGGTGTTCTGTGCAACTTGAAGTGCTTTTTTCTTCAAAATATTTGCATACATGAATAAAAATTTGTTCCTTTGCACCCGAATTTTTAAAGTAGAAAGATTTTATTAACAACTTAAATTTTACAATTATGTCAGAAANNAAAGCAAAGTAAAGGCTATTATCGTTGATAAACTGGGTGTTGATGAAGCTGAGGTGAAACCCGAGGCAAGCTTCACAAACGATCTGGGCGCAGATTCTTTGGACACCGTAGAGCTGATTATGGAGTTCGAGAAGGAATTCAACATCTCTATTCCCGATGACAAAGCCGAGACCATTGGTACTGTAGGTGATGCCATCAAGTATATCGAGGAAAACGCCAAATAAATTACATAAGATAGAAGAATTGAAGAATTGAAAAGTTGAGGTTCTGGTTTTTGAACGGATTCTTTTTCAATTCTTCAATTTTTAAATTTCCATTTCTTCAATTATAAAGTTTCAATTCTTTAATTCTTCGATTCTTCAATTTTGATATTTTTATGGAATTAAAAAGAGTAGTGGTAACAGGATTGGGAGCTGTCACTCCCGTAGGTAACACGCCCGAGGAGACTTGGAAGAACCTGCTGGCTGGTGTGAGCGGTGCTGCTCCTATTACCCAATTCGATAGCTCTTTATGCAAGACCCACTTTGCTTGTGAGGTGAAGAACCTTGATATCAATGAGTTCATTGACCGCAAGGAAGCCCGTAAGATTGATCGTTATACACAGTTGGCTCTGATCAGTGCCATTCAGGGTGTAAAGGATAGTGGTCTGGATTTAGAGAAAGAAGATAAAGACCGCATCGGTGTGATCTATGGTGTGGGTATCGGTGGTATTCGCACTTTTGAGGATGAGGTAACTTATTATGGTCAGCACCAAGATCAGGGACCGAAATTCAGTCCTTTCTTTATCCCGAAGATGATCAGCGACATTGCTGCCGGACATATCAGTATCCATTTCGGATTTCATGGACCTAACTATACCACAACCAGTGCTTGCGCTTCTTCCAGCAATGCTTTGGCAGATGCTTTTAATCAGATCCGTCTGGGTAAGGCAAATGTCATTGTGGCTGGTGGTGCCGAGAGTGCCATCTGTATGTGTGGCGTAGGTGGCTTTAATGCCATGAAAGCTCTCTCCACCCGTAACGATGAGCCTGAAAAGGCCAGTCGTCCGTTCAGTGCCAGTCGCGATGGTTTTGTCATGGCCGAGGGTGCAGGATGTCTGATTCTTGAGGAACTGGAGCATGCCAAAGCTCGTGGTGCAAAGATTTATGCCGAGATGGCAGGCGAGGGTATGAGTGCCGATGCCTACCATATCACCGCCAGTCACCCCGAGGGCTTGGGAGCTAAGCTTGTGATGCAGGCTGCTCTTGACGATGCTCAGATGAATCCCGAGGATATCGATTACATCAACGTGCATGGAACATCCACTCATGTGGGCGACATTTCTGAGGCAAAGGCCATCAAAGAGGTGTTTGGTGATGCTGCTTACAAACTCAACATCAGTTCCACCAAGTCGATGACAGGACACCTTCTGGGTGCCGCTGGTGCAGTGGAGGCTATGGTTGCTGTGCTCAGCGTCCAAAACGACATTGTACCGCCCACCATCAACCACGATGAGGATGACAAGGATGAGGAGATTGACTACAATCTGAATTTCACATTCAATCAATCACAGAAGCGTGAGGTGCGTGCTGCCATGAGCAACACTTTCGGTTTTGGTGGTCATAATGCCTGCGTAATCTTCAAGAAATATGCAGATTAGTTCTTTAATTGATAGGATAAAGCTCCCTTTCCGTAAGGAGAAGGAGCTTTATTCGTCTTTATACGACATCATTGGATTCTATCCCCGTAACATTGCCTATTACAAACAGGCTTTGCTCCATAAGAGTATGGCACAGCGCAATGAGAAGGGGCGCCCGATGAACAATGAGCGACTTGAGTTTCTGGGAGATGCCGTCCTCGATGCTGTAGTGGGTGACATTGTCTTTCGTCACTTCGAAGGAAAAAGAGAAGGTTTCCTTACAAATACTCGTTCTAAGATTGTGCAACGCGAAACCTTGGGCCGTCTGGCTCAGGAGATGGGAATCAACAACCTCATCAAATCCAACGGACACACTTCCTCTCATAACAGCTATATGGGAGGAAATGCGTTTGAGGCATTGGTTGGAGCCATCTATCTCGACAGAGGCTACGGGGCTTGCTTGCGTTTTATGGAGAAGCGTATTCTGAAGGAACTGCTCAATATCGATAAAGTGGCCTACAAAGAGGTAAACTTCAAATCTAAACTTATTGAATGGAGTCAGAAGAACCGTGTTCGTCTGGATTTCAAACTCGAGAAGGAAGGAAAGGATGAGAAGGGTAGTCCAAAGTTCGTTTATAAAGTGATGATCGAAGGCGTTGCAGGAGAGAAAGGCGAGGGTTACAGCAAGAAGGAATCGCAGCAGATGGCGAGCAAACTCACGCTCCAACGCCTGCGTAAGGAGCCTCAGTTTATTGATGCGGTATTCGCTGCCAAGGCTTCACGTACCAAGATGGAGGAAATGCCTACTACAGCGGTACCCGACATGAAGGAGAATCAGTCTGACTTCATACAAGACTCAACACCGCATCCCATGCCAGAACCCAAAAAGAAAGGACAGACTGTGGAGCGTCTGGAACGTTTCGATGGCACAGATGAGGCTTACGTGCGCCCGGATGCGAGGAAAATAGATCGGAAACAATCTGCACCTGTAGATGAGTTCGATCTCTCTGATATCTCTGCTGCCGCCCAGTCACGTGAGGAGATTATAGCTGCTGCTGAGGCTGCAGCCTTCGAGACACAGGATTAGGCAGTATGTAACATGAGGATGCCCAGGCATCCTCTTTTTTTGTCCTTTATGACACATTTGATCAGTTGGCCATACGAAGTGGACCTTTCATGATCTTCGACCATTACCTTTAGCAGACTTTTTTGAGGGTGTAAAAAAACATTTTGTCTGAAAAGTTTGTCATTTCAGAAAATATGTGTATCTTTGCACCCGCTAAACACCCAACGTGTCGTAAAGCAATGATGCCCAGATGGCGGAATCGGTAGACGCGCTGGTCTCAAACACCAGTGGGGCAACCCGTGCCGGTTCGACCCCGGCTCTGGGTACTTAGAACACCTTGCAAGTCGCAGACTTACAAGGTGCTTTCTTTTTCTATTCATAGGCATCTTTGAAGTGGCCGTGTGCCTTGCCGTCTACTTCGGTGGCAACGCTCTGCCCTCCGCCATTCGGTGACATACCAACAATGAAAGCCCAGCGACCAAGTGGATCAGTTGGGCTTTTTACTATATTGTTTGAGCACGAGGGCTTAAACTATTATCTCCCAGAAACCGCCTTTGTCGGGACCGACACGACGGAGATATTTGCCACGCAGTACTTCAATATTCGCACTTATGGCTGCAACACTGATACCTACAAGTTTTGACAAATCTGCTTTTGATATATATGGGTCATCCATCACTAAACGAAGGATGGAAATCCTATTTTCTGTCAACTTATCTCCTTGTCGAGCTGCCTTTTCTATCAACTTTTCTATCAACTTTTGATGCTTATCTATCAACCCATGGCGGTTTTCTGTCAACCTTTCACCCCGTTTCTGTTCGGTTTCTATCACCTTTTCTGTGACGCTTACATTCACCTTTTCATTTACCTTTGGCACTGTAATCTTCAGGATGAACTCATCAGTTCTGAAAGATGGGACATTTGCACCATTAGCCTCCTGCTCGCGACAAATACGATCAAAGCCCTCACCGAACTCCTTCACGAAGTGATATGCTTTGAGGAAAGCTGCTATCTTGGGATTACGAGAGAAATGGGTGTGCCGGATATTATTGGGCTTCACCTGTCCAGGGAGTTTGCCAGGAGACTCGAACACCAAGCGGTCATCAAACATCTTGATTTGTATTTCCGTACCCTTGATATTGTAGGCTCGATGGCAGCAAGCGTTGACAGTCATCTCTTGAATGACGAACTCTGGGTAGTCGCGCCTTGTCACGAACTGGGCATGTTGTCCTAGGAACGTATGCTCACGAACCTGAGTCTCGATAAACTCAATCGTCTTCTTGACTTGGTTCAGGATGGTTCCCTCAAATGTAACATCCTTGATGACGTTCATTTCAGCACCCACTTTCTCGTCAACACCCTCGTATCTGATGAAGCGAGTACGGGCGCGAGGAAAGAATTTCTGAGGATACTAAAGATGCGAGTTTCTTTCAAATTGGTGGTTACGAAGAAGTCTGCATGAGCCCATGATGCATAATTCATACCTTGGTAATAGTCCTCTTTACGGATTGTAACAGATTCGGCTTTACACTCTACAACTATCAAAGGATATTTCTTTGCTTATTAATCTTCTTTACTGCGCCATACAACAATATCTGCTCGTGCAGCGCCTTGCCCACGTTGTGAATTAGAAACTTGTATCTCTTGATCCATTTGGCCAAGAGAGTAGCCGTAACTATCAACCAAACGACAAATATATTTTTGGCGAACTTCCTCTTCTGGCTTCATAATAAGCCACTTGTTTTTTAGAGGAGCGAAATCTCTTTATCGTTGTTTCTTTTTTGAATATCCATAAGTTATTCTTTTCTTAATGAGAAGATAGATTATTTCTTTTTATTCTTCAGCATTTTCTTCTGCTCGCTTACCAAACGGCGTTCTACCTTTTTGACATCCTCTGCAGGGGGAAGATTTTCTGGGATAATACCTCGCTCTGTGAGCATCTTGCGTACTGCGGCATTATTATCAACATGTTCCCGTGTGATAGATGCTTCGCCTTGAAGGTCTTTGGCTTGCACATTGACACTTGTCATCTCCGCTGCGAAGTCTTTTGCCTTTATGCTTATAGTGGGAAGGAAATCGGCAAGAGGACGGCTTTGTGGCATCCCCAACTTACGCTTCATCATGTTTGTGTTCAAGCGGAAAAGTGCCTGATCCCCTTTGGAACGGATAACAGCGAAAGTCTGGTCATTTACTCCACGTTCATACAAGATACCTGAAAGTTTTCGTTCTGTCTCTTGCAGTTTGGCTCGTGCTTTAACTCGCTCAACTTCCAAGAGTCGTTGTTCTATCAGTTCTGCACGACGGGTTTGAACAGCAAAATAAGTCTGTGCAAAAGCAATCTGTGGCTTTCTTGGGTCGCCATTCTGTGCAACCAAATAGCAAGCATAACGGGTGAGCATAATGTCATCCACTTCTCGCTGAGCACCTTTTGCAATGTCTATCATTTTGCTGACGTCAGCAAAATGATCAGAAACAGATTGTCCTGCATTACTACATGCCTCTTTGGC
>DETG01000093.1 GCA_002361535.1 Prevotella sp. UBA3294
GGTGCTCGAGCAGACTCCCGAACTCTGCAAGATGACCATCCACATGGGCTCGTTGTCTCTTGAAGACATGTAAAATTGTATTATATGCAATTACTAGAGCTATGGCAGTTATGAGATTGATGACCAAAGGACATTGAAAAGATAGGTTCAATGTCCCTTGCCTTTAATTACTATTAATGATTCAAACGTTTGATTTTATATAGTCGGTTGGCTTGATATTGAATTGTTTTTGGAAACACTTCGAGAAGTAGGAGGGATTGGAGAACCCTACCATGTAACTGATTTCACTGATGGTGTATTTCCCTTCCTTCATGAGTTGGGCGGCCTTCTTGAGACGCACCATTTGGATCATTTCGTTGGGGGTGATCTCTGCCAGTGTCTTGATCTTGGCAAACAGGCTGCTGCGACTGATGTTCAGCTCAGTGGCGAGGAAGTTTACGTTCAGTTCTGAGTTTGAGAAGTTCTCCTCAATAATCTGGTTCATCTTCTTCAAGAACTCACTGTCGGTGGGATTCTGGGCTATTTCGGTTACCGGTTCTAACGGCTGGGTGGTGAATTTCTCCATCAAACGACGACGTATCTGGAGGATGTTGCGGATGCAGGCCTCCAGATATTGCACGGAGAAGGGCTTCTCGATGTAGGTATCGGCACCCACGTCCATGCCTTCCACCTTCGAGTCGTCATCGGTCTTGGCGGTGAGCATGATGAAGGGGATATGACTGGTGTGCTGATCCTGGCGCACCCGACGGCACAGATCGGCTCCATCCATGCGTGGCATCATCCAGTCGCTGATGATGATGCTAACCTCGTGATTCTGTAGCAGATGGAGTGCTTCGATGCCATCTTCAGCTGTGATAATATCATACTTACTGTTGAAATTACTCTCTAAGAAATGGCGCATGTCCTCCGAATCGTCCACAATCAGCATGGTAGGCTTGTCAGAGCCGGTTACGGTTGGGGATTCCAAGGGCTGCTCTGTTGTATGTTTCGTCACTGAGCGATCATCAACAGTTGTTGTCACTGACTCTTTCCCGGTATCCGTTTCGTTGATCACATCCTGGCTCACTGGCAGGATGATGGTGAAAGTGCTTCCCTTGCCCAGTTCTGATTCCACGGTGATATCACCATGGTGCTGATCGACGATGCTCTTCACGATATTCAGTCCGATGCCCGTGCCGGGTTTGTTACCCTCGGCTTGGAAGAAGGGCTGGAAGATGCGCTCACGGTCTTCCTTGCGGATGCCGATACCATTATCGCTCACGCTGATGCGGAACCTCTGGCCGTCGGGGTCTTCGATACACTTCAGACTGACTTCATCCTTCGAATACTTGTTGGCATTGGTGAGCAGGTTGCTGATGGTCTTGATGATGGCCTCCTTGTCCACGATAGCCGTGAAGTGCTCACTGGGGTAATCAACGGTGAACTGCTTGCCATTCTGTTCGAAGGTGGGAACAAAGCGTTCGCTCACTGAGATCATCAGTTCGTGGATGTTCTGTGGAGCAAAGTGCATCACCAGACTCTGCTGCTCCACCTTGCGGAAGTCGAGCAGTTGGTTGACCAGTTCAAGCAGACGATGGGCGTTGCGGTCGATGACCTTCATGTCATCGGAGGGATGCTCCTGTTTCATGAGCTTCTCCAACGGTCCGATAATCAGCGATACCGGGGTGCGTATCTCATGGGCAATCATCGTAAAGAAGTTCAGACGTGCTTCGCGCACCTCCTTCTCCTTCTCTTCGTTCAGCCGTTGCAGCTCTATCTGGTGGTGGCGCTCAGCCCTTTTAAGTCGCAGGTGCACATAATACCAGATAACAGACCCCAGAAGCAACAGATAGAACAGCTTGGCGTACCAACTCCACCAGAACGGCGGATTGACAATAATCTTGAGGCTGGCCTCGTTGTCCGACCAAATACCATCATTATTGGTTGCCTTGACGCGGAACGTGTAGGTACCGGCGGGGAGGTTGGTATAGGTGGCGCTGTTCTGATTACCCACATAGTTCCAATCTTGGTCAAACCCCTCGAGCATGTAGGCATACTGTATTTTCTCGGGCGAGCAGTAGCTGAGAGAGGCAAACGACAGACTCACCATCTTTGAATCGCCGTAGCCGATGGTGATTTCTTTCGTTAAGGTCAAGTCGAGCGGCAGTCCGCTGGCGTTGTGTTCCTCCCGATTCAGGATGCTCAGCGTAGTAACATACACTGGAGGCATCACCGTATTGGTCTTGATCTGGAACGGAAGGAAACTGTTGAAGCCACTTGTCGTACCAAAGAAAATGCGTCCGTCGCTGGCTTTATATCCACTGTTGGGCTGGAACTGCTCGCTGACGAGTCCGTCGTGGAGCGTAAACCGCTGTACACCTTCGTCGGGCACATACTTCACGATGCCGCGCTCGGTGGTGAGCCATAAAGCCCCGTTGTCCTCGATGATGCTCAGGATGTTCTGACTGGGCACATCAAGACTGACGCGCTTGAAAGCGCCGCGTTTTTTATCGTAGGTGCACAGCCCTGCGAAGGTGCCTACCCAGAGTTTGCCTTTCTCGTCGATGAGGCAGCAATTCACCTGATTGTCGGGCAATGAGGAGTTGGAAGTCTCTTCACTACGGAAGTTGTGGAGTTTCCGTGTTTTCTGATTATAGCGCCAAAGCCCCTCACCTTGGGTGGATAACCACAGGTTGCCCTCGCTGTCCTCGTCGATATCAATGGTGATGGAGTTGATCTTGCCGATGCGAACAAAACCATCGTTTTTGGCATCGTAGAGGCATAGACCCTCCATAGTGGCCACCCAAATATTGCCATGAGTGTCCTGATAAATGGCATATGAACTGGAGTTGTCGAGTGAGTTGGCATCGCTTGTCTGCATATATTGTCGCATACTACCTGTCTCCAGGTTCATCACAATCACACCATCGGTATAGGTTCCTATCCACAAATTGTTATGGTTGTCGGTACACAAAGCGTGGACATTGCGCTTGGAGAGCCAGTCCTGATGGGGGTAGCTGACAAAGTGTCCATCGTAGCACATCAGTCCGCCATCGTCGCTGCCCACCCAGATACGTCCTTGTCTATCCTCGCAGAAACGGGAAATGACATTACCGGAAAGACCATTTGCCATGGAGAAGCCGTCGAAGCGTTTCCCTACAGGCGAGATATATTTCACTCCTCCATAAAATGTGCCTATCCACATGCCTCCTTCGGTGTCGTTGGTGATGGCATAGACAAAGCGGTCGTCAAACTTCTTCCATTCTCCCGTCTGTGGATCAAGGTTGATCAGTCCATCGTCGCAACCAATGCAAATATGACCGTCGGGTCCTTCATATAACGTGTGAATATGCCATCCCACCTTTGTAAGCTGAGGGTTCAGCACCTGGTCGAGTCTGCCGTCACTGTGCATCAGCATCAGTCCCTGCTCCCATGTGCCCAGCCAGTAATGTCCATCGCGGGTCTGAAGCATACAGAGTGAGGTGGGGAGTGGGGAGTGAGGAGCAGAGAACGGTGGCTCGAACTGGTTGTGTAAGCGGTTCAGTTTTTGTATCACGGGTTCTCCCCAGTTGGTAACCGTCCAGATTTGATTGCTGGAATCAACATAAACCTGAGCGACGGCATCGCCAGAAGACTTCAAATGATACTGTCTTGAACGGTCTGTTCCTGGAATATACTGCCATACGCCCTGATTCATGGTCGATACCCATAGTCCACCATCCTTATCCATAGAAAGATAGGTAACCGTGGAATGGATATCCATGGGAAGGCGCTCGAAAACCTGACGGGTGTAATTAATAAAGAACACTCCTTTTGAGGTACCGACATACAGGCCATCGTTACATGCGAGCAGTGCAGAGATATATTGGTTGTTGGCCAGCTCGGGAATACGTAGAGGTAGCACCCTGCGTCCGTCATAACGGCAAAGACCATTATCGGTGCCGAACCAGATATAGCCGTTCTTGTCTTGCACAATATTGCGCACAGCATTGGCAGCCAAACCGTCGTTCATGGTAATCTGACGGTAGCGGAATTCATCCTTTGCCCAGGTAGAGAGGAGCATCAGGGATGCTATGATCAGTAACTGCAGTCGTCGCATAATGTGTGACAAAAGTATAAATAAACTGCGAAACAGCCAAAAGAACCGTCAACTATTTATCTCTGATAAATGACAATGTCCTTCAGCTTCGCCCATGAAAGGTTAGTACTGTATGTGGTCTGATAGATGCCCACATGGAGCTTGGATGCTTCTACCTCCACTGGAGAACCAGGCATGTTGTGCCATGTCTTCCCGTCGTTGCTGGTGCGGGCATAGAGGAGGTTGCCACGACGTTCAAACTGAAGGATGTTGTCGAACTCGTACCCTTTGTAGTTGGGGTATTGGGGGCGCCCCTCGTTGCTTGTGATGGTGAACATATTACCGCTGTTGTATAGCGGGAACACTCCTAACTGATATAGCTTCTCATCTTCTGATACCAGCAATCCACATTCGTTATAGCCCTTTACCTTGTGTTCTTTTAATCCTTCCATATCCACGAAATGAGCCATCATGACAAAGTCACCTTCTACCTCTTTACAAATCCGTCCTCCGTTGTTCAGTGGATCACTCTGGAAGTCCGCCGAGGTGGCAGCCAGCGTTTGTTCTTCTATTTTCTTATATACTGGTTTCATGTCGGGTGAGAGCGAGAACCGACTGTTTGGATCGCTCTCATCGAAATCATCATCGCCCAGTGATGGCAGCAGCACGTCCTTCTGAGCTTGATACAAGGTTTTTACCTCATTGGCTGTGAAGGCACGCGGCTGGATGGATAGTTGGTTCAGATAGCCTCTAAAACAGTTGGCACCACTCCCATCGGCACCTATTACTACCTTTCCTTCAGGCCTAACCATGATGAAATTGTTCTGTTCGTGCATCAGTTCGCCATCGCGATAGACACTTTCTTTCCATCCGTCGAAGGTCACCGCCCAATGATGCCATTGACCTTCTGATGCTTTTACTGCCTCGGGCACTCCGCAACTCTCAAACGAACCGTTGTGGTTCACCAGTCCTGCACCACGGTCTGAACCCAATCGCATTTCTGTAGTGGCCAGATCGGCACGTGAACTGCTGAGCGACACCAGTGTGGCCACAGGTTCCACCTCGGTTTGCAGTGCCCAGGCACTAATGGTATAAGGAGCATTATAACGATACACCTCTGACACGGACTGTTCGCTGGTCAACGACTGAGAACCATTGAAGAACAGAGCCCATCGCCCGTCTTTCACCCTGAGCCGAAGGGGTTTGTTGGCTGTGAGTTTCAAGCCTTCTGCCGTCATTACCTCGGTTACATCGGCAGGTTGCTTTCTGCCTGTTCCCAACCTGTTGGCGTCGAGGGTGATAGAGGCATTCTGGCATCGAACTGCTGGCTCCACATCCTTCTGGTGCATGCCTGGATAGCCATCGTTCTGCTCTACCTCAGTATCGGGCAGCTGGGGAGCCTTCTGCCATACCTTCACATTCCATATGGCAGGCATGTGACCGTTCTTCTGGGTATCGGTAATGCTAATGCGCAGATAACGTGCCTTAGTCTTTTTGTGGTCAATCATGGGTGAGCCCTGCTGGGTGTTGGAAGTGCGGTCGGCATAAAGGGTCCATTGCTTGCCATCGAGAGAAGTCTCAATGAGGTACTGGTAGAAAAAGGTGGGATACTCAAACGCAGTCCACACCTCGTTAAATCTAACATTCTTTCCGAGATCTATCTGCAACCATTCGGCATGTTTCTCTGGTTCCCAGTTGGTGCGGCGTGCCTTCCACAGGGTGCCGTTGTTGTCGTCAACAGCATATTCGGGCTTGAACCATTCATCGTAACAACTGCTGGCGGTGACCTTGGCTCCGAAGGCAAGGTTCTTGTGAGCCTGACCTTTTCCGAGCATCACGTTCTTGGCATCGTGGGTGGGGACAACGGGTAGTATGCGTCCGTCAGCATCGAAGCATAGCTCATCGATACATACCTGACGGTTGAAACCATGCACGGCATGAGGATTGTTGTGCCGATGATAAACTATATAATAGTGACCGTTCTCTTCTAAAACACTATGATGCCCAGGACCATGGATGGTGCCGTCGGCATTGGTCTCAAGAATACATCCCTGATACTCGAAAGGCCCCATAGGACCAGTCTTTGATGTGGCGTACTGCACCCGGTAGGTGTGGTCGTGACAGGAGCCAGAGGAGTAGGTGAAATAATAGGTGTTGCCGCGTTTGAACACAAAAGGAGCCTCGAAAATGTCCTTCAGCTCGGTATTTGGAATGAGCCGTTTCTCAGAAAAGAACTCATCGGCTGCGATAGGGAAGGGATTCTCCTCATTCCATCCACGGGCATCCGTGCAGGTCGTAGGTTTCTTGCCACTCAACTTGGCTACTCCACAGCCAAAGCCCTCGTAGATGCCCCAGGTGGTGAAGTAGAGATACTCCTGTCCATCGTCATCGCGGAAAAGTTGAGGGTCGAGGGTGATGGCATTATGCACATAGCGGTCGGGTACCATCACAGCATCTTCCTTGCCCAGGATGTTATGCCAAGGACCGATGGGCGATGAACTTTCGCCAATGTTGATGTTACAGGGCTCGCAGTAATAGTAACGGAAGGTGCCATCCTGTTGTTGCACCACATCGGGAGCCCATACCACCTCGGTGGTAGGCCAGTTCATGACGATGTTCTTCCAGTTGTAGAAATCCTTCGATACCCACACTTGGGCAGGACCGTAGCCATTGCCTGTACCGTCGGTGGTGGCATAGAGATAATAGGTGTCGCCGAACTTCCGGATGGTGGGGTCGGCAAAATAGCCAGGGAGAAAAGGATTGCCAGCTCCCGGAGTGTTCCACAATACTGTTCCCCGAGGGTATGCACTCACCTTGAATGAATAGACAAACTGCTTCAGATTCATCTTTGGTTCAGGATTCTCTTCTGTGGGCATAGGAATCTGCTCATGCAAGACGGGTGCTCCCATGACAATCAGGTACAGGTGCCTCAGCGTCTTTCCCTGAGGAACGGTGAAACTCGCAGCATTGATGTCTCCATAAATCTCCTCATTGTCGGTTGTGATGCCTACAAAGCCGTAGCGCAGGTTCTCGCCCCTTATCTGCAAGCCAAAACCTTCTGCATTCAAATCCACCTTGTCGTCAAGTCGTATGGCATTGAAACCATATTCCTCAGGATAGTGTTTAGGACATAGCCATCCCTCACTTTCTGTCAGTTCAGTGTCGAAGGTGCAGGCATATTTTCTTGTCTCCTTTCGGGCATGCTTGAAGTCGAAGTTCACCAGGTGCTGATAACCCCTGAACATCTCATCGCAGAAGGTCTGCTGACTGAGGCCGAACATCCTCTTATAGGTCATCACGGGGTCTTCGCCTATCCTTCCCTGTCGGTAGAGCTCGGCAATCGACTTCCTTCCATGCAGGTCACTCCACCACTGGATGACGTAGGGTGAGTGATAGATGTTTTCCTGATGGAGGAAGGCTTTATGGGTGAGATTTTTGAAAGCCTCGAAATGATAGTTCTCGTCGGTAAGCCAGTCGGGGTTCACCTGCCAGAGCATCCACTGGGAGGTCATCTCAAAAAAGCCGCTTCCGCCCCAGGCATCGCCGACACTATCAGCAGGAATCTGTAACTGGAACGAGTGTCCCAACTCGTGCGCCATGCAGTTCATCTTCTCGTCTTGAATGCGGTTGGGAGCCACCCAAAGCGCTCCAATGAAATTGTCGTAGGTGCCACCATAAGCAGTACCGTCGAGAGAGTAGTTCACCATCACCATCATTTTGTACTGGTCGCACTTGGAACCAGGTTTCGAGAATCCTAAGGTGTCGCGGAAGAAGGTATAGAAAGACTGCACCCTGTCGCGCAGGTTTCCCAGGTTGAAACTCATGGGCTTTCCCTCCAGCATGGGCGGCTTACTGGTGTCATGGCCAAAACCACGCTCCCACATTAGGATGAGGTCATTGGTCTCGATGCTCCGCTTGAAACTCCAACGCGATGTGTCTGCCTCAAGGTTCATTCCTCGCAGGTCCTCAGGGATATAAATTTTCTTCTGTGCACAGAGACTTATGCTGGCGCAGATCCCCAATATAAAAAGTATTATTCTTCTCATTTTGAATGACTTTTCTTATTACTCTTCCCCTTCATTCTTCATTCTTCACTCTTCACTCTTCACTTACAAGGGATACCCATTCACAATATTGTCCATATACACAACCCTTGAGTTGAGCCACTTCTCCATGCGGTTGATCTCCGTCTTGGGCTGCTTGTCAATAGGCCATCGTTTAGCATCTCGTTCCATGGCTTCTGCAGCAGCGTCAGCATAGGTCTTGGCCTCAGGCCAGAACTTTGCCATGATATGTGGACGAATCTCTTTCCAGCGATTTTTCACCTTTGAGACAAACTTCTTGCTTTTCCACATGTCGGTGAAGAAACTGGGGGTATAGTTGTAATTGCTGATGTGTCGGGCAGGGTCAGTGCCTAACACCGTCTCTCGATAGTCGCTGAAGAACGTGTGCCCCGTGGTCATGTGCCCCCAATCAAAGTCAAACCCCGCATCGAAGTCCCATAACGGACCGAAGGTCCATTTCGCCTCGTCGCCCTTGTCCTTGAAGAGGAAGATACTTCGTGGAGCAGCCACCTCCACATTGTATATAAACTCTTGGATCAGCAGGTAGTCTATCATCACGGGGATATCGCAGATTATGTCCAGTGCCTCGTAGTCGTTATTGTGGATGGCCGACTCCAATGTGGCCAGTGCCCTGCTGGCATCTTCTGTGAGCGTCTCAGGCGTAGCATAGTCCTCTGCCTCAGGACTCTTCACGCAAACAGGCATCCTATAGACTTGCGACCAGAAATTATCCTCTTCCTCTGGAGCTTCTGCGGGACCGTCATCCACGTCAAGTGACAATAGCCAACCTTGTTTTCCACTGATATTCACGCGGCTCTTTCCCTGTTCCACCTGTTCGGTCAGTTGGTACAGTCCTATGTAGTCACCGTTGAGTGTCACTTCTACAAATCGGGTATGATTCGTGTAGGGCATATCCAGTCCTCGCCCCATCTCAAAGACAAAGGTGTTCATCAGGTTCGTAGGATCACGATAGTTGGCCAGTAATACCCAGTCTTTCTCCTCATCCAGTCCCAGAATCGATGCTTTCTCATCGAGTTTGATACGATAGGGCTTTTTCGGATACCAGAGCCAAGTGGAATTACCTCGCCCACGAACGCGTCCACGGCCCTCATAGTTCCATACAGCAGTGTCCGACTCAATCCTTATTGTACATGCACGGTAGTCTTTCTTTTCCTTGGAATCTACAGCCTGTCCACCGTCTGTTTCAATGAATAGTTTTGCCACACGATATTGGGCTGCATACTCCTTGGCTTTCGGTGTTCCTGGCATCTCCGTTGTCTCGTTCTTTGTAGTGTCCTGGGGAGCAGGTTCAGGGATTAGCTCTGCTTCGTCATTTCCCGATGAACAACCGGCAAAGAGCAGTGCCATCAAACATAGTCTCAATATTTTTTTCATCTACCAGCGTTTTCAGATTGTTTGTTATTAGTAATCAAGGGAGCAGACACAGATCATGCCCGCCCCCTCTCTCGCTATTAACCAATGAACCAAAACATGGTTTAGAATTGCATATTCAGTGTGAAGGTTGCCTTGTACTGCTTACCTCCCTTCGTATAGATAAGGACGGGCTTGAGGGTATATTTCTCACCCGCCTTACTAACGCCCGAGCGGTGGCCGTAGGTAAAGGTGAACGTATCCTTGTCGTACTCCACATAGACGGGGGCGGTGCTTCCCCATACGTCGAGGTCGCCCTTGGCGTTGCACCAGAATCCTACATTGGCCGTATATTCAAAGGTGGTCTTGCCGTTTGACTGGATGAGTCCCAGCGCCACCTTGCCTTCTGCGGGTTCGGCTGTCTGTCCGGCAGCGATGGGCAGCGTGGCACCACTCAGCACAGAGGGCTGCATTACGAATGCCTGCGCCAGCTTCTTCAGGTCGTTGCCCTGCAATTGGATGGTGCCTTGCACATAGTCTTGAGAGGCGGCATTGCACTTCACGTCGAAGGTGAACGCCACGTCGGTGGGAGCCTTAGTCTCGTCGATGGAGAAGTTTCCGTAGAGGTCGGTACCGTCAATCTTAAAGCGGTAGGGACACTGCATGTCGGTTTCCTCTTTCTCATCCCAGGGGCACTGGTGGTAGCTCTTGGGAGCCCCCTGCACCACGAGGTAGAGCATCTTCGTTTTGGCTGGTACGGTATAGGTGGCCGAGCCCTTACCGTCGGTGAGATTCATCTCACTATAGTCACGACTGCCATCCTCCTTCAGAGCCACAAAGCCATAGGCCACGGCCTGATCATTACCTACCTTATTATAATTAGAAACAGTGCCAACTACCTTAAAGTCACCGTCAACTTGGTTACCGGGGTCGGCGGCGGGCAGTTGACTGCCTGCTTTCAGGGCCTCCATGTTCACCGTCACCTTGGTGCCGGCTGCGGGCACATCGAGGTTGATAACGTTAAAACCCGTGGGCTGCGGACACTGCTCATAGCCAATCTGGTAGTAGCCGTCCTGGGCATAGAGCGTGGTCTTGTAGTTCTGGTTCTGGTTGCTGAAGTAGTTGCGTGTGCCGTCGAAGTCGAAGGTAACGCAACGCTGGGCATACTCGAAGAGTTGCTTCTTGTAGATGTCGTAACTCGTGCCGAAGATGCGCATGTATGCTCCAGAGGCATCCTCGGGATACTTCGATTCGTTCCAGATGCGACCTAAGGTCTTGTCACCATGTAACTGGGTCCAGTAATACTGCAGATAGTAGGAGGCATAGCGCTGCCACTCATGCTCGAAATGACGGTGGCACTGTTGATACCACACGGCGTTCCAGTCGTCGTTGAGTGCCTGCTGCGGATAGTCCTGGTACGACTGCCACTGGGCACACTGCTCCCAGAAGCCGCAACCGCCGTTAGACCCCTCGTAGCCGTAGCGGAAGCCCGACTTGAAGTCGTTAGTGGCACCGTTCTTCACATTGTCGCAGTAGGTCTGATATTGGAACGAGTGTCCAATCTCATGACCGATAACAGAACCTACAGGCTTGCACGTAGAAGGCGTCACCCAAAGGGCACCGATTACGTTGTCGTAGCCTGAACCGGTGGCCACCCACCATTCGGGTGTGGGGTCAAGCAGATAAATCTCCATCTTGTACTGGTCCAGATACGATTTGCCCTGGCCCGTCACCACCATGCCCAGGCGGTTGATGTTGGTGCGGTAGAACTGCTCAGCCTTCTGCAGCAGGTCATCTACATCCACACGGTCTTCCTCCTTCAGGTTGGTGCTGTTGGGGTCGTCGCCGAAGTAAGCATCCCAGAACACGAAGAAGTGCTCACTCTGCTTGGAGCGGAACCACGACCACTTGGCATCATTGCGTAGCATGTCGAAGTTGAACTCCTGTGGTTTATAGTATTTGTCGAAGTCCTTCACCTGGCTCGCGTCCATGATTTCGATGGACGAGGGGCCTTGGGTCACCTTCAGCAGGGTACTGGCCGTTCCGCTGCTCACCTTGATGTTGGCCACACGGGGCGACTTGGTGGTGTTGCGGGTCATCTCAAAGGAGAGTTTCTCGCTGGTACCACCCACACCCTTGGCATCCTTCAGCTTGAGCCAGTCGCCGCCATTCTCCACCACGGCATTCCAGATGGTACGAGAAGTAACCGTCAAACTGTACCAGGTGGCGTCGTACTCCACATTCACTTCGGTTTCAGAGAGCACAGGAGCCACAGAGTCTTCAGCATCGTCACTGCTGCTACAGGCGGTAAGAACCGCCGTAGCAAGCAGGAACAGATATTTTAGAATACTTTTACTCATAACAGATACCTTCGTTTATTGGGCAGCCGTGATGTCAAACGTGATGTTATAGGTTGCGGTTACGCCATTGTACTCAATGATATACTTTGTCTTGATGGTTTGTCCGTTGGGCGAGCAGTTCTCCGGGTGATTGCCGCCGTAGAAAGCCAATGCATCTTCGGTAATACCCAAGAATACGTAAGCCACAGCCTCGTCGCCCCATGAAACAGGAGCACCCTCACCATTGAGCCACCAGCCCGGAGCCTCACCCGTATAGGCGGGCAGACCCGTTTCTTCGTCGGCCTTGTTGCCAATCTCATTGACCCACATCTTCATCTCGCCGCTCTTCAGGGCCTGGAAAATCTGATAGGTGGTCATCTTGAAGCACTGACGCAGTTCTTCCTTCACATCAAGTTCCTCGGTAGCACCCCAGTCGGCATCATAAGGCTTGGTCAGGGTGATGTCCTTTTCAATGCTGGCAGGTGTTCCTTCGGGAGCCGTCTCAGGATCCTCGTAACCCACGATGTTCACGGTGATGATGTTCTCCACAATCTTGTTGTTGTACATAGCGCTGAAGTTGATGGTAACTGATGAACCTTCGGTCATCTGTCCAGGCATTTGTCCAATCAAAATCTGACCTTCCTGGAAGGTGGCGAATACACTGGCATTGTCGCCCCAGGCACCCGAGAATCCTTCCTTGTCGTACCAGAAGCCCGGTGCGTCGGCACTATACTCCTGAGCATACGAACCATCGGCATTGGTACAAACCCATGCAACGTCAGCCCATGAGCCTGCACCAAGAGCAGCCAGGGCAGCATCAGCATCAAAGCCCTCTACAGATACGGTAGCATAGGTGTCGTTGGGAGCAGTCTCAACGGTCAGTTTGTTGGAAGCCACCACAGTAGCCTTCACCTCACCACGTTCACGACCAATGGCTGTGATGACAATGGCCACACGCTTGTCCTGATACTTCAGGGCCTCGATGAACTTCACCTCCTGGTCGGCTACCAGATGACCAGGATACTGACCAACATGGAAGATACCTTCACCGTCTTCTGTATATTCGAACTCAGCGAAGACCATGGCCTCGTCGCCCCAGTTCTTCACGTTGCCGTCCTTGTCCCACCAGTGGCCCCAGTAGGCGCCAGAGTTAGAGGAGGTCATATTGTCGGCATGGGTGGAACCCTCGATGGCAAAGCCTGTCACGTCGGCACCACCATCACCGTTAAGGGCTGTGCCCAAGGCATCCTTGGAGATACCAAACTCGCTGGCAATCTTGTCCATATCGATTTTCACTTCGCCACCATCGTAGGAATTAGCGCTGAGATAGAACTCCACCGTGTATTCCAGAATCAGGTCGGCGTCGATGCGCTCACGTTGAGCTTGCTTGATGGAGTCCTGACGGGCCATCTCTGCAATCTCGTCGTCTGTCAGGGTGTGAGGCCCCCAGAAATCTGTATTGTCTCCGCAGCTGCAGAAAAGGGCAGAAGAGCCGGCAATCAGCAGTCCGCTAAGAATATATGATAACTTTTTCATAATCGTTTTTTCTTTATAAACTTTGAACTTTGAACTTTGAACATTGAACTTTTTGATATGTCAATTATCAATTGTCAATTATCAATTATTATTCTGCTGAGCTGGAATAACCAGGATTCTGCTTCATGTCAACATTCGACTTCATCACATCGTTGGGGATGGCGAAGATGTTCCAGTGGTCGCTGGTGGTGGCATCCTTGCAGAACCACGACTTACCGTTCCACACATTACGTCCGTCCTTCATCTTGAAGCGAATCAGGTCCTGGCGGCGGTGCATCTCACAACAGAACTCCCAGCCAAGGTCATCGAGCAAACCACCCAGCTCAATATCGGCACCACCCTCGTAGGTAGTGATGTGGTTCGACCAGTCGGTGTAGCCGGCTGTAGAGCCTTCAGGAACAGTATATTCATCGTGACCATACTGATAGACTGAGCCACCCTCAAGGTCGGCCACGGTACGGGTTGCCTTGGCTACATTGGAACCAAAGCTGCGCTGGCGTACTTGAGTAACGAGCTGGGCTGCAGTCTCCTTGTCACGGCCCAGACGCAACAGACACTCTGCCTTCATCATCAGCGCATCAGCATAACGGAAAATGGTCACGGCATCGGCTGTGGTTCCGTCGTTGGTACCACCAATAATCTCGTACTTGTGTAGACGGTAGCCCTCCTGCTGGTAAGCACCGGGGTTGTCGATGGAGTGAACATTCATATTGTAGGTAAGAATACCTGTGCCTGTCCAGTCGTCAGCCTCAAACATGATGGGGTTGTCCTTGTCGCCATTGATGATGTAGCTATCACCCTGCTTCAAGGCATTATACTGCGGACCACCAGCCCAGGTGTCGGTCAGACGCTGGTCGGCCTCGTCGTAGGTGCGAATCCATTGGGGAATGGCACACGAGCCGTTGTAACCAGCTGCAGTACTTCCGTAGGCTGCCAGACCCGACTGTGGGAAGCAGTAGCTCTGCAGACCAAACTGCACGGTGTGGGTGCGGTCGCCAGGAACCACGAAGATGGCCTCAGGGTTGTTGGACTGGTCTTCAGTGAAGTTGGCCTTATATGTGGGTGCCAGACTGTATTTGCCCGAGGCGATGATGCTCTCCACCTCTGCCAGACACTTCTCGTAGCCTTCATTGCCAGAGGTGCCCAGATAGACGTTCTGGTTCAGATAGAGCTTGGCCAGCGCCATCGAGCAGGCATACTTGTTGCCATAGCCGTAGAAGTCGTCGTCGCCGAAGTTCTCCTTGGCAGCGGTAAACTCCTCCACGAGGAAATTGAACATCTCCTGGGGACTCACCTGCTGGGGCAGATAACCCGGCTCCACGTTCTGGGTGGTCTGCAGGGGGATATTGCGGAACATGTCGAACATATGATAGTAGAACATGGCACGGAAGAAGCGGGCGTGTGCCAGACTGGTCTTCGT
>DETG01000074.1:0-124 GCA_002361535.1 Prevotella sp. UBA3294
TGGGACGCGATGCGGTGTGTGTGCATCTAACCTACGTACCTTATTTAAAAGCTGCCGACGAGTTAAAAACAAAGCCCACGCAGCACTCGGTGAAAGAATTGCAGTCGATGGGTATTCAGCCCGA
>DETG01000074.1:240-12324 GCA_002361535.1 Prevotella sp. UBA3294
TTCTGTAATGTCGATCTGGAATGCGTGGTACAAAGTGAGGACATGCCGAGCATATACGAAGTACCAATAAGTATGCAGCAACAGGGACTCGATGCAGCCATCCTACGGAAGATAGGCATTTCTGTATGCGAGACCCCTGCCATGAAACCGTGGCTCGACTTTCTTGACAAGCAACGCAAGGCGACCTGCGAGATGCACATCGGACTGGTAGGTAAGTACGACCTGCAGGATGCTTACAAAAGCATCCGCGAAAGCCTCAATCTGGCAGGTATCTACAATAACGTGAAGACGATGATTCATTTTATAAACAGCGAGGATATCACCCATGAGAACGTGGTCGATAAACTCAGCGGCATGGCAGGTGTATTGATCTGTCCTGGCTTTGGCCAACGCGGCATCGAGGGCAAGATTGTTGCAGCAGAATATTGTCGCATCCACGATGTCCCGACCTTCGGTATCTGTCTCGGCATGCAGATGATGGTCATCGAGTTCGCACGGAATGTGTTAGGCTATCGGGATGCCAATAGCAGCGAGATGAGGGACGTACAGAAGACGCAGCAGGCCCACCCCCAACCCCTCCCTGTGAAGGAAGGGAGTGATTACCTTGTAAATGTGATTGACCTGATGGAAGAACAGAAAAGCATTACACAGATGGGTGGAACCATGCGGCTGGGGGCTTACGATTGTCTATTACAACCTGGCAGCAAAGCCTATGCGGCATATATGCAGTCACAACTATCTACTCTCCTCCCTCATAGGGAGAGGACGGGGGAGGGTCTTTCGGTGGAGAGCCTTATCATCCGTGAAAGGCACCGCCACCGTTACGAGTTCAATAATATATATAAAAAGGAGTATGAGTCTGCTGGCATGAAGTGCGTCGGTATCAACCCTGCCGCCAATCTTGTTGAAATCGTTGAGATACCCGACAGACGTTGGTACATCGGTACCCAGTTCCACCCCGAATACACATCAACGGTCCTGCATCCACATCCGTTGTTTATGTCGTTCATTCAAGCATGCAAAGAAATATAGAAGTATGGAAGAATTGAAGCATGAGTGCGGTGTAGCCATGATTCGCCTGTTAAAGCCGCTGGACTATTACCAACAGAAGTACGGCTCGAAGGCCTACGGGTTCAACAAGTTGTATCTGATGATGGAGAAGCAGCACAATCGTGGACAGGAAGGGGCGGGCATCGCCACCGTATGTCTAAAGAAAGAGCCTGGCACAGAATACATGTTTCGCGAGAAAGCAGAGGGAAAAGACGCCATCACGGAAGTGTTTTCTCGGGTAACCCCGGAGATGGCAGGCGAGCTTTATATGGGACACCTGCGCTATTCTACTACGGGCAGGAGCGGACTTACGTTCGTACACCCCTTTCTACGCCGTAATAACTGGAGGGCCAAGAACCTCTGTCTGTGTGGGAACTTCAATATGACCAACGTCAGCGAGGTCTTTGAATTCTTAACGGCCCAAGGTCAATCGCCACGCATCTATGGCGATTCTTACATCACACTCGAACTGATGGGACACCGATTGGACCGCGAGGTGGAACGATTGTATGATGAGGCCAAATCAAAGGGATTGGAAGGAATAGACATAACACGGTATATTGATGAACATGTAGAAATAGCAAACGTGTTGCGCACCACGATGCAGCACTACGATGGTGGCTACGTGATGTGCGGACTGACAGGTAGCGGCGAGATGTTCAGCGTGCGTGACCCTTGGGGCATCCGTCCTGCCTTCTACTATCGCGACGATGAAATCGTGGTCATAGCCAGTGAACGTCCAGTGTTGCAGACAACCTTCGATCTGGCATACGAGGAGATCCGCGAGCTGCAGCCCGGACAGGCCCTCATCGTGCACCGTAATGGTGAGAGCCATCTGGAGCAGATTATGCCAGCTCAGGAACTGAGCGCCTGCTCGTTTGAACGGATCTATTTTAGCCGAGGCTCCGACCGTGATATCTATCTGGAACGTAAACGCTTGGGCGAACAACTAAATCCTGCCATTATGCAAGCCGTGGGTGGCGATGTGGCCAACACCGTATTCAGTTATATCCCCAATACGGCTGAGGTTTCCTTCTACGGCATGACGGACGGATTTCGCCGGCAAGGTCTCAGCGTACGTACTGAGAAAGTAGTATGGAAAGACATCAAGCTACGCACGTTCATCACCGACAACAACGAACGCAACGATCTGGCAGCCCATGTCTATGACATCACCTACGGTTCGTTGCGACCCTATGAAGACAACCTTGTCATTATAGACGATAGCATCGTGAGGGGCACCACCCTGAAAGAAAGCATCTTCAAGATACTTGACCGCCTGCACCCCAAGAAGATAGTCATGGTGTCGAGTTCACCACAGATTCGCTATCCCGATTACTACGGAATCGATATGTCACGTCTGGAGGAACTGTGTGCCTTCCGTGCAGCCATCGAATTAATCAAGGAAAGAGGAATGCACCAACTAATTGCTGCCGTTTACAAAAGGTGCAAAGAGGATGTGGCTCCACTTGAGAATCACGTACGGAGAATTTATGAACCATTCACGGTTGAAGAAATAAACCGCAAGATTGTTGAGATGTTACGCCCTGAGGGTATGCAGTCGCCCGTAGAACTGGTATTTCAAAGTATTGAGGGCTTGCGCAAGGCCTGTCCTCATTACCCAGGTGACTGGTATTTCACAGGTCATTACCCCACACCTGGGGGCATCCGTCTGGTGAACCAGGCCTTTGTCAATTATGTTGAGAATATTCTGAAAAAACAATTATAAAACGAGAAAGGATATAGATTATGTGTGGAATAGTAGCTATATTAAACGTACGGAAACAGACGCCAGAACTGCGCCAGAAGGCATTACGAATGAGTCAGAAGATCCGCCATCGCGGTCCTGACTGGAGTGGAATATACTGTGGTGGCTCAGCTATCCTCGCCCATGAGCGACTGAGCATTGTTGACCCAGAGTCGGGCGGACAGCCACTCTTTAGCCCCCACCCTTCGGAAGGAGCTGAAGGGGGCTTACAGGTACTGGCCGTAAATGGCGAGATTTACAACCATCAGGAAATCCGCCGACGCTATGCCGGTCGCTATGAATTCCAGACAGGTAGTGACTGCGAGGTCATCCTGGCTCTCTATCGCGACAAGGGTATCCACTTCCTCGAAGAACTTAGTGGAATCTTTGCCTTCGTGCTCTACGATGAGGAACGCGACGAATTCCTGATAGCTCGCGACCCCATTGGTGTCATTCCACTTTATATCGGCTACGATAGCGACGGCACTGTCTATGTTGCCTCGGAATTGAAAGCCCTCGAAGGGAAGTGCGAACGGTATGAGCCATTCCTGCCCGGACACTATTATTGGAGCAAGGAGCCTGCTATGCAACGCTATTACAGGCGGGAGTGGATGCGTTATGAGGCAGTCAAAGACAACAAGGCCAGCGTCGATGACATCCGCAATGGACTGGAAGATGCCGTCCGTCGCCAACTGATGTCAGATGTGCCTTACGGAGTGCTACTCTCAGGCGGTCTCGATTCTTCCGTCATTTCCGCCATTGCCCAGAAATTCTCTGAGCACCGCATTGAAGACGACAGCAAAACCCGTGCCTACTGGCCCCGCCTGCATTCTTTCGCCGTTGGTCTGAAGGGTGCTCCTGATTTGGCAAAAGCCCGACTTGTGGCTGATCATATCGGAACCGTGCACCATGAGATCAACTACACCATTCAGGAGGGGCTTGATGCCATCCGTGATGTCATCTATTACATCGAGACTTACGATGTCACCACAGTCCGTGCTTCAACGCCAATGTATCTGTTAGCACGTGTCATCAAGTCGATGGGTATCAAGATGGTACTCTCGGGCGAAGGTGCTGATGAAATCTTTGGCGGCTACCTTTACTTCCACAAGGCTCCGACGGCTCGCGACTTCCATGAGGAGACGGTTCGCAAGCTATCCAAGCTCCATCTCTACGACTGTCTGCGCGCCAACAAGAGCCTGTCGGCATGGGGTGTAGAAGGTCGTGTGCCATTCCTCGACAAGGAGTTTCTCGATGTCGCCATGCGCACCAATCCCGAGGCAAAGATGTGCCCTGGAACGACCATCGAGAAGAAGATTGTCCGCGAAGCCTTTGCCGATCTGTTGCCTGAATCAGTGGTCTGGCGACAGAAAGAGCAATTCTCCGATGGCGTCGGCTACTCGTGGATTGACACCCTCAAAGACATCACCTCTAAAGCTGTTACCGACGAGCAGATGGCCCATGCCGCCGAGCGTTTCCCCATCAATCCGCCAAAAAACAAAGAAGAATACTACTACCGTAGCATCTTCGCCGAACACTTCCCCTCCGATTCCGCTGCCCGTAGCGTACCCTCCGAGGCCAGCGTGGCCTGCTCTACAGCCATCGCCCTTGAATGGGATGCAGCCTTCCGCAACATGAATGATCCCAGTGGTCGTGCCGTTAAAGGTGTGCATGAACAGGCTTATTAATACAAAAAATATTAGGATTTGTTTTGTTCTTCGCTCGACTTTTCGTACTTTTGTCCCAACAAACAGTAACGGATATGAGCCAGACACCACTTATCAGTTTTATCATCACCTACTACAACCTGCCAGTAGAGATGTTGAGGGAGTGTATCGAGAGCATCTTGCAGTTATCGATCCCCCCAGAAGAACGAGAGATTATTCTGATCGACGACGGCTCCGACATGAGTCCGCTCAATGAACTGATCGACTATCGCGATCAGATGATCTACTTGCGTCAGTATAACCAAGGACTCAGCACGGCACGTAATGTAGGAATAGACATTTGTCGTGGAGAATATATCCAGTTCGTAGATGCTGATGACTGTCTGATCCAAGGAGGATACGAACACTGTTTGGACATTGTCAGGAAGCACCGACCCGACATGGTGATCTTCAACTTCACCAACGAGGGGACAGAGGTAGATACTCCTTACTTGTTCGAAGGTCCGGTAAGCGGAACCGAGTACATGCATCACAATAACCTCCGGGCTACTGCATGGGGGTATATCTTCAGGAAGAAGATGAATGGTGACCTGCGCTTCACACCGCAGCTGCTGCATGAAGACGAAGAGTTCACACCACAGCTCATCCTCCGTGCCGAGACCATCTATAGTACCGACACGTATGCCTACTATTACCGTGAACGGGCTGACTCAATCGTACATAATGATGACAAGCAGTGGAAAGAAAAACGGTTAGACGATGCCGAATATGTCATCACCCAACTCGACCATTTAGCCAATACCCTACCCTCGGCAGAGCGCATCGCCCTGCAACGCCGTGTTGCCCAGCTCACCATGGACTATATCTATAACATCATCATGCTCACACATAGTGAGCAAGAGTTAAACAGCCGACTGGAGCGACTGCACAAACGGGGTATGTTCCCACTGCCTGAACGTGACTACACACACAAATACAAATGGTTCCGCCGCATGACAAACAGTAAGATGGGACGGAAAATCCTGGTACATACCCTACCCTTGCTTGCCAAAGAACGATGAGAATACTTCTGCTCAACGACTACAGCGGACTCCATGCCACACTGGCCAAAGGATTGAAAGAACTCGGCCATGATGTCACCGTCGTGTCTGGTGGTAACGGCTGGCGCAACTATCCCCGTGACATCTCTGTGGTCAGAGGCAGTTCCTCCCATTGGGACGGTATCCGCTATCTGCTGAAGGTATGGCGGCTCCTTCCCCGGCTAAAAGGGTACGACATTGTCCAACTCATCAATCCCATTTTCTTCGATCTGCGACCGGAACGGCTGTTCCCCATCTATCGCTATCTGCGGCGACATAATAAGAAGATGGTATTAGGCGCTTTCGGTGAGGACTCATACTGGGCAAGGACCTGTGTGGAAAAGAAACCCTTGAGATACAGTGATCACAATATCGGCGAACAAGTACGAACCGATCCCGCTTCTACCCGACTAATGGATGAATGGATAGGTACCTCACATGAACGACTGAACCAAATGATTGCCAACGACTGCGATGGCATCGTAGCTTGTCTGTACGAATACTGGGTTGTCTATCAGCCCCTGTTTCCCCGAAAGACGACCTTTATCCCCCTGCCCATTGAAAGAGCGGAAAGACAGCATACTGACAGATCCACCAAAGGAAGAGAAAGAGAGGGGAAAGAAGAGGGAGAAAAAAGAAAAGAAAAGACTCGGATCTTTATCGGTATCGATGCAAAGAGGAGTGACTACAAAGGTACTGACATCATGCTAAAAGCAGCCGAAGAAGTGCAACGCCGTCATCCTGATAAGATGGAACTGGTGAAGGTGGTTTCAGTCCCCTATGGCGAGTATCAGCGACTGATGGAAGGCAGTGATGCCATTCTCGACCAACTATACAGCTACACCCCTTCGATGAACTCACTCTTAGCCATGTCGAAAGGGATCATTGATATCGGAGGCGGTGAGCCGGAGAACTACGAGATCATCCATGAAGAAGAGTTGCGTCCGATCATCAACGTTGAGCCCACCTACGAGAGTGTGTATCATGAATTGGAACAGCTCGTCATGCATCCTGAGCGCATACCCGAACTAAGACGACAAAGCATAGAATATGTGAGAAAGCACCATGACTACCTGAAAATAGCCCAGCAGTATATTGATTTCTATCAGACGCTTTGACGCGCTTCTATACACTCCTGAAAGATTTGTGTTAATCGGTTGGCGATGACCGAAGGAGAAACCATCGCACCTACTCTTCTGGAAACAGTCTCACGCTGATCACCATGATCTTCCATCACCTGACGCATCATCGCACAAAATGCTTTTTCATCATCCACAGGTGCTACCCAGCATCCACCAGTAATTCGTACACATTGGGGCACGGCTTCGGTGGTCACCACAGGGATACCTGTACTCATAGCCTCCAGAAGAACCAACCCCTGCGTCTCATCACGGGTAGCCAGCACCATCGCATCACTGTCATATAATAAAGATCTTACCGACTCCCTGTCGATACAGCCATGAGCGACAATCTTTGTATGACCACCGAGGCGATGCATCGCCTGTTGGCACGCACTGCTATCCGTTCCTGCACCTGCAATATGCAGTTCTATCACAGGACTTGTTTCCGACAACAGACGAAAAGCCTTAAACAACACATCGTAACCCTTCCGATAAATAAAATTGCCGATACAGCAAAAACGGAACGGTCGGCCATCACGGGGAGGTCTTTTTCGATAGGCGAAGAAATCTACATCTATCACATTCGACACCGCTGTCCAATGATAATCATGACCGAAGAACGGAGCCAAATCAGTCACCACCTCCTCAGAAACAGGAATCACCCTGTCGGCATGTTGATAAGCTTCACGCAGCAATGGAACCTGCCACGCATCAGCGCCCTCAGATCCGAACTCCTCCTTGAAGATCATGAAAGGCAGGTGTTCTGTGATCACGTAAGGTATATCATACTCTCGCGCCATCAGCATAGCTGCGTAACCCGCCCACTTGGCACAATGGGCATGAAGGATATCTGGTTTCCCGTAGCGTTTCATATATGTCCGGAACATCTCACGTACTATTCGCACCCAACGTTCGACATTGGGTCGGATTACCTTGGGGATGCCCCGCATATACGACTGATAACCAGGTATTCCTTCGATCTCAATAAACCGTCTGTCATACGGTAGCGTCAGGAATTCCCTGACACTCCTCTTCACCGACAATTGCACATTACTGATGATCCGCACCTCATGTCCAAACGTTTGCAACGCTTTCGACTGTTCGATGCAGAACTCACCGCCATAGGGTGGAAAAAACGAAGGAATCTCAACAATGTGCACGGGAAAGGATGAGAGATAAAAGATGAGAGATGAGAGATGAAAGATGAAAGATGAGAGATAAAAGATGAGAGATGAGAGATGAGAGATAAAAAGAAAGAGGCGCGGCTTGCGCCTGCCTCTTCCTGTAAACCGTACTGATGAGTGGTTATGCCTCAGCGGGAGCCTCCTCAGCAGGAGCAGCAGCTTCAGCAGCAGCCTCTGCCTGTGCAGCAGCGGCAGCAGCCTTCTTCTCAGCCACCTTCTGGGCAATAGCCTCGTTGATCTTCTTCTCTGCCTCCAGCTCTTTAGCGACAGTCTCTTTCTTAGACTTGGCCACCTGCTCGCGAACGGCATCGAATCCTTTCACTTTAGCCTCTTTCCATGCATCAAACTTCTTCTGGGCTGCAGCCTCATCGAAAGCGCCCTTCTTCACACCACCGCGGAGGTGCTTCATCATGTAAACGCCCTCGTTCTTCAAAAGGGTGCGTACAGTGTCAGTAGGCTGTGCGCCCACTTCTACCCAGTAGAGTGCACGATCGAAATTCAAATCTACTGTGGCAGGATTGGTGTTAGGATTGTAAGTACCAATCTTCTCAGTAAATCTACCATCACGTGGTGCTCTTGCGTCAGCGATAACGATGCTGTAGAAGGCATAGCCTTTACGACCGCCGCGCTGCAATCTGATTTTTGTTGCCATTGTTTAATGTTAAATTGTTTAAATAATTGAATTAAATTTGAATCTCATGCCATCAACTCGTGATAGCGGCTGCAAAGGTACGACAAATTCTTAAAAACCAAGCACATCCCATTGACAAAAGTATTTGCGTTAAGGGTATTTTAACATTTAGCCCATCTGCATCTGTCGTAACAGTTCACGTTGGTGGTCGGTCAGATGCGTGGGCAACTGTACCTGATAGGTGATGATCAGATCACCATAGGTACCGTCACCCCGATCATAGCCTTTCCCACGTAACCGCACCTTCGTACCAGGTTGCGTCTCAGGCTTTACCTTTAGCTTGATCTTCGAACCCGTACTCAGCTGGATCATCACCTCACCACCCAGCAGAGCCGTGTATAGATCGATGTTCACATTGGCGTTCATCTCTCCCCTACTCTGACGACCGAAACCTTGTGAGCGCGTCTTCCTACTGCCACCGCCAAACAGATCCTGGAAGAAACTGCTGAAGCCGCCACCGCTGAAAGAGCTGAAGTCAAAGCCATCGAAAGGTGTCCCGCCTTGCTGCGACCAGTTAAAGCCTCCCTGCTGGTTCATCGCATCCATCTCTTTCCATCGTTCTCCATACTGGTCATATTTCTTCCGTTTCTCTGGATCTCCTATCACATCATACGCCTCTGTCAGGGCCTGAAACTTGGCCTTGGCCTTTGGGTCATCGGGATGAAGATCGGGATGGAACTGCTTGGCACGCTTCAAGTATGCCTTCTTAACGTCTTTCTGAGGGATGTCTTTCGCGACACCCAAAATCTTGTAATAGTCTATAAATGCCATAAACGTATCTCCTTTCTATAAGGCGGACAGCAAAAAGCATGCCAATAACCGTGAGGAAATACTCACTCAGGCAGCTCAGCGAAGGTCTTTCTACCTTTGACATAATACTGCCAAAGGATACTGAAACGCTTCCGTTCGGGAACAACAGCCACCACCCTGTCATGCTGCAAGGCATCCCGGTCGGCCTTGAAGTCTTTGCGCCACCGTTGGAAATCCCGTCGTGCCCGGAAGATGGCTTTGAAATCACCAATGTTGCCATTGCACAGCAGGGTCTGGAACGCCGCCACATAATCGAGCCACCACCTCATCCGCATCACCTTCTTCAGTTCCTTGTCAGGCAGGTTCTTGTAAAGCATGGTGAGGTTATTACGGAAGTTCAGGTAGGTCTTCATCGGGTTGCTCTTCGGTAATGTACCACCCCCCACATGAAATACCTGACTGTCGGGGATACAGCACACTTTCCTTCCCGCCATCCGGAGACGCCAGCACAGATCGATCTCTTCGTTATGGGCAAAGAAACGGCCATCGAGACCGCCCACCTTCCAGTAGTCGGTGGAACGGATCATCAGACAGGCCCCCGTGGCCCACAACACCTCGGCAGGCGTATCATACTGTCCGTTGTCCTCTTCCACGGTGTCGAAGATACGTCCCCTGCAGAAAGGGTAACCGTATTTGTCGATGAAGCCGCCGCTGGCACCCGCATACTCAAAGGCATCTTTGTTTGCCACAGACAGCAGCTTGGGCTGACAGGCTGCCACATCGGGGTGGTTGTCCATGAATTCAATGAGTGGCGTGAGCCAATGATGCGTCACTTCCACATCACTGTTCAGCAGCACGTAATATTCTGCCTCCACTTGCCGAAGGGCTTGATTATATCCTTCGGCAAAGCCCCAATTCTTTTCTAACTGGATGATCTGCACCTCTGGGAAATGCTGTATCAGGAATGGCACAGACTGATCTGTTGAGGCATTATCCGCCACATACACCTTAGCCGAGCGGCGGGAGTATTCCATCAGCGTATTCATATATCGCGAGAGCATCTTCTCGCCGTTCCAGTTCAATATCACGATCGCTACCTGATCCATACCCTATATACCTTATTATAATATATGTTCCACCTTCAAGGCTGTCTTGTCATGATTCATTCCTCCTAAACGGACCTTCACCAACTGGTTGTCAAGAGCATTGTTTCCCTCTGCCGGCGGCAGTTCCACACGGATATAGTTACGGGTGAAGCCATGCATGGCTCTCCCCCGTGCTGCCTTCTCGAAAAGCACCTCTGCCTCCTGACCGATGTAGGAGGCATAGAAAGCTTCCGTCTTCTCATCAGATAAAGACAGTAACCGCTTCGAGCGCAGTTTCTTGTCATGGGCACTCACCACGTATGGGATGTTCAAGGCGGCCGTCCCGGGACGTTCTGAATAAGGGAACACATGCATCTGGGTAACAGGCAAAGCGCTCAGGAAGTCGTAGCATTCCTCGAAATACTCCGGTTTCTCTCCTCGTGTGCCTACCATCACATCCACACCGATAAAAGCATCGGGCATCATCGTCTTGATCAGTTCAATCTTATGTGCGAACAAGGCCTTGTCGTAACGGCGGTGCATCAGTCGCAGCACCTCGTCCGACCCACTTTGCAGAGGAATATGGAAATGGGGCATGAAGGCACGACTCTCAGCGCAGTAGGCGATCAGTTCATCGTCTAAAAGATCTGGTTCCAGACTGCTGATCCGATAGCGGGCCACGCCATCTACCTGATCCAATGCCTTTACAAGGTCGATAAAACGCTCACCTGTGGTTCTACCGAAATCACCGATGTTCACACCCGTCAGCACAATTTCCTTTCCTCCTTCATGCACAGCCTCCTCGGCCTGTCGCACCAACGACTCAATGGTAGGGTTCCTGCTGAAGCCACGGGCAAAGGGAATGGTACAATAGGTACAGAAATAGTTACAGCCATCCTGCACCTTCAGGAAATAACGAGTACGATTACCACGTGAACATGAAGGGGCGAACGACTGGATATCCTTGGTCTTTTCCTTCCTGAACACCTTTCCCGTCCCCACGAGCCCTCGATCCTTAGAACCCTCGTACCTCCGTTCCTCCGTGCCCTCGCAGATCTCCTCGCTCCATGCATCGGCTAAGAACTGGATCAGTCTCGCTTTCTCGTCACTGCCCAACACCAGGTCAACACCGGGGATCTTACTCACCTCCTCAGCCTCTAACTGAGCATAGCATCCCGTCACCACCACGAAAGCATGGGGATGGTTACGCACCATCCTGTGAATAGCCTGTCGGCATTTGTGATCGGCCACTTCTGTCACCGAACACGTGTTTATCAGACAAAGATCTGCCTGTTCCTCTTTGGCAACGGTCGATACACCCATCTCCTGAAGCATCTTCCCGAAGGTTGATGTCTCAGAGAAGTTCAGTTTACAGCCCAGAGTGAAATAGGCAGCCTTCTTTCCTTGAAAAGCAGCACTGTTAATCATACACCTTATTATATATAGTACTGGGGTGACCTAAAAGATTCGATGTGCAAAGGTACGAAAAGTCGGGTGAAGAATAAAATAAACGGGCATTTTTTCTTACCATATTGACATTGTTTAAAACTTTAACAGTTATTAGCAGTTTGTATGTTGCTATAAATCAATGACTTATAAAAAAGTTACATTTTACCCTAAAAAAAAACGCTAAAAAAAGAACAACCTATCAAAAAAATGCTTACCTTTGCAACGTTTTAATAAACAAATGATTGTTTTACAGATTTAAAA
>DETG01000124.1:0-41281 GCA_002361535.1 Prevotella sp. UBA3294
TTGCCCATCTGTCCGTCGGGCAGGCCCACGTCCTCACCACTGGCTTGCAGCTGAGAATGTGCGCTCACTGCCGTGAGATAATCCAAATAGGGCGTGGGAGTGTTGTAGATCACGTCTCCCTTACCATGCTTTCCGATTCCCCATCCGTCGAGAATCATCAATAATGCTTTCTTTGCCATAATGTATATTTAATTTTTAGTCCTGTTTCTTTCCAAGCTGCAAAGGTACGAATAAGTGAGTGAAATACAAAATAAATAGCATTTATTTTTATTTCCGAGAGTAAGAACCTTCGGTGGAGCCAGTGGTAGTGAAAATGAGTGAAATAAGGAAATGAAAAGGAGATTATTTGAGGAAATGGGGTTCCATTCCCCTTGAAAAACATTATTTTTTGTGATTGCTCTCATTTTCCCTGTCAGATTTGAATGGTATATCAAGAATAATTCGTAACTTAGCGGTCGATTTTTTTATCAAACGACTATTCATTCATTTAAACAGTATAGACATGTGGAGAAGAACTATGGGAGTCGTGGCGGCATGCATGACCATGTTGGCGGCTCAAGCACAGAAGAACATCCCTTTGGTGTATGAAGTGGAGAACACGGGAAAGAACTTCAAGGCACCGGCTATGCCAGACTTTAACGGGCTGAAGGAATGCCGTTCACTGACGGATCCGTTGGAGTGGTCGAACGGGAAAGGTAGGGTGAAGAAGTTCAAGCAGTGGGAACGCCGAAGGAATGAGATTGCCGCAGAGATCCAGCACTATGGCATCGGACAAAAACCTGCCGTTGACAGGAAACAGGTGGCGGCGCACATGAATGGCGACACCCTGTTTGTCGATGTCACCGTGAATGGGGAAACCTTACACCTCCGATCCACCATCATGTATCCCAAGGAGGGCAAGGCACCCTATGCCTTGATGATCGGCACCAGTATGATGTCATTGCCCCGCCAGCTCTTTACCGGGAAGAATATCGCCATCATGACGTTCCATGAGAAGCAGGTGAACGACTACGGACAGTTTGGAAAGCACCACGAAAGAGGCGAACATAACTTCGATCGGCTGTATCCTGCCCTCAAGGATAATGGAGCATACAGTGAGTGGGCATGGGGATTGAGCCGTCTGCTCGACGGTCTGGAAATTGTGGGTGAGGCCCGCACCAAGATCGACATGAAGCATATCGGTGTGACAGGCTGCTCGTATGCAGGGAAGATGGCGCTGATGTGCGGTGCCTTTGACGAGCGGATCGCCCTGACGATTGCCCAGGAGCCCGGAGGTGGCGGTGCCGCCGCTTGGCGCGTGTCGCATACCTTACAGGAAGTGGAGAGCCTGGAGCGCACCGACTACCACTGGTTCAAGGAAAGCATGCGCGATACCTTCTCAGGTGACAGCGTCTATCGGATGCCCTATGATCATCATGAATTGTGCGCCATGATTTGTCCGCGAGCCCTGCTGATGCTCGGCAATCCCGATTATAAATGGTTAGCTGATGAGTCGGGATATGTGTCGATGAATGCAGCCAAGCGGGTGTGGGAGCAATTCGGTATCGCCGACCGTGTCGGCTATTCCATCGTTGACAAACACGGCCACTGTCAGCTGCCGGAGTCACAGTTCCCGGAGGTCTCTGCCTTTATCGATCGGTTCCTGTTAGGAAAGGATGTCGATACAAAAAATATCCACGTGGCCCCTATGTTCAAGGATAAGGTTGACTTAGGACGTTGGATCAACTTCTAACTGAATATATAGGTTACATTTCACAGAATCATCGTCTTTCTTGAAAGATCAAATCAAGAAAGACGATGAATACAAAAGACTTGTTATTGCTTGCGGAGAAGAACCGTAAGCGTCTGGTGGAAGTGGTATATCGTGCCAAGGCAGGACATATCGGCGGCGACCTGTCGTGCCTGAACGTGATGACCGCCCTCTATTTTGAGGTGATGAGGAACCTCGACCCCACACAACCCAAGAATCCTTTGCGCGACCGTTTTGTGCTGAGCAAAGGACATTGTGTGGAAGCTCTCTACGTAACCCTTGAGGCTAAGGGATTCCTGAAACCCGAAGTGCTGGATACCTTGGGGCAGTTCGGCTCAATTCTTTCAGGACATCCCACGATCGAAGTGCCTGGCATTGAGGTGAACTCCGGTGCCTTAGGGCATGGATTGAGCATCGGTACGGGTATGGCGATTGCTGCGAAGATGGACAAGAACGACTACCGTACGTTTGTGCTGATGGGTGATGGTGAGCAAGGCGAGGGTAGTATCTACGAGGCTGCCATGGCTTGTAACCGCTATCATCTTGACAACCTCGTGGCAATTATCGACAGAAACCACCTGCAGATCAGTGGCAACACCGAGGACGTGATGCCCATAGAGAGTATCCATGACCGCTGGACGGCCTTTGGCTGGGATGTGAAGGAGATGAACGGTGATTGCATGGAAGAGATCGTTTCCACCTTCAACGATATTGACTATACGAACGGGAAGCCCCACCTGATCGTGTCGAACACTACCAAAGGAAAAGGGGTGTCGTTCATGGAGGGGATTGCAAAATGGCATCACGGTGTGCTGAACGAGGAGCAGTGCAAAGCGGCTGTTGCAGAGATTGAGAAGAGAATTGAGGATTTAAAAACGAGATAGGGAAATCGAAATTTCGAATCATCGAAATATCGATATAACGAAATAGCGAAATAACGATATTTCGAAACAACGAAACAACGATTTTGAGAAAACGATTTCGAAACAACGACATAACGATATAACGAAGAAAAAATGATTGCTTGTAGAAAACAATTTACCGACACGTTGCTGGAACTGGCACGTGAAGACAAGGATATTATCGCTGTGACCACGGATGCGCGCGGTTCGGTGACCTTAGGCGACTATGCCAATGCGCTGCCCGAACAGTTTGTGGAATGCGGCATTGCTGAACAGGATGCCGTGGGAATCTCTGCCGGACTGGCTCATTCAGGAAAGAAAGTGTTCTGTTGCGGACCCGCCTGTTTCTATGTGGCGCGTTCTCTGGAGCAGGTCAAGGTTGACCTCGCCTATAGCGAGAACCCCGTGACGATCCTGGGGGTGAGCGGTGGTGTGGCATACGGTGCCTTAGGAGCCACTCATCATTCCCTGCACGATATCGCCGTGTTGCGGACATTCCCGGGAATGACCGTATGCCTGCCCTCCGACTGGCGTGTGACGAAGAAACTGGTGAAATTCTTGGTGAATTACGATAAACCGTGCTATGTGCGTGTGGGACGTGCTGCCGTGCCGGATGTCTATGCAGATGATGACTTCCCATTCGAACCAGGTAAGGCCATCACCGTTCTTGACGGAACGGATATCACTTTGGTGGCTATCGGTGAGACCGTCTATCATGCCTGGCAGGCAGGCTTGCAGCTCAGGGAACGTGGTATCTCTGCCCGTGTGCTCGACCTGTCGTGGATTAAACCTTTCGATGAAGAAGCCATCCGAAAGGCCGCCCGTGAGACAGGACGTATCGTCACCATCGAAGAACATAGTAAGTTCGGCGGCTTAGGTGCGATGGTATGCGAGACCCTTTCAGAGAATCCTGTGCCAGTGCGTATCATCGGTATCCCCGACGAGAATGTCATCCATGGCACCAATGCCGAGATCTTCCATCATTACGGACTGGATGCTGAAGGCATTGTCAAGGCTGTATTGGAGAGTTGGTAATTCGTCTAATTTGTCTAATTAGTTGAATAAATATCCATTCGCTAAATTCGTCTCATTAGTAGAGAAAATATCTATTCGTCTAATTAGTAGGAAAAAAGTGCTGCTATGAATTATATCATTGCGATTGACCAAAGTACCTCCTCGACGAAGGCGATGCTCTTCGATGAGCAGTGCAGGATGTTGGAACGTGCCAACGTGGACCATCATCAATACTATCCGCAGACAGGCTGGGTGGAGCACGATGCTGAGGAGATCTATCAGAATATGGTGGAGGCCATCCGGATTCTGTTAGAGGAGAGAGGAGAGAGAAATAAGGAGGAGAGAGGAGAGAGGAGAGAGGAGAGAACGTACTCTCTCTGCCTCACGAATCAAAGAGAAACGGCGGTCGTGTGGAACCGTCTGACGGGAAAACCCATTTCCCGTGCCGTCGTATGGCAGGACACCCGTGGCGCAGAGCTTTGCCGACAGCTGCGGGAGGCGGGCAAGACCGGTGTGGTGATGGAGAAGAGCGGACTCCTTATCGATCCCAACTTCTCGGCATCGGGCGTGAAATGGTTGCTCGACCATGTAGAGGGTGCACGCGAACAGGCCGAACGCGGCGAATTGCTGATGGGCACCATCGATACATGGCTCATCTGGAAGCTGACGGGTGGCAAAACCTTCGCTACCGATACCACCAATGCCTCGCGCACCATGCTGTTCAATATCCATACCATGCAGTGGGACGACGAGCTGTTGGCACTCTTCGATATCCCCCGGACGATGCTGCCTGAGGTATTGCCATGCGATGCCATCTATGGAGAGACCACCGTTGAGGGACTTTTCCCTACACCGATAATGATTGCCGGTGTCCTTGGTGACAGTCATGGCGCCTTGGTGGGACAGATGTGCTTCAAAGAAGGGATGGGGAAGGTGACCTATGGAACGGGCTCCAGTGTGATGGTGAACATCGGTGAGACCCCACTGCCAGCCCCCGAGGGCTTGGTGACGAGCGTGGGCTTCTCTGCCCTCGGACATCATTATTATGGATACGAGGGAAACATCTATAGTACGGGCGCTACCCTGAAATGGATTGCCGATCAACTGAAAATGGTGAACCACCCGGCAGAGATGGAGGCTGAGGCCGTATCCGTGGCAGACAGCGGTGGTGTGTATATCGTCCCTGCCTTCTCGGGGTTAGGGGCTCCGTGGTGGCAGAGCGATGTGAAGGGAGCGGTCTTCGGACTGACCTTTGCTACCACGAAGGCTCATTTCCTGCGTGCTGCCCTTGAATCGATCGGTTATCAGATCAAGGACCTGATCGATGTGATGACACGCGCCACGGGTGCTGCCCTTCAGGAAATCTGTGCCGATGGCGGTCCTACAAAGAATCGATTCCTCATGCAGTTCCAGGCTGATCTCTTGGATACACCCGTGGTGTGCACAGAGGTGGAGGATGCCTCGGCCTTGGGTGCCGTCATCATGAACGGCTTTGCAAGGAAGGTGTGGACACGCTTCGAGGATGTAGTACCCTTACGCAAGGTGACACAGGTGATCCAGCCTCAGGCCCCTGCCTCTACGCAGTCCTGTTACGAGGGATGGTGCCGGGCTGTTGAACAGTTAATTAGAAAATAATCAAAATACAGAACATTATGAGAAACGGAAAAAGTTGCTTTGGAGTAATCATCGGCACACGAGCTTACTTCAACTCAGAATTAGCGAAAGACGTGCGCAAGCAGTTGTTGAAAACCATCACCGACGAGGGGTACGAGTACGTGATTCTGCCGGAGGATGCCACGCCGACAGGTAGCAGCAGCATCGAGACACGTGAGGACGGACTGAAAGTGGCACGTCAGTTCCGGGAGCACCGTGATGAGATCGATGGTATCATCGTGTCGCTGCCGAACTTCGGCTTCGAGATCGGTATCATCAATGCCATCAATGATGCAGAGCTGAATGTACCCGTATTGGTGCAGGCTTGTGATGACGAGAACGACAAGGTGGATCTCGACAGTCGCCGCGATGCTTTCTGCGGCAAGATCTCGGTATGTAATAATCTCTATCAGTATGGCATCCCCTTCACGGATACCACCCTTCACACCTATTCTATATATAGTCCGCTCCTGACAAAGGACATCAATAAGTTTGCAGCCATCTGCCGCGTGGTGAACGGTCTCCGTCATTGTCGCATCGGACAGATCGGTACGCGTCCGTTAGGCTTCAACACCTGTCGGGCCAGTGAGAAACTGCTGCAGCGCAGTGGTATCACCGTGGTGCCCGCTGACCTCTCCGAGATTCTCTTCGCTGCACAGAAGATCTCCGACGATGACCCGAAGTTCAAGGCGATGTGCGAACGTACATGCAACTATGCCGAGGTGCCCGAGAACTATCGTGAGAAGTTAGGACTACAGGCGAAGTTCAGCGTTGCCGTGGAGGATTGGATCGCCGCCAACGACGTGCAGGCTGTAGCCATTCAATGTTGGGACTCCTTAGAGCAGAACTACGGCTGTGCTCCCTGTGTTACCATGTCGATGCTCGGTGATAAACTGATCCCTGCCGCCTGTGAGACGGATATCGCAGGGGCTGTGTCGATGTATGCCCTCACCCTGGCAAGCGGAAAGGCATCGGCATTGCTCGACTGGAACAATAACTTCGCAGAAGACCGTAACAAATGTGTCTGCACCCACTGCGGTAACTACCCGAAGTCGTTTGTGCAGAATAACCTGAAGTTAGGGCCTCTCGGCGTGTTGGGACGTACATTAGGCAAGATCAATACCTTCGGAGCTGTCTATGCAAAAGTCACCGCCGGCGACTTCACCTTCTTCCGTATTTCTACCGATGACCCGAAGGGATGCATCAAGTCATATCTCGGCAAGGGAACAATCACCGATGACCCCTACGGAATGGATGGTTGCATCGCCGTGACGAAGGTGGATAACCTGCAGAAACTGATGAAGTATATCTGCAAGAACGGTTTCGAACACCATGTGGCCATGTGTCGCACCGATGTGGTGGAGATCCTCGATGAGGCGATCAACACTTATTTAGGGTGGGAGAACTACACGCACAGCTAATCTGTTGAGTCACTTCAGGAAAGAAATGTCGCCTTCGGCGAGGTGTTTCTTATATTTTTCGCCAAAGGCGATGTTTCTATTCTCCAATTGTTAATTTTATGAATTATCTTGACGAATTAACTTCGTTTAACGCAAAAAGCGGGCATTTTGGGAACCAACCACCCTTTCGGTCGAAAAAACTCAATTCTCGCGAGGTTTGGTAAGTTGTTGATAATGAGTGTGTTGTAAAAATTCGTCATTTTTGACTTGCGAAAACAGCGTTTTTAGGCTCCAAAAACATAGGTTTTAGGGGTCAAAAACGCCGTTTTTAGGTGGTGAAAACATCGTTTTTGTGAAGTAAAAACAACGTTTTTGCGTGAAGAAATGTCATCTACGGGTAGTTCCGAACGGCGTTTACACCTGTTCCGACGGCACCTATCACTCATTCCGACGTCGTCTATAGGGGTAAGGTGACGGCGGAACGACCCTTAGATGACGTCGGAAAGGGTGTCGGTAAAGGCTGGAACGAATGCAAGTAACCTTTGATTGGGTTTAAAGTAGGCTTTACTTGGGTTCAAAGTAACCTTTACTTTGAATGAAGGTAGCCTTTACTTGTCAAACATCCAATTAGCGTATTTTTACAATCCTTAATTTTTGACGAATAATCTTGACAACATCCTGCTATCCATACCCCAAAAGAATGCCTAGACAAATCGTCTGCTAACGAAATCAGTTGGTTAATTTCAGTTTTTTGAAGAAATAACCTGGGGCATCGTATGCCATACCGAAATCAAGGGTCATCATGCCATCCTTGAACCAGTAGGTGCATTGCTGACCATTGAGGTTGATCTTGGTTTTAACCGTACCGTCATATTTGTTGGTCTCAGTACTAATGCTCTCGTAAGAATAGGAACCAGAATCCATAAAGGGTATCTTTTCCTTATTGAGGATCTGATTGACAACCTGCATGGTATGGTCCGGATTGAAAAAGACTGTGACTTCACCGGGTTGTACGTCATACCTGCCCCCAAATGAGAAGTCAGCCCTTACCAGATGCCATACGCCTTCGAGGGTTTGTGGATTCTCCTCGTATCCCTTTGCTTTGAGCTGAGAGTCATTAAACAGCAAGAAATAGTCATAATGGATATTACTGCTAATCTTTCCTGCTTTTTGCAGTATCTCGTACATGCGCTGCATGCCCTTTTTCTGTTGGTCGGTGAGATTGCCCTCAATAACCTTTCCATCTTCACTGACAAGTCGGTTTACACTAAGATCATACCTTGCCGATCCATTTATGTCAGTAAAAAAATACATGAAAGTCAGACCCGAAGTGAGCATACTGGAATAGGCAGAGCTAAGCTTAGCTTCAAACAGTAAGCTTTTTCCAGAATAGAACTGGATGAGATGTTGCGTTGGTAGGGGATATGCTTTCGAGTCAATCCGCTCCGTATTCTTTACCTTGAACTCTCCTGTCTCGGGATTCACGGCAAGAATGTTGTCGAGCGTCAGCACATAGTCATTGGGGGTGATGTTACCGTTCTGTGTTCCTTCTGGTATGATGACAGCATACAGAGTGTTGGGTGAGTTGACCGCAGGTGTCTCGTCATCGCTGGAACAAGCCGTAGAAAGACTAACGGCCAGCATTGTCATGATAAATCCTTTTATTAGTTTCATATCTGATATGATAAATGTTCTACTAATATAAACACGATTACTCAGAAAACTTGCATGCACGTTCCATTATTTAATAGTATTTAACAGATACAAAGCTGATAGACTAAAACAATAAAACCGCCCCTTTCTCTCACGAGGAAGGGGCGGCAAAGGTATTATGTTCTTATTAAATAATGAGTAGTCGGGTTATGCAAAGCGGATGGTGCCCTGGATGGCTTCTTTCTTATCATCCTCGTTGGTGGTGATGTTGCCTGCCGCTTTGTTACGGATCTCATCGAGTACCTGACGGGTGCGCTTGTAGGTAGGTGTCTGTTCCACATCTGAGATTACATCATCGTTATCCAGGTCCTCCTGACGGAAGATGAAGATATGGGGGCGACGCTTGTACTGACTGGTGGAGCCGTCCTTGCCATAGTAGCGGTTCCGGCGGTCAAGACGTTCTGCTGCCTTCTCCTCCTCGGCGGCGATGCGGTCGGCTTCCTCTTGGGTACGTTTGCCGAAGTGACTGCTCATGCCATCCACATCCTCGATGCCGAAGCCTGTGGCAAGGATCGTTACCTTCACTTTGTCACCCAATTCGGGGTCGGTAGCCAGTCCCCACTTGATCTCGAAGTCGTTGCCGAACTTTGCCATGAAATCGTTCACATCGTTCATCTCCTCCATCATCAGACCCGTCTTGCTCTGTTTGTCACTGCAGAACGAGATGCTCAGCAGGATCTTCTTTGAGTTGAACACATCGTTGTCGTTGAGGAGCGGTGAGTTCAGTGCATCGTCGATGGCTTTCTTCACACGTCCCTCGCCTTCACCGTAGCCGGTGGACATGATGGCTACACCACCATCCTTCAACACTGTTTTCACATCGTTGAAGTCGAGGTTGATGAGTCCGTGAACGGTGATGATCTCAGCGATAGACTTGGCTGCGACACTCAAGGTGTCATCAGCCTTGCCGAAAGCATCGAGCACGGTAAGCTCTGGATAGATCTCACGCAGACGCTCATTGTTGATCACCAGAAGGGCATCCACGTGCTTTGACATCTCTTCTACACCGTCTAAGGCCTGATCGATCTTCTTCGGTCCTTCGAAACGGAAAGGGATCGTGACAATGCCTACGGTGAGGATGCCTAACTCCTTACTGACGCGGGCGATGACCGGTGCAGCACCTGTTCCTGTACCACCGCCCATACCAGCCGTAATGAAGGCCATCTTCGTACCGTCGGAGAGCATGTTACGAACGTCCTCGATGCTCTCTTCAGCTGCCTGACGTGCTTTCTCGGGCTTGTTGCCTGCACCGAGGCCCTCTTTACCTAACTGCAGGTGTACAGGCACAGGACTGTCGTTGAGTGCCTGGTTGTCGGTGTTACACAATACAAAGGTTACATCATGGATACCCTCGCGGTACATGTGGTTCACGGCATTACCGCCACCTCCGCCGACACCGATCACCTTAATGATACTATTCTCTTTCTCCGGCTCACCGAAATCTAATATGTTAAACTTGTTATCGTCTATCATGATCTTGAATTTTTATGATGAATAATTGAATGGATTGGAACGGCAGGGAGGCTATTCCTCCTCTGGCTCTGCGATCAGACTCTTGAAGAAACTCTTCAGCTTACTGCCTGTCTTCTTCAGACTGCTGTTCTTTTTCTTCTCTTCCTCTTCGGCAAGGCGTTTGGCCTCAGCCTCTTCCTCGAGGGCTTTCTTGGCGGCTGCCTCTGCCTCTTCCTCTTGTCTGCGCTTCTCTTCCTCAACCTTCTGCTTCTCTGCTTCGGTCTGAACCACGCCAGGACCTAACTCATTGGCCTTGCGGGGCTCGCGGTGGATGTCGGCGGCAGGGGCTGGCTTCTTCTCTTTGAAGAGGTCACCGTTGGTATCCATCTCATCACCGGCGCAGTTCATGTCGCCTTTGGCTAACAGTCCTAACACTGTATTCATCATACCGTTGCGTGCAGCGATGAGCGGATCTTTTGCACTGATGCTCTGGGTGACGAACTTCGCGATACGGATCTTGTCGATATGGGTATGGTTGCGGAAAGCGGTCTCGATGTTCTTCATGTTGGCACCGCCACCGGTGAGGATGATTCCGCCTAACAGACGGTCGGCATACTCGGAGGGTACCTGGTACCACACGTTCTCGATGATCTCCTCCATACGACCTTCTACGATGGAGATGAACTCCCGGCTCTTCACCGAACGGTCGGCATCGATGCTCAGAGACATGTTGTTGTCAATCTCTCCGTTATCGGTCCAGGCACTGCCGTATTTGAGCTTCATCTGCTCGGCGGCACTCTCCTCCATCTGGAGGGAGGCTATATCCTTGGTGATATTGTTGCTGCCTAAGGGGATCACGGCTAAGTGGCGCAGGATGTTTTTGTAATATACGCTGACGGTGGTGGTGTCGGCCCCCATGTCAACGAGTGCGCAGCCAGAGCGCTTCTCTGCATCAGTGAGCACACTTTCGGCCAGTGCGAGGGGTGCCAGATACATCTCTGCGATGGGCACGCCGGCAAGGTCGAAGCATTTGTTGAGATTGCGGTAGAACATCTTCCGCCAGAGGATATTGAGGAAGTTCCCTTCTAAACGGGCACATTGGATACCCACGGGATCCATCTGGTACTGGTTGTCAACCTTGTATTCCTGGGTGGCTGCATCGAGGATCTCCTGATCCTGATAGCTCATGTTCCGGTTCGCATCCATGAGCTCGTTCACCATCTCCTGTGTAACGATGGTATCGGCAGCCAGGTTTTTCACGATGACATTCTTCACGCTCCGTATCGACTGGCCACCCACACCGACATATACCTGAGAGATGCTTGTCTTGAGGTTTGTGGTGAGCCGTTTCACAATGTTCGAGATACACTGCGCTGTCTTGTCGATGTTGTAAATCACTCCCTTGCGGATAAAGGTGGAAGAGTCTTCTGTTACCACGGCGAGCACAGAGATACTGCCGTCAAGATTCTTCTTGCCCGCGATACCGGTCATCTTGGATGAGCCGAGTTCGATTGCTACGATGAAATCCTTTGCTGCCATACGCTATACTGATTTTTTGTTATTGTCTTGTTTGATGGAATCTTTCTTTTCTGTAGATACCGCCGTGGAGTCCTTCTTCTCTTCGGTCTTGACGGCAGGAGGTGTATAAGCCGGCATGGTTTTGACCGTCTTCTTGCAGATGATCTGGTTGTCAAACTCCATACTGATATAATGGTATTTGTTCCAACCGGCCGCACTCAGACCGTAACGGTAGAACTTATCCAGCCGTTCCAGTTTCTTTGTGAGGTAGTCGGTGATGAGCTGTTTGCGCATTCCCTCATCTTTCGTCTGGGGCAGATAGCCGATGAAGATGATATGCTCACCCACACGGGGCACCAGTTCGACGCCTAAGTCGGGAAGAATGTTGATCTGCACAATCTGGTTCTTCCAGAACTCGTTGCTCATCAACACGTCTGTGAGACTGGCCAGGTAATGGCGGGCGAAATCCTTGGTGATATACCCTGTGGCGATGATCAGGTCGCTGGTATATTTCGAGTTGGGCATAATGCCTCCCTCATCGTCGAGGTAGTAGTCATCCCCTTTCACGCTCATGATACGCACAACGGGAAGACGTTGGGTGACGTTGATGCATACATGTCCGTTTTGTGTCTTGTAGCACTGTACGGTATTGACGAAGGAACTGGTTTTGAGCACCTCCTCGATATCTCGTGGGTTAATGCTCTGCATGTGCTTCTCCAATGGATAGAGCTTCTTCTTCTCTAAGATCTTCTTGATCTCCTTGGCACTGAGGAATCCGTTGGTGTTCTCATCGGCTATGATGATGCTGACCTTGGTGCACAGCTTGGCGGTCTCGTCCGGTTTGTTGAACGAGGTCATGGCGAGACCCAGATAGACGGCGAGCACGATATCCAGGGTTACAATGAGCGTCTTTTTCCAATTGATGTGCATCATGTCTTTTTGTCTAATATTTTTGAGTGAGGATATTTTCTATCTCCTGCACCTGGTTGTCAAGGTCGCCGGCGCCTAACACGATCAGCACTTCGAAGTCGTGGGTCTTCACGTAGTCGAGTACTTCGTCTTTGTGGATCATCACTTTCTCGACACCTTCCTTCAGGTTGTCGTAGATGAGTTGTGAGGTGACACCGGGGATGGGCTCTTCACGGGCAGGGTAGATTTCGGTGAGCACCACCTTGTCAAGCAGACTCAGGCTCTCCGCGAATTCTTTGTAGAAATCGCGGGTACGGGTGTAGAGGTGGGGTTGGAAGATGACGGTGATCTTCTTGTCCTTATACAGTTCGCGGATACTCCGTGCACTTTGGTAGATCTCCTTGGGATGGTGGGCATAGTCGCTTAGGAAGACAATCTTGTCGTTCTTCAGCTTGAAGTCGAAACGGCGGTCAACACCCCGGTATGTCTTCATGCCATAACGCAGCTCCTCGGCATCGCAGCCGTTAAGCTGGGCCATAGCCATGGCGGCTATTCCGTTCTCGATGTTGATCGGCACTGGCTGTCCTAACTCCACTCCGTGGATATTCTCGATGGGTGAGATGAAATCGAAGGTGATCTCCCCATTCTCGATCTTGATGTTCTCAGCATGGAAATCACCGCTGTTCAGACCATACTCATAGACACGTACACCCTCTTGTACATCGGCCTTCATTTCCAATCCTTGATGGATGATGAGAGCACCGCCGGGCTGGATAAGGGTGGTGTAATGACGGAAACTCTCCAGATATGCCTCTTTCGTTCCATAGATATCGAGATGGTCGGGGTCGGTACTGGTGATGACAGTCATCCATGGGCGCAGCCAATGGAAGCTCCTGTCGAACTCATCTGCCTCGATCACCACAAAGTCGCTCTCCTTGCTGAGGATATAATTGGTGCCGTAGTTTTTGGAGATTCCGCCTAAGAAGGCATTACAGTCGATATGACTCTGATGAAGGATATGGGCGCACATGGTGGATGTGGTGGTCTTACCGTGGGTTCCAGCCACACAGAGTCCTTTGTTTGAACGGGTGAGCAATCCCAATACCTGTGCCCGTTTCTCCACATCGAAGTGGTTTTCGCGGAAATACACCAGCTCCTGATGTTCCTGAGGGACGGCTGGTGTGTAGATCACCAAGGTGTGTGATGCATTGCGGCAGGAATGTGGAATCTCCTCAACGTTCTCTTCGTAGTGTATCAAGGCACCCTCTTTCTCCATCTGTTTTGTCAGGGGGGTAGGGGTCTTGTCGTAACCGGCCACCACCAGTCCTTCCTTGAGGAAATAGCGGGCGATGGCACTCATGCCGATGCCGCCGATGCCTACGAAATATACTGCTTTAATTTCTTTCAGTTCCATTTGTCTTCTTCTAAATGATAATCGCTGTCGTGAGACGGCAGCTTGTTTTATGCTTTATTACGCCAGGCCAGTTTCACCACTTCGTCGGCAATGATTTCTGCTGAGTCGGGTAGTGCCAGCTTCAGGATGTTCGTTCGCAAGGATGCCAATTTCTCTTTGTTGTTCACCGTTTGGATGGCTAAGGTGATGACTTTCTGCGGAGCCTCTGCATCTTTCACATAGAGGGCTGCATCTTTCTCCACCAATGCCATGGCGTTCTTGGTCTGATGATCTTCTGCCACGTTGGGTGAGGGCACAAGGATGACCGGTGTTCCTAACAGGCAGAACTCGGAGATGCTGCTCGCACCAGCTCTGCTGATGACGATGTCGGCAGCTTTGTATGCGGCTCCCATGTCGCTGATGAAGTCAAGGACTTTCAGCATGGGCATGTCAGTATGGCTTTTCATCTGCTCCATGATCTGCTTGTGGTAGTACTTGCCCGTTTGCCAGATCACTTGGATACCGCTGTTCTTGATCTCGTCCAAATGCTGTAATACGCTTTCGTTTACTGTTCTCGCACCTAACGAACCGCCCACGATGAGAATCGTTTTCTTGGATGGATCCAATCCGAAGCTCTCTACTGCCTCCTCCTTGCTGATCGTGGTCTCTAACAACGTTTGACGTACGGGGTTGCCGGTCATGATGATCTTCTCTGCAGGGAAGAAACGATCCATGTGTTCATAGGCAACACAGATCTTCTCTGCTTTCTTGGCCAGAAGCTTGTTGGTGACCCCTGCGTATGAGTTCTGTTCCTGTATCAGACAAGGGATGCCCATGGCGGCGCATTGGTTCAGAGTAGGACCGCTGGCATAACCGCCAACGCCCACTGCGACCATCGGACGGAAGTCGCGGATGATTTTCTTGGCCATGCGCTGACTCTTCCAGATCTTATAAAGTACCTTGATGTTCTTCAGGAGATTTTTCCGGTCGAAGCCACAGATGGGCAGACCTTTGATCTCGTAGCCGGCGGCGGGCACCCGTTGCATCTCCATCCTTCCCTCGGCACCCACGAAAAGGATCTTTGCGTTAGGATGCTTGACCTTGATGGCATTGGCAATCGACACTGCGGGGAAGATATGTCCTCCCGTACCGCCTCCGCTGATGATAATCCTCAATTCTTTTTCCATTTCCTTTTCCTATTTATGACATCAGGCCGTGGCTAATGCCATCTTTGCCGTTGTCTTCTTTTCGGTGGGCTCATCCTTTCTTTTTGCAGTGTAGCTCACACTCAGGATGATTCCCACATAGATACAGTTCACAATGGTAGATGTTCCGCCCTTGCTGATGAGAGGCAGGGGCTGACCTGTTACGGGGGCCAGTCCTACCGCCACTGCCATGTTGAACATAGCCTGCGTCACCAATAACAGGGCGATACCCATGATGAGCAGTGCCGGGAAGGCATTGGCACATCTGTTGGCGATGGTGGCCGTTCGGAAGAGCAGGATGATATATAGCAGGCACACTACGGCAGCGCCGAAGATGCCCATCTCTTCAATGATGATGGCATAGATGAAATCGGAGAAGGCTTGCGAGAGGAAATCCCGTTCCACAGAGTTCCCCGGTCCTTTGCCTACGATATTCGATGAGGCGATGGCGATCTTTGCATGACTCTTCTGTGCATCCTTATCGAGATCAACATCCTCGGGTGCTACCTCTGTATGATCCATGAAGTCAATGATTCTTGCTTTCCAGGTGTCGGCACGGTGGAACACTTTAGAAAGGATGCCTGTCTCTTCTTTCTTCTCCGTCACCTGTTCTGTCATGTTCATCTTCTCGGCGGAAGCAGTCTTCTCCTGCTCGTTGCCGATCAGCATGACCATGGCGAAGCCGAAAGCTGCCAGAAGGGTGAGCACGCCCAGTAAACGTCCTAACTGCTGTTTGGGCACTCTTCCGATGAACATCATGATGATGACGGTCAGGAATAGCAGTGCTGCTGTGGAGAGGTTCTCCATGGCGATAAGGAAGACGATAGGCAGTGAGATGTATAAGATGTATCGGAAAGCACGCCGGTCTGCACCGTCGATGGTTTGCATAGCACTGAGAATCTGTGCCTCTGCAAGTATTACGGCTCCCTTGCCTATCTCTGATGGCTGGAACTGGATGCCGAACAGGCCGATCCATCTCTGTGCTCCGTTGGTTGACTGTCCTACGACGAGTACCGCGATGAGCATGATCAGTGAGAGCAGCAAGGCAAACGGTGTGACGATCTTGAAATACTTACATTTGATATTCATGGTCACTATCATGAACCCCACACCGAATAGCAGAAGAACGGTGTGGTAGAGCACAGGCTTCCAGTAGTTGCCGGCTTTGTATGTCAGTGAACTGGAGGCACTGTAAACCTCAAGCACGCTGATGATACAAAGCAGGAAGAACACCATCCAGATGATGCCGTCGCCTTTAATTTTTAATCGGGTCAGTTTATCGAACATATCCTTATTCTATGTCCAAGGGTTGATTATAGGTTGCGAACGAGTGTCTTGAACTGGTCACCACGGTCTTCCATGTTCTTGAAAAGGTCGAAAGAGGCACAACACGGACTGAGCAGTACGGTCATGCCTGGCTCTGCCATCTCATAACATGCCTCCACGCATTCCTTCATGGAGTGGGTGTCACGGACTGGAATACCCATGTTGTCGAAATTCTCGTGGAGCTTGGTATTGTCGGCACCGAGATAGACCAAACCGGCACATTTTTGTTTCACCAGGTCTTTGATGGGTGTGTAGTCGTTCCCTTTGTCTTTTCCACCAATGATGAGGATGGTGGGTGTCTTCATGCTTTCCAAGGCATACCAGCAGGCATCCACGTTCGTGGCTTTGGAGTCGTTGACATACTGTACTCCGCCCACGGTGCACACTTTCTCCAATCGATGTTCTACACCAGGGAAGTCGCTTAGGCTTTTCCGGATCACTTCTTTCTTGATACCTGCCACATCCGAGGCGATACCTGCCGCTAACGAGTTGTAGATATTGTGCTTGCCTGTGAGTGAGAGAGCTTCTTGCTCCATGTTAAAGGGCGTTGGCACCTCGATCTTGTATTGTCCTTCCTCGATGTAGCCGATACTGCCTTTCTCTTTCAGCTCAGAGAAGGGAAGTTGTAGGGCTTTGATCTCATATTTCTCCAGTTCCCTTTTGATGATAGGATCGTCGTTCCAGTAGATGAACGCATCGTTCTCCGTCTGGTTCTGGATAATACGCATTTTTGCATCGACATAGTTCTGCATCTTGTTCTGGTACCTGTCAAGATGATCGGGGGTGATATTCAGCAGTACGGCCACGTTGGCACGGAAGTCGTACATGTTGTCCAACTGGAATGAACTCAGTTCTATGATATAGTAGTCATGTGGGTCCTCTGCGACCTGTAGGGCCAGACTGTTCCCGATGTTGCCAGCCAGTCCGGCATCATATCCTGCTTCTTTGAAGATATGGTAGATCAGTGACGTGGTAGTGGTCTTTCCGTTACTTCCTGTGATGCAGATCATTTTCGAGTGGGTGTATCTTCCTGCGAACTCTATCTCGCTGATGATATGAATACCCTTGGCGATAATCTTCTGGATCATGGGAGCCTCATCAGGGATGCCCGGACTCTTGATGATCTCATCGGCATCCAGTATCTTTTCTTCAGTGTGATGACCCTCTTCCCATTCGATGTGGTGGTCATCCAACAGCTTCTTGTATTTGTCCTTGATGGTTCCCATGTCCGACACAAAGACATCAAACCCTTCTTTCTTGGCGAGAACTGCTGCTCCGGCACCGCTCTCTGCTGCTCCTAATACAACGATCTTTTTCATTTCTTTTCTTCTTCTAACGTCTTACTTTTATTTGCTCCTCTCCTTATTCTTACGGATTCACCTATCTGATCTTCAGCGTGATGATGGCGAAGGCTGCCAAGATAATGGTGACAATCCAGAAACGAACGGTAATCTTCGACTCATGGAACTGTCGCTCCGGCCAATTCTTAAAGATATAACGGCTGCTTTCATCAAGCTGTGAGTCGAGCTTACGGAAGTTATCGTGGATAGGGGTGGCACGGAACACACGGATCCGCTTCCCTTTTCTCTTGTAGATCTTGAACACTTGAGTCTGGATAATGACGCTGAGACTTTCCACGAAGAAGATACCACAGAGAATGGGCAGCAGGAGCTCCTTGTGGATGATTACAGCCACCACGCCGATGATACCGCCGATGGTCAGTGATCCCGTGTCGCCCATGAACACCTGAGCGGGGAAAGCATTGTACCATAGGAAGCCAACCATTGCTCCAACGAATGCGCAAAGGAAGATCACCAGTTCCTGTGACCCTGGGATGAACATGATGTTGAAGTAGGCGGCATATTCTATGTGACTGCTCACGTAGGCCAATATTCCCAACGCGACACCCACTATGGCGGAGTTTCCCGCACACATCCCGTCCATGCCGTCATTGAGATTTGCTCCGTTGGATACAGCAGTCACCACGAGAATCGTCATGATCACGAACAGTATCCATCCAGCCGCACGGGCATTGTCACCACAGAATGCCATCACCTTGGAATAATCGAGGTCGTGGTTCTTGACAAAAGGAATCGTTGTCTTTAACGATTTCACAGCCTCCGACTTATGAATGACTGTCTCTTTGTTCTGTTTGATGGTCGTGAGGTTCTCGTTGATCTTTGCATCTGGACTAAGCCACAGGGCCAGTCCGACAATCAGACCGATACTCACCTGTCCGACAATCTTGTATTTACCTTTTAGACCTTCTTTGTTCTTACGGAAGATTTTGATGTAGTCATCAAGGAATCCCAAGAATCCCAGCCATACAGTGGTAATAATCATCAGAATGAGGTAGATGTTGCGCATACGCCCTAAAAGCAGGACAGGAACAAGGATACTCACGATGATGATGATACCTCCCATGGTAGGCACGCCTTTCTTCTTCTCCCCGAAGGGGTCGATGCTGGGATCACGCGCCGTCTCGGAGATTTTCTTCCGCTTCATGTACTTGATGAAATGCTCTCCGAACCAGGCAGAGATGAGCAGTGCCAGGATCAGGGTGAGCAACGCACGGAAGGAGATATACGACCAGAGGTGTGATCCGGGGATGTCAAATTGTTCTAAAAACCTAAACAGATAGTATAGCATATTGTTTCGTTATCTCGTTATTTGATATTTCGTATTTCGTTATTTCGATAAACGTTATCGAGAAGAGAAAATCTCCTTCAGCACTTCCTTGTCATCGAAGTGATGTTTCACTCCTTTGATTTCCTGATAGTCTTCATGACCTTTGCCTGCCACAAGCACGACATCTCCTTTCTGGGCCAGCATACAGGCGGTACGGATGGCTTCACGGCGGTCAACGATACTGATTACTTTCTTCATCTGCTGTTTGTCAAGACCGGCGAGCATGTCGTTGATGATGTCTTGGGGATCTTCGAAACGAGGATTATCGGAGGTGATGATCACCTTGTCGCTCTGTTTCACTGCTTCTTGGGCCATCAATGGACGTTTCCCCTTATCACGATTGCCTCCGGCGCCGCATACGGTAATTACCTGTCCTTTGCCGTTGAGCACCTCATGGATGGCTTTCAGTACATTCTCTAAGGCATCGGGGGTGTGGGCATAATCCACTATCGCTGTGAATCCCTCGGGGGATCGCACAGGGTCGAGGCGTCCGTTGACACTTTTCAGTGTGCTCATCGCCACCAACACGTCTTCGGGTGCCTGTCCTAACATGATGGCTGCACCATAGACGGCTAACAGGTTGCTGACGTTGAATTTCCCGATGAACTGCACTCCTACCTCTCTGCCGTTGATCTCTAAATACATTCCTTCGAAATGACATTCTAAGATGCGGGCGCGGAAGTCTGCCATCGAACGAGTGGAGTAGGTCTTGATGGTAGCCTTGCAGTTCTGTACCATGACCATCCCGTTCTTGTCGTCAGCGTTCGTGATGGCAAACGCACTCTTTGGCAAGTTGTCGAAGAACATTTTCTTCGCGTTTCGGTAGTTCTCCACCGTTTTGTGGTAGTCCATGTGATCACGTGTGAGGTTCGTGAAGATCCCACCCGTGAATTTCAGACCGCCAATTCGTTTCTGGTGAATGGCATGACTGGAGCACTCCATGAACGCATATTCACATCCGGCCTCCACCATACGTGCCAATAAGATATTTAGTTCGATAGGGTCGGGGGTGGTATGACTGGCGGGCACCACTTCTTCTTCGATATAGTTGCATACTGTTGAGAGTAGTCCGCAGCGATAGCCCAACTTCCGGAACATATTATATAATAAGGTGGCGATGGTGGTCTTTCCGTTAGTACCCGTCACGCCTACCAGTTTCAGTTTGGATGAGGGGTTCCCATAGAACAGTGTTGCTACCTTACCCACTGCATCTTCTGTTGAGGAAACCTGTACGTAGGTTACCCCTTCTTTTCGATCTGTGGGAATCTCCTCACACAATATGGCTGAGGCTCCTAAGTCCAAAGCTTTGCCAATGAAGGTGTGCCCATCCACCTGCGTGCCGCGCATGGCCACGAAGAGATGTCCTTTCTGTATCTTACGGCTGTCAATATTCACACCCGTTATGTCGATATCCTCATCACCGATGATTTGGATAGGCTTGATATTTTTCAGTAGCTCGTTGAGTTTCATATCAATTTAATTTTAATGAACAGATTTCACCTTTCTTGATCTGGTGCCCTGCGGGCAGACTTTGAGCAATCACCTTACCGCGTCCTTCGATACGCACTTTAACCTGTCGGCTTTCCAGTATATATACGGCATCGCGGGCTCCCATACCAGTCACATCGGGAATCACACCAGTGTTAGTGGTTTCTACCTTTGATAGCTCCACCAGATTGTTCTTATGCTCAGCCTTGCCCCAGATGGGGTTGCCATTGGCATAGCTGCCGTTCCAGTTGTCGTTGGTCTTCACACCTAAGTGTGAGAGAACGTAGTCGGCAGCAAGGATATTCCCGTTCTTGACATCTGGCAGGAATACCGACAGGGAATCGCGGGCATCGCTCACGTTCAGTTTCAGGTCTTGTGCCATGATTCCTTCGGAGATGTGGTGAAATACCACACCGCTCATACCACCACCTGAAGCGGGGAGGCCTGATTTCTGAATACATACGATACAGCTGTATCGGGGCGCATCGGCGGGGAAGTAGCCAGCAAAGGAAAGCAGATAGTTCATCTGACCGGTCTTGTATCCTCCTACACCCTTCGAGATCTGTGCGGTGCCGGTCTTGCCTGCCACTTTAAACGAGGATGAGCCGGCTTTCTTTCCCAGTCCTTGGCTCACCACATGGTAGAGAATGGTCTGTATCTCTCGCAGCGTCTTTTCCTTGCAGATCTGTGGCTTGATCACCTCTGGGGGGAACTCCATCAGCACCTCTCCGTTTTTCACTACCTGTTTCACGAATCTCGGGCGCATCATTCTTCCGTTGTTGGCGATGGCATTGTAGAACGTGAGGGTGGAGATCGGCGGCACTTGCGTCTCATAACCGATGCTCATCCATGCCAAGGCTGTCTTACTCCAGTTGGCCCAGTGCTTTCCCGTCTTGTCCATCTTTGGCATACGGATACGTGCGGGCGAGGCTCCTACCAAAGGGATATGCAGGTCTTCGGCGAGTCCTAACCGATAGATGCCCTCCACAAATTTCTCTGGGTTCTTGCCGTAATGTTCATCAATGATGCGGCTCACGCCAATGTTCGATGAATACTCCAGGGTTTGTGGCAAAGAGAGCATGCCGTAGCCTCCGCGGTGCCAGTTATGGTCGCGCATCTTTGCCCCGTGCATATCCATGATGCCTCCATAGGTATCAACATGATAGGTTGTATCAACCACTCCGTCATCGAGGGCAACCATGATCGAGGCCGTCTTGAATACCGATCCGGGCTCTAACAGGTCACTCACGGCGCTATTCTTTACCTCGCGGTATTCACCATCCTCGCACTTCGTCATATTCACGATTGCCTTGACATCTCCCGTCTGGACTTCCATGACGATGGCCACACCCACATTTCCGTTAATCAGTTTCAGCTCATCGATGAGAGCACGTTCTGCTAAGTCTTGCATGCCCACATCTATGGTGGTCACGATGTCAGCACCATCGATAGGTGGTCGTTCGGTGATGCTCAGGTATTTGTTCATCACCTTCTTACGCTGTACGATACCCGATTTACCACGGAGGATGGAGTCGAACGATAGCTCCAGACCGCAACGGGCAGTGTCCTTCGCACCGAACATGTCACCCACAGTACGCTGGGCAAGGGAACCGAAGGGCCGTTGGCGTGCATTGAATGCTTCTGTATGGAATCCTCCCTTGAACGGTTTGAGGTTGAACACTGGTAACTTCTTTACCTCCGAATAGACATCATAGCTCACGCGTTTTTTCCAGATAGGCCAGTTCTGACTCATCTTCCGATGCCCTTCTTCCAGGTCACGCTTGAATTCAGCTGCGGATTTTTCGGGGAAGATATCGTGAAGCCCCTCACAGATACTGTCAACCTTTTCGTTCCATAGGGAGTCCTTTTCAGCACCACCAGCCTTGAAGTCCATATATAGCTTATACTCGGGTAGGCTGCTGGCCATCAGTCGTCCGTCACAACTCAGGATATTTCCACGGATCGGCTTCACATCCACACTGTCACGTTTCAATCGGTCGGCCACCTTCATCCAGTAGTCGCGTTTGACAGTTGCGGTATAAAGAGCTTTGCCAACAATCATCAAGCCCAGCAAGACCATCACATAGCCGATGATCTTGTAGCGCGGTACGATCTTTTTTCTATCAAACAAACTACCCATTATTGCGGTATATTAATAATATAAGGTGGCTGGTTGGCAACCTTCAGCACACTATCTTTGTTGTTACGTAGTAAATCGAGCACATTGCTTTCACGGCATTTCTCCGTCAGCTCGCTTGAACTGGAGAGAGCCTTGTATTTGGCATCTGTCAGTTCTGCATTCAGCCGGTCTATTTCCAGCATGTCTTTCTGACAGCTATACCTATTAGATATATATACGATGGTGAATCCCACGATCAGAAGGATGACACCGATCTGTCGGCGGAGAAAGTCTGCTGTCAGCCAGTCGCCTCCTAAGATCTTACGTAGGGTGAAGTTGGCTGATTGCGGCTGCTCATCTTCACGAGCCTGTTCCTTGATGGCTTCTTGTAATGAGATCTGCTCTCCTGCTGTATCTTGTTCTTTCGTTTCCTCGTCCTTTCGTGTTTCTTTTCCTTCCTTCCTTTTGCTTCGTTCTTTTGTTTCCTCGCTCCTCCTTTCTTTCATGCTCTCGTTCAGAGCATCATCATGAGGGCGCTCCACGAGCTCCTCTGCTCCCGCAGAGAGTTGCTCGTGAGCCTCCTCCTTCTTTGCTTTCTCATTCAGATTTAAAACAATGTTGTCTTCATTCATGTTGTATGTAATATCTTTTCTGCTATTCTTAATTTCGCACTCCGACTGCGAGGGTTCTGTAACTGCTCATTCGTGTCGGGCACGATCACCTTGTGGTTGACGGTCTTGAAGGGTGTGTCGATGCGTCCGAAGAAGTCCTGACTGATCTTTCCCTCTGCGTTTCCGGCCTTCATCACATTCTTCACGATGCGGTCTTCCAGACTGTGATACGTAATCACTGAGAGTCTTCCACCAGGCCTGATGAGTTCAGTGGCCGCTTTCAGCATCTCTTTCAATGCCTCCATTTCATGGTTCACTTCGATGCGCAGCGCCTGGAAAAGTTTCGCCATCTCCTTTTTCTCCCGTTCCCGTTGGATCAGATGGCTTACGGCATTCAGCATATCCTGAGTGGTGCCGATCGGTTTCTCAGCTCGTGCTTTCACGATGGCTGCTGCCATTTTCCTGGCTGTCTTCAACTCTCCGTAGAGATAGAAGATGTCTGCCAGCTGTTCCTCTTCGTATTGATTCAGAATGTCGGCAGCCGTCGCTCCGGCACGTTTGTTCATCCGCATATCGAGAGGAGCATCGAAACGGAACGAGAAGCCTCGGGTCTCATCATCGAAGTGATGGCTTGATACCCCCAGGTCACCTAAGAGTCCGTCGATCTGTTCTACTCCGTAATACCGCATCCAGTTCTTTAAATACCTGAAGTTACTTCTTACAAAAGTGAACCGCTCGTCACCGATGATATTTCGTTCTGCATCGGCATCCTGGTCAAAACTGTACAGCTTGCCGTTCTTGCCTAATCTCCTGAGTATTTCCTTACTATGACCTCCGCCGCCGAAAGTTACGTCAACGTAAATACCGTTTGGCTTGATGTCTAAACCGTCAACGCTCTCTCTCAAAAGTACCGGCACGTGGTATGTATCTTTGTCGTCAGCCATGGATCTGTTTTCCTCGCGGTCAATGATCAGTTGTTAATTATCAAATACCAAATTGCTGGTGTTCCCCATCACCTCCTCTAATGCCTTCCCGAAGTCATCGGGATCCATGAAGGGCTTTTCTGTCTTGGCGGTGCTCCAGATCTCAATGGTGTCGCCCATGCCGATAAACTTGATACCTTGCTCGATATCTGCCATCTTCAGGTAGCGCTTGGGGATAAGGAAACGACCGTTGCTGTCAAGGGTTACCAGTTCCACGTCACTTACGAACTGACGGTAGATTTCCTGTTGCTCACGATTCCAGCGATTCAGACTCCTTCGCATCGTGTCCATCTGCTCATTCCATACTGATTCGGGGTATAGCACCAAACAGGGTTGGAACACGTCTTTTCGAAGCACGAGTGACTCTTCGCTTGCTGCTTGGAGCACCTTGCGGAACACTGCCGGAAGAAACACACGTCCTTTCGAATCAGTTTTTGCTTCTATGTTGCCTAAAAATCGCATGCGTTCTTTTAAATTGTGAATTCGGGTTCAAAGATACAACATTTCCTCCACTTTCCACCACTTTTCTCCACAAATTTATTAAAAAAGGTGCATTTTTCTTGTTTTTCTACTCAAAATGACGTTTTTGTGCAATTATTTTAGGACGGCATTCTGGACAACATGACCCTGCCGCCAAGATAGAAACGAGTGTGATCCGCCATCGGAGATGGTCTTTTCAAGTTTTGTACGTTTCACATTCTGAACCTTTAAGGAATGAGGATCAGGCAGATCTTTCGAAGGTTAAATGACACAGAAATAGTGCAGCAGTGTTGCACGGATAGTGCAAGACGTTTGCACTAATAGTGCAAGGTATCTGCACAAGTTGTGCAAAGCCTTTGCACAAAGTGTGCAACGTATTCACTCTAATTCTGCCACAGGGCAGCTCAAAATGTGCGCGTGATCCGCGCGGATCGTGCCAAAAAGGGTTGGATTGTGTTATGAACTAAGTGTATGATGTAAAAAGCAAAACTATAAAGATCTTTTTTTGAACATTTTTCATCAAAATGTAATGTTTTTCAAATATAATTAGTATTTTTGCATATTGTTTCGAAACAACATGGATCAAATTACAGAAAAAACAGTTGACATAGAAGACATCCTGAAGAGCAAAATGGGCAAAAAGGCCAAGTGGATTCCCTCTCCCTTGGTGAGTTGGCTCAAGCGTATTGTTCATCAGGATGAAGTGAACCGTTTCCTTTGGGAAAGCCGTCATCTGACGGGTACCCCTTGGCTGGAGGAATGTGTGAAATACCTTGATATGACCCTGGAGGTGGTGGGAAAAGAGAACCTGCCCGATAAGAATGACGGGAAACTCTATACCCTGGTGAGCAACCATCCCTTGGGTGGTATTGATGGTGTCGCCTTGGGGAGCATTATCGGCAGGCATTTCGACAGTCGGTTCCGCTACCTTGTCAACGATATCTTGATGAACCTGCCCGGGCTCGCTCCTCTCTGTATTCCCATCAATAAGACGGGAAAGCAGAGCCGGAATTTCCCCGCGATGGTGGAGGCAGGCTTCCAAAGTGACAACCACATGCTGATGTTTCCTGCGGGATTGTGTTCCCGTCGCATCAATGGTGAGATTCATGACCTGACCTGGAAGAAGACCTTTATTTCGAAGAGCGTGGAGTACCAGCGCGATGTCGTGCCGATTCACTTCAGTGGTCAGAATTCAGATTTCTTCTATAAGCTGAGCGGCTTCTGTGATAAACATATCAAGAAGGTGAATATTGCTATGCTCTTTTTGGTTGATGAAATGTACAAAAACGTGCACAAGACATTTCGTGTAACCATCGGTAAACCAATACCTTGGCAGACTTTCGACAAGACGAAGTCACCCGTGCAGTGGGCACAATGGGTGCAGGATCAAGTCTATTCCCTGTAAACACTTCTTCTAAATCCATCAACATACATCTTTAAATTGGCAAACGACAATGGAACAACCAATCATCTCTCCCATTAGTAAAGAACTGCTGAAAAGTGAACTCACAGCAGAAAGACAGTTGCGAATGACCAACAAAAGCAACAATGAGATTTACGTGGTGACAGCTCACCAAGCTCCTAACGTGATGAAAGAGATCGGACGACTCCGGGAGATCGCCTTCCGTGAGGCAGGCGGAGGAACCGGTAAGGACATGGATATCGATGAGTTCGATACATGTGAGAATTGCTATAAACAGCTTATCGTATGGAACCCTGAAGAAGAGGAGATTATTGGGGGATACCGTTATCTGATGGGAACGGATTGGGAAATGGATGCCAATGGACAACCGTTGTTGGCCACCAGTCACATGTTCCACTTCTCTGAAAAATTTTTAAAGGAGTATATGCCTTATACAGTGGAACTGGGGCGATCCTTTGTCTCGCTTGAGTACCAAAATGTACAGAAGAATACCAAGAGCATCTTTGCTTTGGATAACCTTTGGGATGGACTGGGAGCCTTGACAGTTCTCTTTCCCAATGTAAAATATTTCTTTGGAAAGATGACGATGTATCCTTCATACGTTAGGAAAGGACGGGATATGATCCTGTATTTCCTGAAGAAACATTTCGATGACAAAGAGAACCTGATTGTCCCGATGAAACCGCTAAAAATTGAAGCTGACCCAGAAGAGTTGAAACAATTGTTCTGCGGTAAGGCATTTAAGGAAGACTATCGTATCTTAAACACTGAAATCAGGAAGATGGGTTACAATATTCCACCGTTGGTGAATGCCTATATGGGACTGTCGCCAACGATGAAGCTCTTCGGCACGGCCATTAACTATGGCTTCGGTGACGTGGAGGAAACGGGAATCCTGATTGCTGTTGATGAAATCCTTGAACAAAAGCGTGTCCGCCATATCGACAGCTTCATCAAGGATCACCCCGAGGCCTTGCGCATTACCAGTGGCGCCAATAAAGTGATCTATAAGGAACATAAGTAACTATAACAAACTACAATCGTTTAACTTAAACAAAATCATTAAAAAACTACGCGTATGAAAGACTTGAAGATGTACATCAACGGACGATTCGTCGAGAGTCGTTCCGGTGAGTGGATTGAAGTTTTGAATCCAAGTACCGAGGAAGTGACCAGCCGTCAGCCAGCGGGTACAGTTGAGGATGTGCAAGAAGCGGTGGATGCTGCCTTTGTTGCCCAGAAGAAATGGGCAAAGGTTCCCGCTGCCGAACGCGCCGTATATCTACACAAGATGGCCGATGGTATTCGAGCCAATTTTGATAAGTTCCAGGAGATCCTGGTGCGTGAGCAAGGAAAGACTCAGGCATTGGCCGCTACAGAAGTGGGTGTCACAGCCACTTATTTTGATTATATGGCAGAGTTTGCCCGCCGTATCGAGGGTGAGGTGATTCAGAGTGATGCTCCCAACGAGACGATGATCTTGGTGAAAAAGCCGATCGGTGTGGCTGCAGGTATCTTGCCTTGGAACTTCCCGTTCTTCTTGATCGCACGTAAGGCTGCAGCTGCCTTGATCACTGGTTGCTCCATCGTGATCAAACCTGCCCAGATCACCCCGGAAAACTGTTGTGAGTTCTGTAAGATTGTGGACGAGAGCGGTCTGCCCGCAGGCTTGTTTAATGTGGTGACGGGTAAAGGCTCGGTGGTTGGAAATGCCTTAGCCAGTAACCCGAAGGTGGGTATCGTGAGTCTGACGGGTAGTGTAGGTGCCGGTGTGAAGATCATGGAGGCTGCCGCTCCGAATATCACGAAGGTATCTTTGGAGTTAGGTGGTAAGGCACCGGCGATTGTTTTCCCCGATGCTGACCTCGAATTAGCAGCTCAGGCCATTTTGGAGAGCCGTATCGGTAACACGGGTCAGATCTGTAACAATGCTGAGCGCGTATATGTTCATAAGGATGTCAAGAAAGAGTTCACCGATATCATCGTGAAGAAATTCCAGGCTGTGAAATACGGTGATCCTGCCATTAATAAGGATGTGGATATGGGTCCGTTGGTAGAGAAGGCTGCTTTGGAGAGCGTAACAGCCAAGGTGAACCATGCCATAGAACAGGGTGCGAAGGTGCTCTGTGGCGGTAAGCCCGTTGGCGGTAAGGGCTATTTCTATCCTGCCACGGTACTTGATAACTGCCGTCAGGATATGGATATTATCCATGAGGAGACCTTCGGGCCGGTACTTCCCCTTGTGGAGTTCGATAACATCGATCAGGTCATCGAGTGGGCTAACGACTGTGAGTATGGTTTGGCTTCGAGCGTATTTACTAAGGATATTGATACCGCTACCCGTATCTGTCGGGAGATTGAGTTCGGCGAGACTTATATCAACCGCATGCACTTCGAAGCCATCCAAGGTTTCCATGCCGGCGTGAAGAAGAGTGGTATCGGCGGTGCCGACGGTAAGCATGGTGTAGAGGAGTATCTTGTCACTAAGGTGGTGTACCTGGATACCCACTACAATTAATCAAGGTGTAGCAGCACCCCGTTGTTTGCATTATTTAACACGAGCACATGCAAGGTCTTTACCCTTTATGGATTTTAAGGGTAAAGACCTTTAATTATTGTATGATGAAAATGAATAGAATTTGCATGCCAGTCGTGATGTTGCTGGCCTTTGCGGGAGGCTTGACTTCCTGCTCTTCTGAGAGTGATGATGTGATAGGACCTAAGGGTAGTGATGTGATAGAAGAGAATGCGCGTGCCGTGAACATGCTGTATCCGGAAAAGAGCATCCGGATGACAGCCGAGCAGTCTTACATGGTGCATCGTAACAACTTGTTTTCACTGAACCTCTTTCGGAAAATCAGCGAGAAGGATGGAAACAAGAGCAGTTTCTGTTCACCGTTAAGTGTGACCTACGTGTTGGGAATGCTTAATGCCGGTGCTGTGGGAAACACGCAGGAGGAGATCCAGGATGTGCTGGGCTTCCGTGACTGTGACTCCCAGGCCATCAATTCCTATTGCGAGAAACTGATCAAGACGGCTCCGCAGGTGGATCCGAAGGTGACACTGAATATTGCCAACAGCATCTTCGTGAACAATGCCATTGGAAAAATCGCCCAGCCCTATCAGCAGGAGATGGAGAGATACTATGAGGCGATGGTGGAGGACATGGATTTCAGAAATGTGCGGAATGTGGATAAGATTAACGGGTGGTGCAAGGAGAAGACCCACGACATGATCCCAACCATTCTCGACGATAATGAATTCTCCTCACGGGTGGTGATGTTTCTGCTGAATGCTATCTACTTCAAAGCCGACTGGGCAGAGAAGTTTGATAAGAAATACACACAGGAAGCAGACTTCCAGGCCCCCTCTGGAAAAAAGAAGGTGGAAATGATGCATCAGAAGGTGCTGACAACGTATGGGGAGTCGGGCGACTATACCTCCCTGTCGCTTCCCTTCGGCGATGGTGACTTCTGTATGAAATTATTGTTGCCCAAGGAAGGAAAGAGCATCGATGACGTACTGGACCGCTTACATCATGAGATGTCTGGTGAGAAATCCCTGTGGCCGGAGGAACTGCAGGAAGAAAACTGTGAGGTGGATGTCAAGGTGCCTCGCTGGGAAACCGATTCGAAGATTCCGTTGATTGACATACTGAAGAAGATGGGCATCCGACAGGTGTTTGATCCTGTTGAAGCTGAACTTACGAAGATGACCGAGAGGGGGACGCTCTATGTGAGTATGATGAAGCAGCTGGCTAAGATCGAGGTGAACGAGACGGGTTCGAAGGCTGCTGCTGTGACTGTTGCCGGAGTAAATTACACCGCCTATATTCCGTCCGAGCCTGTGGAGCCACGGAAGGTGGAGTTTCATGCCAACCGTCCTTTTGTCTATCTGATCACGGAGCGTGGCAGCAACGTGGTGTTCTTCATGGGTAAATACACAGGAGAGTAGAGAAGGCCGGGTCAGGGATGTTGTGTCTTCTGCCAATTCTCGATCGCTTTTTTAGCCTTGGCATGACCGATGGCAATGAGCCGTTCCGACTTGTCATAGTCTAAGGTGCCGTATCGGTTGAGTTGGATATCTATCAAGATGTCTGGGGGAACGAGTTTGGTCATGAGTTTCGAGTTCTGGCGAATCATGATCGAACTCGTTCTCGATAACAGGGTGAAGTAATTGAAGTCGATGTTGTCGGGAATCAATTTGTTGAGAATACTCATTGGCATGCTGCTGCTCCGCTTCCGTCTCTTGTTGATGACCTGCTGTGTTTCACTCTGTGCTTTATAATCGTGACCGCTCACGTCAACTCCCACCAAAAGATCACCCGAATGGCGCGCCACGCGATTCAAGGGGAAAGGGTTAACGATGCCGCCATCAATGAGAATCATGTCATCGCGACGCACGGGATCGAAGAAAGTCGGTAAGGAAATAGAAGCACGAATTGATTGATACAGACTGCCCCGATGGAACAGAATCTCCCGACCGTTCTCCCAGTCTGTGGCCACGGCACAATAGGGGATCTGAAGATCCTCAATGTTCATATCAGGCACCACCTCCTTCATCGCCTCTATGACCTTCTCGCCTTTGATGATATGGTCAAGGCTCAAACTGAAATCCCAAAGGGAGATCATCTTACGTTTGTCAATGGTCCTCATCCATTCGCGATAATCCTGCAGCTTGCCCGCAGCATACATACCGCCGACGAGGGCACCCATGGAGCATCCTGCTATCGAGGTGATGTGGAAACCCTGTTCCTCTAACTCCTCAATCACACCGATGTGAACCAGTCCGCGGGCACCACCACTTGATAGTACCAGCGCTACATCTTTTCCTTGTTGCTTTGCTTTCTTTTCTATCTCTTTCATACCACATGATTCCTCGATAAACCAGATTCCTTTGTTGATCCAGATCTTATTGACCTATACTATAGGCAAACTGATTCCATTGATTTTTTGATAAATATCCAGTGCATAGACATCCGTCATGCCACTGATATAGTCGATGACGGCCATCAAGCGCGTTTCCAAGTCGGGACTGTTGATATCGTACTGACTGCTGACTCTTCCGATAAGCTGTTGTGAGTAGTAACGGTTAGGATATAGGATGGCCTCGGTCATGGCTTCCATCAGGGTCGCCATGATCTTGTAACCGCTTAGTTCCACGTCGAGGACAGGCTTACTACGGTAGATTCTCTTGACAGAAATGGAACAACACTGGCGGTAGGCTTCTCGCTGAGGGGCATCGATATGACTGATCAACGATCCCTCTAAAGTACCGTTCAGAATCTCTTCCTCGTGTTTCATGAAAGCTTCCACACAGCTGTTCTCCAGTTTCCCAATGGTACAGGCGCGCATATACACCACCTTCTCATTGTCATCATCAATCCCCTCGTCAATGATACGCTGGCGAATCTTCTGCTGGCTTTCTGGGTCAAAGAAACTCAGCAGCATGTGTTCCGTCTCCTCGAAGGAAAGGATCTTTAGCTTGTGTGCATCCTCGATGTCCATGATCTCATAACAGATGTCATCGGCAGCCTCTACGAGATAAACCAAAGGGTGGCGGACATACCGCAAGGGCTCTCCGTCGTCAGACAGACGTGTGATGCCCAGCTCATCAGCGATGCGTTGGTAGATGGGGATTTCTGAGGTGAAGAACCCGAATTTCCCTTTCTTTCCTGCGGCTGAAGACACATGTGGATATTTCACGATGGATGCCAATGTGGAATAGGTCATCACAAAACCTCCGTCACGCCGCCCCTTGAAGCGATGAGCCAGCAGCCGGAAGGCATTGGCATTTCCTTCAAAGTGGGTGATGTCATTCCAGAAAGGGGTATCAACCATCTCCTTTAATCTGTTTCCCGTTCCTTCGGTGAAGAAGGTCTGGATGGCTTTCTCACCACTGTGCCCGAAAGGTGGGTTCCCTAAGTCGTGTGCTAAACATGCCGTACTGACAATGGTACCGATCTGTGGGAACAAGGTGTTGGCAAGAGTGGGGTCGCGCTGCAGGACACGATGAGCCACATCGTTTCCTAAAGACATCCCCACGCTGGCTACTTCGAGTGAGTGGGTGAGACGGTTATGAACAAAAACACTTCCCGGTAATGGGAACACCTGGGTCTTGTTCTGCAGACGGCGGAAGGGAGCTGAGAAGATCAGCCGGTCATAGTCGCGTTTGAACTCAGACCGGTCGTCATGTCGCTCACTATGCCGGTTTTCCTGTCCGAGACGTTTGTTACTGATGAGTTGTTTCCAGTTCATGGCGGATATGTAAGTCGGATGATGATACCTGTGACAACAGGAGAATATCAATCAGTTGACATGTTAATGATGTACAAAGGTAACAATATTTCATTGTTTGGAGAATCTCCATGTGTTAAATAATCTTTTTATGCTGATCTCTCTGGGCAAACAACTTGCTTACATGGGGAAAACAACACATTTTCTTTGGGGGAATGATATATTATTCGTACCTTTGCAACAAATTATTTTATATTAAGGATACAAGATGATTCAGATAAAAGTAGTAAACAAAGGACATCAGCAACTGCCTGCTTACGCTACGCCGCAGAGCGCGGGTATGGATCTTCGCGCCAATCTTGATGAATCGGTAGTGTTGAGGCCGCTGGAACGTAAACTGATCAAAACCGGACTGTTCATCGCGTTACCTGAAGGGTATGAAGCGCAGGTGCGCCCCCGGAGCGGGCTGGCACTGAAACACGGCATTACCGTGCTGAATACCCCGGGAACAATTGATGCTGATTATCGAGGCGAGATAGGCGTTTGTCTGATCAACCTGTCGCAGGAGGATTTTGTGATCAATGATGGTGAACGCATTGCCCAGTTGGTCATTGCCCGTCATGAACAAGGTGACTTCGAACTTGTTGAAGAACTTGATGAGACGGAACGGGGAGCAGGTGGCTATGGTCATACGGGAGTGAAATAATTCGGCGTTATTAGCTTGGAGTTGATGATGAGAGAAAAAATAGGGAATCGTTGCAGATGGTGGATGGCAGGGCTGTGCCTCTGCTTGGTTATGGGGGTATCCTCCTGTGTCCCTGCTATGGCTCCTGCGCTGATAGGAGGACTGAGTGGCGGGATGGCTGCTATCCAAAGAGATGCCAACGCCAGAAAGACCTATAAGAAGGCTGCCAAGAAAGAGCGGAAACTGACTCAGAACCAGGCGCCCTTGTCTTATAATGATTCCCAACGGCTGAAATACTTCTACCTGGAGGCCTTGAATTTACAGGAACAGGGTAAATACGATGCAGCCTTTGATCTCCTTAAACATTGTGAAACCATCAATCCCCATGCCGCAGAGGTGTACTATGCTGAAGCTGCCTATTATGTGGAACTCAAAAACGACTCCATGGCATTGGTATGTATGCAGAAAGCGGCAGACTTGAATCCTGAAAATGATACTTATTTGGAGCGGTTGGCTATGACCCATATCAACATGCGACAGTTCGATGAAGCGGTGGCAGATTACGAACGGTTGTATGCGAATAACAAAGACCGCTCTGATGTGCTAAATATTCTCTTGCAGCTATACAATCAGAAAAAAGATTTCGCACAAATGCTCGCAACCCTCGACCGTATCGAGGCAGCGGAGGGAAATAGTGAACAGTTAGCTCTTTCGAGAATGCGTGTCTTTGCCATCCAAGGTGAGAAGGAGAAGGAATACCAGGTACTGAAAGGTCTTTCCGACAGTCATCCCAATGATATGAACTACCTTGTGATGATGGGTAACTGGCTGTTGCAGAACGGGCAGGATCATGAGGCTTTGGAACAATATCGAAAGGTGCTGGCGGAGGAACCTGAGCATGTGGGAGCAAGAATGTCGATGCTTGACTACTACCGTACAACGGGTGCCGACTCATTGGCTAAGGCCCTGCAAGAGGAAATGCTGGTGAGCCAGAATGTCAGTACGGATGACAAGGTTACCCTGATGCGGCAGGTGGTGGCTGACAACGAACAGATGGGAGGTGACAGCACGAAGGTGATGGCACTCTTTCAGAAGATGCTGGCCGTGCCACAGAAAAACGCTGATATCTACGAGCTCTATGTGGCTTATATGAAGCTGAAGGAGATGCCGCAAGATAGTATGAACGTTGTGCTGAGGAAGGCCTTGGAGGTGGCTCCTGACAATGTGGGCGTGCGACTCCAGCTGGTGCAGGCGGAATGGACAGCCAAGAATTATGATGAGGTGATAGCCCTTTGTGAACCAGCCACGGAGTATAACCCCGACGAGATGGCTTTCTACTATTTCCTGGCTTTGGCACATTTCCAGAAAGATGACCATGACAAGACCTTGAGTGCCCTCCGTCAGGGACTGGCTCAGGTGGATGAGGAGAGCAATAAGGACATTGTTTCCGACTTCTATGCCATCATGGGACAGATTCTTTACCAAAAGGGAAAGGCTGAAGAGGCTTTTGCTGCTTATGACAGCTGTCTGCAGTGGAAAGAGGATAATATTGAGACGTTGAATAACTATGCCTATTATCTGAGTGAACGCGGAGAGCAACTGCAGAAGGCCGAGCGGATGAGCCTGAAGACCATTAAAGCAGAGCCGACCAACAGCACTTTCCTCGATACCTATGCTTGGATCCTCTTCATGCAGGAACGCTATCAAGAGGCAAGGATCTATATCGACCAGGCTTTGCAGAACGACTCTGTGCCCAGTGCTGTTGTTGTTGAACATGCTGGGGATATCTATGCCATGAACCAAGAGATAGAAAAGGCTGTGGCGTTTTGGCAGTTGTCAAAAGATAGTGGAAACGACAGTAAAGTGCTGATCCGGAAAATCCGGCAGCGGAAATATATCAAGGAAAAGAAAAAATGAATCTAAAAGACAAGGATATGAGAAATCGGGTGAGCCAACGGATAAAAATGACGGCCATGTTCTTGATGGGCATATTGGTTATCTCATCGTGTGGGTCCAAGAAATCTTTGGTAAAGGATGATGGTAGCGCAAAACCTGCTGCCACCGCCCCTTCAGGACAAGTGAAGCCTCAGACGGATACGAGGCAACTGGAGGACCTGAAGAAGAAACAGTTCGCGGAGAAAGTGCTCGACCATGCTGTCTATGTGGATAACATCACTTCGAAAATTGATTTCACGATCAATACCGGCAGTAAGGAAATCAGTGTGAGCGGAAAAATCCAGATGCGGCGCGATGATGTCATCCGCATCCAGCTCTCGGTGCCTATCCTGGGCATGGAGGCAGGACGACTGGAGTTCACCAAGGACTATGTGATGATTGTCGATCGTATCCATGCGGAATATGTGAAGGGGGATTATAATAAAGTGGATTTCCTGAAAAACAACGGACTGGATTTCTATGCCCTCCAGGCACTGTTCTGGAACCAACTCTATATGCCGGGAGAACAGAAGGTGACGAAGAAACTGCTTTCTGGATTCGTGGTTGACTTGAAAGAGAAACAGCAGAACTCTACTTTGTCACTGAAACGCGATAACATGTCGTATGTGTGGCAAACGGAGAATGCAACAGGTTTGATTAAGCAGGTGGATGTGCAATACAGCAGTAAACAGAGCGGCTCCACGAAGCTGAAGTGTACTTACGACGACTTCCGCTCTTTGGGCGTAAAACAGTATCCGGCTGACATTACCTTGGACATGAATACGTCAGCCACCCAGAAGGCTCGCCGTGTAACGGTGAATATTCGCATGAAAGGACTGAATACCGATAGTAAATGGGATGCACGCACCACCTTATCAAAAAAATACACGGAAGTAAGTGTGGATGATGTCCTGAAAAAACTGATGAGCTTCTAAATGAGAAAATTCATAACCATATTCCTACTATTGATGGTTGTTGGGACTCCTTTGGCACAGACAAGGAGATCTCAGCAGAAGACGACGGCTGCAAAGAAGACTGTGGTGCAGAAGAAGTCTGTTACAACGAAACGTTCCACCCAGAAAACTCCTGCAAAGAAGACAACCACTCGGCAGAAAGGAAAGACGACGAAAGGCAAACAGCCTGTCTATACCAACGATGAGATCAAAGGACTGCAAAGTCAGCGGGCACAGATCCAGAAGAAGATTAAAGAGCAGGAAAAACTCTTACAGGCCAACCGTGCTGATGTGAAGGAAAGACTGAATAATCTCTATGTGATCAACAGTGAGATAGAACAGCACCAGAAGTCTATTGAGGGAATCCAGCAGGATATCACCCATATTGAGGGGAATATCGAACTGCTGAAAACACAGCTCGCTACATTGGAGAAGCAACTGGATGAGCGGAAGGCCAGATACGTGAAATCGTTACGCTATATGTCGCGCCACCGCTCCATTCAAGAGCAGTTGATGTTCATCTTCTCCGCACAGAACCTGGCACAGATGTACCGCCGAATGCGCTTTGTTCGCCGCTATGCTGCCTACCAGCGGGCTCAGGGCGAGCAGCTGAAGGCTAAACAACAGCAGATTGCGGAAAAGCAGGATGAGTTGAAGAGAGTCAGGGGAGAAAAGAACAACTTATTATATAAAGGTAAGAAGGAACAGGCGGCACTTCAGGGGAAGCAGGAAGAACAGCAAAAGGTCGTCTCCAGCCTGCAACGACAGCAGAAGGCTATTCAGGGTATTATTGATGAACAGCGAAAAAAGGACCACGAACTGAACGCGCAAATTGACCGTCTGGTAGCAGAGGAAGTGGCAAAGGCACGTATCCGTGCTGCTGAGGAGGCTCGCAGAAAGGCGGAAGAGCTGGCTGCTGCCAAGAAAAAACGTGAAGAGCAGCTGGCCAAGAAGAAAGCCGAAGCAGAGAAGGCCGCCCGGGAGAATGAACGCCGTATCGCTGAAGCAAAGGCACGTGAGGAAAAGGCCCGCGAGGAAGCACGTGCTGCTGCCAGGAAAAAGAACCAAGCTGCCAAAGAACGGGCTGAGGCCAAAGCCCGTGAGGCTCAAGCCGACCGAGAGGCTGCCGAGCGCAAGGCCGTGGTAGATAGCCGCCGTCATGAGCGTGAGGTGGAAGCGGCAAAAAGAGAAACTGCTGCCGCTTCGTCAATGAATAGCGAGGACAGGAAGCTCAGCAGTACATTCGAAGGGAATAAAGGTCGTCTGCCCAGACCGGTATCGGGACGCATTGTCCGTCATTACGGTCAGAACAACGTTGACGGTCTGAAGGGTGTCCACCTTGATAATAAAGGCGTGAATATCTTGGCTTCATCTGGTGCACCGGTATGTGCGGTGTTCAATGGTGAAGTGAGTGCTGTATATAATTTTGGCGGAAGCTTCTTGGTGATGGTTCGCCATGGTGGCTATATCACCGTATATTGTAACCTCCGTTCGGTCAGTGTTAGCAAAGGACAGCGTGTGAGCACGCGTCAGACCATAGGCAGTGTGGGCTCCGACGGTGTCATGCAGTTTCAACTACGCAGGATGCGCGGTGGTTCAGCGGAAACGTTGAATCCAGAGGTGTGGATCAGGTAAGCGACTCCTTATATTTCTTCTCCGTCTAATAAACGGATGTAGGTAACGATGGCGTGTTCGATTTCTGAGATCTTGATGAACTCATCTGCAGAATGGGATCGTGAACTCTCGCCTGGTCCTAATTTCAATGAGGGGAAACGCATGAGTGCCTGATCTGAGAGGGTGGGAGAGCCAAAAGGCTTCATACCCATGGCGATACATCTTTGTACCAAGGGGTGCTGCGGATCGATCCTCGAAGAGTGGAGATGGAAGGATCGTGCTGTCACCTCACTTTTGAGATGTTTCCGGATATACTCAAAGACATATTCGTTCTCATAGAATTCATTCGTTCGCACATCCACCACCATATCACAGTGGTCGGGAATGACGTTATGTTGTGTGCCGGCGTGAATCACCGTGACATTCATCTGTGTGTCACCCAGAAACTCACTGGTTCTCTTGAATTTGTGCTGACGAAGCCATACCAGGTCATCGAGGGCTTCATAGATCGCGTTTACGCCCTCATTGCGGGCGGCATGACCTGATTTGCCTTTAGCCTTGACGTCCAATACCATCAATCCTTTCTCAGCAATAGCTGGCTGCATGCCAGTGGGCTCTCCCACGATGGCTACATCTATCTTCGGCAACAGGGGGAGGGCACGGCGGATACCGTTCACTCCCGAAACCTCTTCTTCTGCTGAGGCCAAATAGATGACATTGTATTTCTGCGCTTTCTTTGTCAGGTGACGGAACACCTGAAGTAAGGAAACGAGTCCGCCACCGCAATCGTTACTCCCCAAGCCGTAGAGGATGTCACCTTCCTGTGTTGGCTGGAAAGGATTCCTTGTCCATGAGTCAACGGCTCTCACGGTGTCGATATGGGCGTTCAGAAGCAGTGTGGCACGTTTCTCGTCATAACAAGGATCGAGGATCCATATATTGTTGGCTTCTCTCCTATATTCGTAACCATAGTCGTGGATGACTTGTGCCAGGATGTCGGCTGCCTTTTGCTCATCGCGGCTGACACTGGGTGTGGCGATCAGCTGTTTCAGCAGGTCAACCGCTTCTTGTGTGTAGGTATGTGTCGTCTCTGTCATTGTTCTTCTTTGTTTGTGTTGCAAAATTACGAATTTATTCGCTGAAAACGTCATCCTGCAGCAAAAAGTTGTTGTGATGATAGGAAGAAAAAAGCATAATTCTTACTGTTTTCTTCGTTAGTTCGGAAAAAAGATGTATCTTTGCATAAGTTAATAAATCGAAGCCTATGCAGAATAACTGTCACCTTTCGGTGCTCATTCATGAGCAGGCGAAAAAATATGGAGAGAAAACAGTTCTGAACTATCGTGAGTTTGGAAGTCTGAAATGGCAGACCGTCTCTTGGAATCAGTTCTCGGAACGGGTCAAGCAGGTAAGCAACGCTTTGCTGAACTTGGGCGTTCGTGTTCAAGAGAATGTGGGTGTTTTCTCGCAGAATACTGTGCAGTATCTCTATACCGACTTCGGTGCCTTTGGTATCCGTGCCGTAAGTGTCCCCCTCTATGCTACCAGCAGTGAGCAGCAGATACAGCATATCGTGGGTGATGCTGAGATCCGTTTCTTGTTCGTGGGCGAACAGGAGCAATACGACAAAGCGCATCGCGTGCTCCCCTTGTGTCCCACTTTAGAGAAAATCATTATCTTCGACCGCTCTGTGCGTATTGCAAAGAGTGATCCCAGTTCCATCTATTTTGATGACTTCATGCGTCTGGGTGAGGGCTTCCCGCGTCAGACGGAGGTGGAGATGCTGTGGAAACAAGCCAACTGGGAGGATCTGGCAAATATCCTCTATACCAGTGGCACGACAGGTGAGTCGAAAGGAGTGATGCTCACTTATGGACAGTACCATGCTGCTTTTGAGGCCAATGATAAATGTGTGCCGGTGGGAGAGACTGACCGTGTGATGAACTTCCTGCCTATCACCCATATCTTTGAGCGCGGATGGCTGATCCTTTGCCTTACCGAAGGTGCAGAGATCATCGTCAACACTTACCCCAAGGAAATCCAGCAGTCGATGCGTGAGATGCATCCCACCTGTATGAGTGCCGTGCCGCGTTTCTGGGAGAAGGTATATATCGGAGTGAATGATAAGATCGAGAAGGCTGGAGCCGTGCAGCGCCGTCTGTTCAAGCGTGCACTGACTGTGGGCAGGAAATACCATTCTGAATATCTCAGCAAGGGAAAGCGCCCGCCGCTGCCACTCAAGTTGGAATATGAGACTTATGACAAGACGCTGTTCTCTCTTGTCCGTAAGCAGTTAGGACTGGAGAACGGAAACTTTTTCCCTACGGCAGGATCGTATGTCTCGTCAGAGGTTGAGGAGTTTACGCATTCTGTAGGCATCTGCATGATTGTGGGTTATGGCCTGACGGAGAGTCTTGCCACCGTGTCGTGCGACCATAAGGGTGAGCCATATACCATCGGTAGCGTGGGACGGCCCATCGAGGGTATCGAGATCCGTATTGGTGAGAACGATGAGATTTTACTGAAGGGTCCCACCATCACCAAGGGATACTACAAACGTGATGGCTTGAATGAGCAGAGTTTCACGGAGGACGGCTTCTTCAAGACCGGCGATGCCGGCTATCTCAGGAACGGTGAGCTCTTCTTGAAGGAACGTATCAAAGAACTTTTCAAGACAAGTAATGGTAAGTATATCGCTCCGCAGATGATTGAGTCGCGCCTGTTGGTGGATAAGTTCATTGAGCAGTTGGCTGTGATTGCCGATCAGCGCAAGTTCGTGTCAGCACTGATCGTTCCGGCTTTCGGTGAACTGGAGGAGTACGCCAAGGAGCAGGGCATTGCCTATCATACCAAGGAAGACCTGTGTAAGAATCCGCAGATCATCCAGATGCTCACAGAGCGTATAGAGACCCTCCAACAGCAATTGGCCAATTACGAGAAGATCAAACGCTTCATCCTCCTGCCCAAGCCTTTCACCATGGAGTCGGGTGAGCTCACGAACACGTTGAAAATCAAACGTGCCGTGCTGAACAAGAACTATGCCGAGCAAATCGAAGAAATGTATAAAGAATAGATGATAACACAAGATCAGTTGAAGGATGTCTTGGATCGTGCCGACAAACTGAAGCACTATCTGAAGATTGACGAGAAACAATTGGAATACGAGGAGGAGGATCTGCGGACACAAGCCCCCGATTTCTGGGAAGATCCCAAACGGGCGCAGGTGCAGATGAAGAAAGTGAAAGACATCAAGCGATGGCTTGATGGCTACAAGGAGGTGCGTACCTTGGCAGATGAGTTACAGCTGGCCTTTGATTTCTATCATGACGAGATGGTATCTGAGGAGGAGATCGATGATGACTATGCCAAGGCCATTGCCGCCATCGAGGATCTGGAACTGAAAAACATGCTCCGGCAAAAGGAGGATCCGATGGATTGTGTGATGAAGATCAACTCTGGAGCAGGTGGAACAGAGAGTCAGGACTGGGCATCGATGTTGATGCGTATGTATATGCGCTGGGCCGAGGCTCATGGCCATAAGGTGACTGTCAGTAACTTGCAGGATGGCGATGAGGCAGGTATCAAGAGCGTGACCATGGAGATTGAAGGAGGCGAGTATGCTTATGGCTATCTGAAGAGCGAGAATGGTGTGCATCGCTTGGTGCGTGTGTCGCCTTTCAATGCCCAGGGTAAGCGCATGACGAGCTTCGCCTCTGTCTTTGTGAGTCCGCTCGTTGACGATACCATTGAAGTGTATGTCGATCCGGCGAAGCTCTCCTGGGATACCTTCCGCAGTTCTGGTGCCGGTGGACAGAATGTGAACAAGGTGGA
>DETG01000124.1:41310-50493 GCA_002361535.1 Prevotella sp. UBA3294
TGAACAAGGTGGAGTCGGGTGTGCGACTGCGTTATTGGTACACCGATCCCGATACGGGTGAGGAAGAAGAGATTCTTATTGAGAATACGGAAACCCGCGACCAACCCAAGAACAAGGAGAAAGCCATGCTGCTCTTGAAGTCACAGCTCTACGACCGTGCCATGAAGAAACGCTTAGAGGCACAGGCTAAGATCGAGGCTGGGAAGAAGAAGATCGAGTGGGGCAGTCAGATTCGCAGCTATGTGTTTGATGACCGTCGGGTGAAGGATCACCGTACCAATTATCAGACCACCGATGTGGATGGCGTCATGGACGGAAAGATCGATGGCTTTATCAAAGCCTATCTGATGGAGTTCCCAGTGATGGAGGAATCAATTTAAACCTTTAAATAATAATCAATTATGAATAAGAAAAGAAAAGCGCAGCGCGCACGCCATGAGGCACTGGTAGAGAAAAAAGGTAAGGATGTGGTGATGTGGATCATTGTTGCTCTGATTGCCTTCGCTCTCGTCTATATGGGCATCACGATTTACGGTATGATGTAATGAGTGGCTTCGAGATTGAGCGTAAATTCCTGGTGCGTGGCGAGAGCTACCGCGAACAGGCAACGAGTAGCAGCCGCATCCAGCAAGGTTATATCTGTAGTGGTCACGGGCGGACAGTCCGTGTGCGTATCCGTGACAACTACGGGTATCTCACCATCAAAGGACCAGCTGAAGGCGACGGACTGAAACGGTATGAATTCGAAAAGGAAATCACGTTGGAGGAGGCACGGCAGCTGATGAAGCTCTGTGAGCCCGGTGTGATTGACAAGACACGCTATTTAGTGAAGAGTGCCGACGGCATCCACACCTTTGAGGTGGATGAGTTCTATGGTGACAATGCCGGTTTGGTGATGGCCGAAGTGGAGTTGGGAAGTGAGGACGAACCTTATGAGAAGCCCGATTTCATCGGTGATGAGGTGACGGGCGACCGTCGTTTCTACAATTCCCACATGCGCAAGTTCCCCTTCATCGTTTGGCGTGGAACCATACCCAAAGCGTTCCGACACATAACGTTAGAGTAACCCCGGTGCTGTTGGCGAGGAAGTCAAGCCATTCGCCACTGCGCCTTCCTCCTGTACAATAGGCTTGAGCCAACTCAATGATACCGCTCATGATGATGGGCGCAAGCCATCCCCAACCGATGATCTTTTTCCACGAGAATCTGCTGTGTTGTGCCTGCAGAGGGTGATGGCGCAGGTATTCTGCCCAGATCACTCCGCAGGTAACGAAATACATGGCGGTGTGTACCCATTTGTCTATCAGGGTGACATTGTTCAGGGGAGTCTCAGGAACAGGTATCAGACAAAGTACCCAAATCGATGCTATGAATAAACAGGAAAAGGGATATTTCCTAACAAAATGCAGGATATGTTTCATTTTTACTTTCTATTTTGGTGCAAAAGTACAATTAATTTTATAATTTTGCAGCGTGAAACAGGAAAAAAAGATGTCAAATTCATTAGAGAGAGGGAATTTCGGTACGAAGCTGGGCGTGATACTTGCCACGGCAGGCGGAGCGGTAGGCTTGGGAAACGTATGGCGGTTTCCATACGTCACAGGTCAGAATGGCGGCGCCGCCTTTATCCTTATTTATTTTTTATGTGTGTTAGTCATGGGAATCCCCGTGATGCTCTGCGAGTTTCTGATCGGTCGCCATGCCCAGTCCAATACGGCACGTGCCTATAGTAAGCTGGCCAACGGAACGCCTTGGAAATGGGTGGGTTACATGGGTGTGCTCACGGCGGCGCTGATCATCGGCTTTTACGGTGTGGTGTCAGGCTGGACATTACAGTATGTAATGGCATCTGCCACCGGTCAGCTGCATGGAACACCGGCAGAGATCAAGGACTATTTCTCGGCCTTCTCCTCTAATCCCATCAAACCCATCATCTGGATGGCGCTGTTGGTGGGCATGACTCATTTCGTGATTGTCCATGGCATACAGGACGGCATCGAGAAGGCATCGAAGATCATGATGCCCCTGCTGTTCGTCTTACTCCTTGTCCTGGTGGGCTGCTCCCTGATGTTGCCCAACGCCATGGCGGGCGTGGAGTTCCTGCTGAAGCCCGATTTCTCCAAAGTGACGGATAAGACCTTCTTGGAAGCTTTGGGACAGTCGTTCTTCTCGTTGAGTATCGCCATGGGATGTCTGTGTACCTATGCCAGCTATTTCAAGCGCGAGACGAACTTAGTGGGAACGGCCTTCCAGATTTCTATCATAGACACCTTCGTGGCGATCCTTGCCGGACTGATGATCTTCCCCGCAGCGATGTCTGTGGGTGTACAGCCGGATAGCGGACCGTCGCTCATCTTCATCACCTTGCCGAATGTGTTCGAACAGGCATTCGGCTCCATGCCTGTCCTGAAGTATGTGGTGTCGCTGGCATTCTATATCCTGCTCTCCATCGCTGCCCTTACCTCGAATATCTCCTTGCACGAGGTGTCAACCTCGTTTCTCAGTGAGGAACTGCGCGTGGGAAGGCGCAAGGCCGCGGCGATGGTATCCGTGATGTGTGTGATCGTGGGTGCCGTTTGCTCGTTGTCGTTGGGTGACTGGTCGTGGGCAAAGCTGTTCGGCATGCCTGTATTCGACTTCCTCGATTGGTTTACGGCGAACATCTGTCTGCCGTTGGGCGGTTTCTTCACCTGTCTCTTTGTGGGATGGTATGTGGAACACCGGGTGATCCGCGATGAATTCACCAACTGGGGAACGGTCAACTACGGCATCTTCCACCTTTTTGTATTTGTGGTGAAATACGTTTGTCCGCTGTTTATCCTCTTTGTCTTCCTGCACCAGATAGGATGGGTGTAGGGGGAGCCCACCCCGACCCTCCCAAAGGGAGGGAGATAGGAGGAAGGAGAAATCATAAAGTTCAAAGTTCATAGTTCATAGTTTGAAGAATGAAGGATAGAGGGACATTTGCATCAAGGATGGGTATTATCCTGGCAACAGCGGGATCGGCCGTCGGACTTGGGAACGTATGGCGTTTTCCATACATGACGGGTCAGAACGGGGGTGCCGCCTTTATCCTGCTTTATTTTGCCTGTGTCTTCCTCTTGGGCATCCCTGGGATGATCAGTGAGTTCATCGTGGGGCGCCACGGCACTACCAATGCTGCACGGGCATACGATATCCTGTCACGAGGCAAGCCCTGGAAACTGGTGGGCTACCTCGGCATCCTCACATCCACCATCATCCTGGGGTTCTATGCCGTGGTGGCAGGATGGTGCCTGGAATACCTCTTCGCCTCAGCGGCAGGACAGCTGCGGGGGGATGCTGCCTATGTGCAGACCTATTTCCAGTCATTCTCTTCTGATCCGCTGAAACCCTGTCTGTGGGCTGTCGCCTTCATCCTCATCACGCATTTCGTGGTGGTGCGCGGTATCCGCAACGGGATTGAGCGTGCTTCGAAATGGCTCATGCCCGCCTTGTTACTGCTATTAGTGATCATCGTGGTAGCCTCCTGTCTGTTGCCGGGTGCATACAAAGGCATCGAGTTCCTGCTGAAGCCCGACTTCTCCAAGCTCAGCGGTAGCGTGTTCTTAGAGGCACTCGGACAGGCGTTCTTCTCCTTGAGTCTCGGTACGGCGTGCCTTTGCACCTATGCATCGTATTTCGGTAAGGAAACGAAACTCATGCAGTCGGCAGTGCAGATCGCTTTCCTCGACTCGATCATAGCGGTGATGGCCGGACTGATGATCTTCCCTGCGGCCTTCTCCGTAGGGGTCACGCCCGATGCCGGACCGTCGTTGATCTTCATCACCTTGCCGAACGTGTTCCAACAGGTGTTTGCCGCTGCTCCGCTGATGGGGTATGTGATCTCCGTGATGTTCTATGCCCTGTTGGTTTTTGCCGCCCTTACCTCTACCATCTCCATGCATGAGATAGGAACAGCCTTCTTCACCGAAGAACTGCAGGCACCGAGAAGCAAGGCGGCATGGGTGCTCACTGCGGTGTGCAGTATCATCGCCGTGCTCTGTTCTCTGTCGTTAGGTGCCTGTCCCGACATCCACCTGTTGGGAAAAGATCTGCTCACCTTCTGCGACCAGCTCACGGCACAGTATCTGCTGCCCTTGGGTGCCTTCCTCACCAGTCTGTTCGTGGGATGGTATGTGCCTAAGAAGATTGTGCGCGATGAGTTCACCAATCACGGGACGCTCCAAGGCAGGGCATTCCCCCTCTATCTCTTCATCGTACGCTTTGTCTGTCCGCTGTGCATCCTCCTGATCTTCCTCCACCAGATGGGGGTGATATGAACGGTGCCCTCCCCGAAACGCTGAATACTAACAATACCGAATACTATGAAACTGAAAGAATTCTTCTACCTACAGAAATCCGACCGCCAGGTGCTCCTGGTATTGGCGGGTGTGATCATCATCGCCCTTACCTTATTATATATAATAGGGAAGCAAAAGGAGACGACTGCCTCGTTGACGTATCTCCCAGGTGACAGTCTGCCGAGAGCTGCCTATCCGACGTCGCAGTCCTATTCCGATGACGGTGATGACAACCTACGGGGTGCCTCTCCCGCAGTACATCTTTTCCCCTTCGATCCCAACACCGCCGACAGCACCCAACTGCTCCAGTTAGGCCTCCGCCCCTGGCAGGTAAGGAATATCTATCGGTATCGTGCCAAGGGGGGCGTGTACCGACAGCCATCCGACTTTGCACGGCTCTACGGACTGACGGTGAAGCAGTACCGTATGCTGGAACCTTATATCCGCATCTCGTCCGACTATCTTCCTGCCTCCTCCCTGTTCCCGGCACGGAAAGAACGGATGCTGCCCCCCACAGATACACGATATGACAGTCGTCAACCACTGACAACGACACAGAACCACGACTCTCTTATCTTCTCCCCCAAGCTACGACCCGGTGAGACCGTGATCTTAAACATGGCGGATACCAACGAACTGAAACGGGTGCCTGGCATCGGAAGCTACTATGCACGTACCATCATCCGCTACGGACAGCGGTTGGGGGGATACCACAGCATCGAACAACTGCGAGAGATCAGTGGATTCCCTGAAGAGGCACTGTCTTACTTCAAGGTGACGAACCCTGAGGTGAGGCGAATGAATGTTAATACATCCACGCTCGAACAACTGCGAAAGCATCCCTACTGCAACTTCTATCAGGCACGTGCCATCATCGACTACCGACGGCTGCACGGATCACTCCATAGCTTAGATGACCTGAAACTGCTCAAGGAATTCCCGCCGGCTGCTATCCAACGACTTAAACCATACGTCGTGTTTTAGGATGGAATCCTTTTCTTTGGCATAAAGAAAAGTTCTTTATTCGTTCTTTTCTTTGGTGCAAAGAAAACTTCTCTATCACTCTTTTCTTTGGCGCAAAGAAAACTTGTTTAATCACTCTTTTCTATGGCGCAAAGAAAAGAGACAAAAGAAACATCCACCCTACCAAACCTCCCCTATATGGGAGGCTTAACCGCTCCTACTCGTCGCTCTTTCACTAAGGTAAGCTCGCCCCATCAAAGGGGCGGCTTGTTTTTTGTCGGCTTACGCCAGTGCCCTTGTGCCAGTTTCCTTGCGCATAATTGTTTACCCATTCGGCTTTGCCTGATTCTTCGGATTCCAGTTTCTACGGACTTATTGGACTTTACGGACAATCAGCCGTGTTGGCTGATAATTTCTGTGACTTCTGTTATTTCTGTGTGAGATTAATTATTCAAAGGATCTAAGGATATTAGGGACATTTTCGTGTTTATCGTGGTTTCCGTTTTTCCGTTGTTTCTCTCCGCTTTGCTTTGAGTGACCGTTGTTTTTGCATGATCTTTTTCAGAGAGATGATTCATATCCCATTGAGTGGCACAGTTGACAAATGGGGGTAAACAAAGTTACTGACCCCACCCCTTACCCAACCCCTCCCAAGAGGAGGGGAGCTACTGCGCTGAGTACACATGCTTCAAAGTCATATGCGGTGAGTCCGCATGGCACCCCCTCCCTTTGGGAGGGCAGGGGTGGGCCTCCTGTCCGCATGGCACTCCCTCCCTTTGGGAGGGCAGGGGTGGGCTTCCTGTCCGCATGGCACCCCCTCCCTTTGGGAGGGTAGGGGTGGGCATCCTGTCCGCATGGCCCCCCCTCCCTTTGGGAGGGTAGGGTTGCGCTTTCCGTCCGCATGGCACTCCCTCCCTTTGGGAGGGTAGGGGTGGGCTTCCTGACCGCATGGCACCCCCTCCCTTTGGGAGGGCAGGGGTGGGCCTCCTGACCGCATGGCACTCCCCTCCCATCGTAGGGGAGGGGTGGAGCGTAGCGAGGGGTGGGGTCAGTAATTTTGCTCTGCATGATTTGAGATTCTCCCTTGACTCCATTCACTCTGTGGAATGTATTGTCAGGATAATTCAGAATTATTTAAGGATTGCAAAAATATGCTAATTGAATGGCGGGCCAAACTCGGAGTGTTCAGAAGTGTCCAAAAGTGCCTTTTTGTGCAAGTAAAGTCTGTTTGGGATCCATGTAGAGTCTCATTGAAATGCAATTAGAGTCTGTTTTGAGGTTCATCCGACATTTCGAGTGATACGGCAGTCGTGTAGAGCGTAGAGCCTCAGGGTAAAATACTTGTCGTCTCTAAAACCATATGCATTGCGCTTCATGACCTTTATCTTATTGTTGATGCCCTCAACCTTTCCCGTTGACAGGTGGCAGTCGTACCAAGCAAGTATCCCTGATCTGTATGCCCTCATCGTTACAGCCATTTTCTGCAGCTGTGGTATTTTGCTTTGTTCTGCCTGCCTCACCCAGTCGTCAAACACACATTCACCCATCGCCTTAACGGGTTGCATCCATATCTGGCGCAGTTGCTCCTTCAGGTAGTATGCCTTTGACAGTGGTTCGTTCATGGCCAGGGCATTGTCAAGCCTGGTCTTGTGCTGCTTGTCGAAGATGTCCGCACCATTGCCGAGCAGCAGATACCTCGTTCCCTTAAGGACTTTACGCTTGTTCACATCCTTCTCCATGTTGTAGACCTTGCGCCTGATGTCATCAAGTTTCTCGTTCATCAGCTTGACCACATGGAAATGGTCGAACACGTGTACAGCTTCGGGACAGTTCTCCATGACGGAGGCAATAAAAGCCGCAGACAAGTCCGTTGCCACATGCTTTATCTTTATGCCCTTGCGCTTGACCTTCCTCCAGAATTTGGCCAGGGCATCCGCACCTTTACCGTCACCGACGTGCAGTACCCTCCCGCTGTCCAGATCCACTACGATGGTCTTGTACACATGCCCTTTCCTGACTGCGAACTCATCAATGCCTATATTTTCAACGCCTTCCAGCGAAGGAGGGCTGTAGTGACGCTCAAGATAGGTGGAGTGTATCTCCTTGACCGTATCCCACGACACGCCGAGATGGTTGGACACGTCTTGAAGCGTCATCCCACGTAACAGGTCCACCACATATTTGGCGAAGCGATGGGTATAGCTGCGGCTGCCTGTGGCGAAGGGGATCCTCTCCTGCTGGTCATAGTCACAGTGGCGACACTTATAGCGTTGCACCTTCATGCGAATAATCACCTTCTTGCCACCTATGGGAAGCCCAACAAAGTCACGGAAACGGTAGCCATTCTTCACCAAATGACGCTTTCCGCACCTCGGACACACTTTTTCTCGATCTTTTGTTTGGATATGCAAGATAATTGTGTTACCTTTGTATTCCTCACGGGTACATTCATGGGTGTATAGACCCCAGGCATGATATAGAAAACTGCTGTTCATTCTTGTACATTTGTTTGTGGTTATTCAAATATACAAAATTTACAGCGGTTTTCTTCTTCTATAGTATCACTTTATCACTCGAAATGTCGGATGAACCTGTTTTGAACCCAAGTAGAGCCTACGTATCGTTTACGTAGGCTCTATTTAGTGTTGTTCCAGACGTTTCTAACACCTGTTCCACCGTCATCTACACCTCGTTCCGCCGTCACCATCCACTTGTAGATGCCGTCGGAACGGGTGAAAACGCCGTTCCGAACAACCCTTAGGGTCCGTCTCTTCTAAAAAAATCATGATTTCAACTCGTGAAAACGGCATTTATGAGCCCTAAAGGTGCCGTTTTTGGACAAATTTTCCCCTATTCTCGTGAGCTAAAAATGCCGATGTTCTCTAACGTGTTCATAGTCAGTGCTTTATTAAACCTGGTCAGAATCGCTCCTTTTCGACCAAGAGGACGGTCAGTTCTCCCTATGCCCGTATTTCGCGTTAAACGAAGTTAATTCGTCAAGATTATTCCGATTTTTAACTTTTTAAAATTCATACTGCGGTCTATGTTGCGGATTTTAAAGAAAGAAATGCTTTTTTAGAACTTTTCATTTTTTTTGCGTAGAAAGTTGGAAGTATCGTATGTTTTTCGTATATTTGTCCCGAAAATGCGACCTTTTGTATATTTACCAACCTATTATAAGCTTATGAAACAGTTTTTTACGAAACAATTAACCATGCTGGCGATGATGTTCTTCGCCTGTATAGGCAGTGCCTTCGGGTATACAATTACGTTAAATTTCAATGGTGCCAATGCCACGGGCGCCAACGTGGAGGTTTGGTTTGAATGTTCAAATCTCTATAGTTGGATTAGTAACGAAACGCCAATAGAAGTTTCTGCCGGAGATAATGTTGCCTTTAGGGTTGAAGCCAGGAGCTTTTATGCTATTAAGAAAATCCTTCTCGATGGAGCAGATATTACAGCCGTCCATGATCCCCATACCGGATATACACTTTCCAATATCTCTGATAACCATACTATAAGCATAGAGTGGGAAAAGGCGCCGACGAACACCATCGATTTAACATTAAATAGTGCGAATGCCGGTGCTGTGGTATTTAATGGAGAAGAAAACACAAGTTTTTGGTTTTGTTCACAGAAGTCCAGTCAGATAGAGGTGCCTACAGGCGGAACACTATGGATGTATGTTGAACTTCTCTCTACAGCACAGCCTATTAAAACGGTTAAGGTGGATAATGTTGATGTGACAGCGCAGTTCCTCACGGATGAAGGATACCGTTTTAGCGACATCGCAGCCAACCACAGCGTTGCTATTGAGTTTGACCAGCTGGCGTCTCACACGATAAATGTTGATTTGGATAATCATATTAATAGATATTACTGTCCGCTAAACCATAAT
>DETG01000094.1 GCA_002361535.1 Prevotella sp. UBA3294
CGCTGGAGTATGAGGCTATTAAGGTTCAGACAAGAAATTACAAGAACTAAGAAGCTCCCTCCCAACCTTCCCCTTTGGGGAGGAAAAATACTACTTTAACTAAGGCCCATGCCCCTATATGGCCTCCCCCCAAGGGGGGATATGAGGGGGGCTACATTATGGCAAAAAATATTTCATTTACAATAAAGTTCTGGCGTCAGAACGGCCCGTTGGAGAAAGGCCACTTTGACACACACGAGATGCACGACATCCCCGATGACACATCCTTCCTTGAGATGCTCGACATCCTCAATGAGGAACTCATCAACGAGGGTAAGGAGCCGTTCGTGTTTGACCATGACTGCCGCGAGGGTATCTGCGGTATGTGCTCTTTGTATATTAACGGAACGCCTCACGGCAAGACGGAGCGTGGTGCCACTACCTGCCAGCTCTATATGCGTCGTTTCAACGATGGTGACGTGATTACCGTTGAACCTTGGCGTTCTGCTGGTTTCCCGGTGATTAAAGACTGTATGGTTGACCGTAATGCCTTTGACAAGATCATTCAGGCCGGTGGCTACACCACTATCCGTACTGGTCAGGCGCAGGATGCCAATGCTATCCTGATTCCCAAGCAGGATGCCGATGAGGCTATGGACTGCGCTTCTTGCATCGGCTGTGGTGCTTGCGTAGCAGCTTGTAAGAATGGCTCGGCCATGCTCTTCGTATCCAGCAAGGTTTCTCAGCTCGCTCTGCTTCCTCAGGGCCGTCCCGAGGCTGCCAAGCGTGCCAAGGCCATGATGGCGAAGATGGAGGAGTTAGGCTTTGGTAACTGCACCAATACCCGTGCCTGCGAGGCCGTTTGCCCGAAGAACGAAAGCATCGCCAATATCGCCCGTCTGAACCGCGAGTTCATCAAGGCCAAGTTGGCTGACTAAGAGTATTATATGGTGGCGAGACCATCATGTCTCGCTACCATCCTACTTGAACAGTGTAATGTGGAAACCGCAATGGTCTCCACATTTTTCTTTTCACGTAATTATTGATATAAGATGTAAACTGCAGATGAAAACATTATTCCTTAACGTGTCTTTTGGCATCCTTGCCTTTTTGCCTCAGGGGTGGGTGTTTATGATACTCATCATGCTGTTGGAATCTTTTGTGATGTCTGAGTTGCTGTGTTGGAAAGTACTGAATGGTCGAATCACAGGAACGGTATTTTTGAGTAATATCATCAGTGGTATAGCCGGTATTATTATCACGATGATCCTGAATGGCGGATGGTATCTTGTTGTTTGGTTTCCCTGGGTAGGCAGGCATGAAATTGATTTGTCGGCACCCAATGCCCTTTGGGGTCTTTGTTTGTTTTATCTTTTCGCCTTTGTACTGTCCGTACTGATTGAGGAAATTATTAACTGGCAGTTTTTGAAAAAGGTATATACATCCAAAAAGATTCTTTGGGCGACCTTAGTAGCTAACATTGTCAGTTATCTCTTAGGCAGTATTGTTTTGTATTCGATCAGTTTTTCTTGAAAAACCGCATGAATCCCTATTTTAATTGTTATCTTTGCACACAAAAAGATACAATTTATGGCATTAAAAGTATTATGTGACCGCATCCTGCAAGAGGGGCGGTGTATGGAAGGTGGCATCCTGAAGGTTGACCGCTTTGTCAATCACCAGATGGATCCGTATCTGATGAAACAGATAGGAATTGAGTTTATCCGTCGCTTTGCCGATGTGAAAGTTAACAAGATTCTCACCATTGAGGCCTCGGGCATCGCCCCGGCAATCATGTTAGGTTATCTGATGGAGCTCCCTGTGGTGTTTGTGAAGAAGAAGGTCCCTTCTACGATGTCGGATTTCTACCAGACCGAGGTATGCTCGTTCACCAAGCATCGCTCCTATAACGTGGTCATCAACAAAGAATACCTAACCTCTGATGACCATGTGCTGTTCATTGATGATTTCTTAGCCTTTGGTAATGCAGGAAAGGGCATTATCGACCTTTGCCGACAGGCTGGTGCTACGATCGAAGGTATGGGCTTCATCATCGAAAAAGGCTTCCAGCATGGTCGTGAGGTTTTACAGAAAGAAGGAATCCAGCGAATCGAGTCAATGGCTATCATTGAGTCGCTTGACAACTGCCAGATCAAGATCAAGGAGGACGAATAGTTTATCTATCACAGATGGACGAGACAAGGAAAGGTTTTATTCAGTTGCACCTGAGTGTGTTGCTTGCTGGATTTACGGGTTTGTTCGGACGACTGATCACGCTGAACGAGGTAGATATCGTATGGTATCGTATGCTGTTCACCAGTCTGATCCTGCTGGTTTTTACCGGTCTGCCCAAGGTAGGATGGCGGAAATTCCTTCAGCTTTGTGGCTGCGGTGCCTTGCTGGGATTCCATTGGATCCTGTTTTATGGTAGCATCAAGGCCTCGAATGTCTCCATCGGAGTGATATGTTTTTCGCTGATAGGTTTCTTCACGGCTCTCTTTGAGCCGCTTATCTACAAACGTCGTCTTTCGTGGCTTGAACTGTTGTTCTCATTGATTACCGTACTGGGTGTTCTGTGCATCTTCTCGTTCGATGCCCGTTATCGTTATGGTATCGCCATTGGCATCGTCTCTTCAGCCGTTTGTGCCCTTTATGCTATCTGTAACAAGAAGGTCAGTGTGGGCGTTCGTAGCCGGACGGTGCTGATGTATCAGATGTCGGGTGGGTTGGTTTTGATTTCGGCGATCATTCCCGTTTACCTGCTGTTCTTCCCCAGTCAGCAGCCAGTCGTCGTTGTGCCCAGTGGATCCAATCTTTGGCTGATGCTTTGTCATGCCCTGTTCTGCACTGTAGGCATGTATCTCTTGCAGATTCAAGCCTTGAAGCGCCTCTCGGCCTTCACCGTGAACCTGTCCTATAACCTTGAACCGTGTTACACCATTATCTTGGCTTTTATTATTTTTGGTGAGGGCCGTGAGATCAACTTCTCCTTTTATATAGGTATCGCACTGATTTTGATCAGCGTTCTTTTACAGACGCGCCGTGCCTGGAAGAAATAATCTCATTTCACTTTCCACACATTGAGGACAATGCCTTTGAAGTCGGGCGTGAACTCTGGAGCACAAAGGAAGAGCGAATTGTTCATCCAACCATATTTACTGTCGGCGGGAGCCTCAAACTGCGGAGCACACCGGAAATAGAAAGTCGGTTGACCATTCTTGTCCTTTCCGTTGGTGATGATGCCCCGATTGCGTACATGGATATAGACGCCGTCGTCTGTCTGAATACAGTAGATAGCTTCCAGTTCCGTGCGGTTCTCCGCATTAAGCTGATAGTCGGCACCGCCGTTGATGATCGTTCCTTTGATGTCCGGCCCTTCGAAAGTTCCTCCAGTGATAGGAATCACAGTGCGCCTTCCATGTTGTGTGTTGTTGATACCAAAAGCCTCACCCAGAGTAACTCTCAGTTGCAGAGCGAACTCCAGCTGCGGTGCATCCTTGGGAGGATAAGTCTGGGCGCTGACACATAATGTGAAGGCCGCCAGGATGACGGTGAATAATAATTTCTTCATAGGTTGACTGATTGGATTGTGAGTGCAAAGATACGACAATTCTTTGATTCATAGCGAATAATTCCGCATTATTTTGTACTTTTGTAGCCAAATGACAAAATACAAGATGATGACAGATCCTACCACCGCGAAACAACGGCATCTACGCCTCCTCTATCATGTGGTGGCTTTCCTTGTAGTGGCAATCTGGGGTTCAACGTTTGTCTTTACCAAGTTGCTGTTGCTGAGTGGTTTCACACCGGCACAGATCTTCACCTTGCGCTTTCTCATAGCTTATGCCATGCTGTTGGCATTCTGTCTGTGGAGGGGTATCCGTTGGTTTTCTGACACATGGAAAGATGAGCTGCTGATGTTGGGGTTAGGCGTCTCGGGCGGTTCGTTATATTTCCTTGCCGAGAACGGAGCCATGAACTATACCACAACCACCAACACCTCGCTCATTGTCTGTCTTTGTCCGCTGTTTGCCTCAGCCCTGATAGGATTCTTCTACAAATCGCAACGTTTGAATCGTACGCAGCTTATAGGAACGCTGATGGCTGCAGCAGGTGTGGTGGTCGTTGTGATGAACGGGCATTTTGTCCTTCATCTGTCACCTATTGGCGATACCTTGGCATTTATCGCCTGTCTCTGTTGGGCGGTGTATAGTTTATTGATGATACCAGCCAATGCGAAGTATGATACGGTGTTCATCACACGAAAGGTCTTCTTCTATGGCTTGTTGTCGATGATACCTTATTATATTTATTACCCTGGCCTGAACGTGCATCTGTTGTTTGAGCACACCTCCCTGCTGTGGAATCTTCTGTTTCTGGGATGCGTTGCCTCTACGATGTGTTTTCTTGCCTGGAACTGGACGATGAAGAAATTAGGTGCGGTGGTCGTGACGAACTATGTCTATTTCAATCCCGTCACTACTATCCTCTTTGCCTGGCTGCTTCTCTCCGAACCTATCACCCTCTTTTTCTTGATAGGTACGGTGTTGATTCTTGTGGGTATGTATCTAAGTGACAAACATAAACATTCCAATACCATGCGAAAGATTAGAAGAGCATCTGAGAATGACTTGCCGCGTATTCTGGAGTTGATCGATTTTGGACGGCAGAAGATGCGGGCCATGGGAAACATGGACCAGTGGACTCATGGCAATCCCCGTCGGGAAGTCCTCTTGCAAGACATCGAGAAGGGGAACAGTTATATCGTAGAAGATGACGGGGAGGCTGTGGCCACCTTTGCCTTCGTTGAAGGACCCGATGTGACCTATCAGCACATTTACGAAGGACAATGGTTAGACGAGCCCACAGTCGATGGAAATGTTCAGACAAACTATTGGGTTGTTCACCGCATGGCCAGTGCTCCAGAAGCTCATGGCATCTTTAAGACGGTGCTCGACTATTGTTTCTCCCGTACCCCCAATATCCGTATCGATACCCATCGGCAGAATACCCACATGCGCCGGGCACTCGAAAAATATGGATTCCATTATTGTGGTATTATCTATCTGTTGGATGGGGCAGAGCGTTTAGCTTATCAACGTTGTCTGACGAGATGAAGGATATGAGAAGAGGAGTGAGATACTGTTTCCTGCTGGTTCTCCTGCTGACGTTCCCTGCTGCTGCCTATGCACAACAAACCATCGTGAGGCCACCTGCTTTGTCGTATGGTGACACCATCGCGGTGATCTCCCCTTCGAGTGTGCCTGACACTGCTATGGTCATGAAGGGATGTTCCGTGTTGCGCCAGTGGGGATATGTTCCTGTGTTAGGTCCCCACGTCTTCCATTCTTATCACGGTTTTGCCGGAACAGCCGATGAACGGGCATCCGACATGCTTTGGGCATTAAGAGACCCTTCCGTCAAGGCCGTGCTCTGCAGTCGTGGAGGCGATGGAGCCGTGCAGGTGCTAAGGCGTGTTCCTTTGGAGATGTTCAGAACTAATCCTAAATGGCTGATAGGCTTCAGTGATGTGACAGCCCTTCATAGTGCCGAGGTCTCGGCGGGCGTGATGAGTATTCATTATTCTATGTGTGATGGGATAGCACTCCGTGGTGTGCGTGATACCGTGAATACCCTCTTCCGGAAGATTCTATCTGGAGAGATGCCCGCTTATCATGTGCCAGCACATCCCTTAAACCAATATGGCGAGGCGGAAGGGATCTTGGTTGGGGGGAATTTCTCTGTTTTCTGTGGTCTGGCAGGTTCCGATTACGATTTCCTGAACCGTGTAGATGAAGGACTGATCCTTTTCATCGAAGATACCGGTGAATCGATGTCGAAGGTGGACCGTATGCTTCACCAGCTTGAAATCCGTGGAATCCTTTCCAAGCTGAGAGGGGTCATCGTGGGACATTTCTCAAAGTATAAGTGTCCGGAGAACGGCTTTCATGATATGTACGACATGCTCCACGAGTATCTGCAACATCTCCCCATCCCCGTATGCTATGATTTCCCCGTGGGGCATCACAGTGGCTTCAACTATCCCATGGTGGAAGGGTGCCGGGTAACGCTCACTGTTCGTCAAGACTCGACTTACCTAAGGCATCACGCAGAGAACAGGTAATGACAACTTTCTGTAATCATCCCAATGACAAATCATCATGGACTCTTATCTGAATACAACGAATATTGCCCGCAGCACCGATGGGGTAGAGTATCATCCCTTGATACCCTTTCTGCCGGAGAATGCCAAGGTGCTGTTTCTTGGCAGTTTCCCGCCACAGCGTAAACGGTGGTGCATGGACTTCTACTACCCAAACTACATCAACGACCACTGGCGCATAGAAGGACAGGTGTTTTTCGGTAACCGGAATCATTTTGTCGATGAAAAGGCAAAGCGTTTCAAGATCCGCGAGATTGTGTCCTTCTGTCTGGAGAAGGGAATCGCTTTCTTTGATACCTCAATGGCCGTCCGCCGTCTGCAGGATAATGCGTCTGACAAGTACCTCGAAGTGGTGGAGCCTACAGATATCCCTGCCTTGATAGCATGTCTTCCCCATCTGAAAGCCATTGTCACCACTGGCGAGAAAGCCACGGAAACGCTGTGTCACTCCCTGCAAGTACCCCAGATGCCGAAAGTCAATACTTGGGTTACCATTCCCCCCAGCAGTTATCCGGGAGACCATCCCCTGGTACTCTACCGTCTTCCTTCATCATCCCGCGCCTACCCCCTTGCTTTTGAGAAGAAGGCGGCAGCCTATCAAGAGATGTTTGATTGCTTCCTTTAATGGTTTCGCTCCCTCGTAAATATTTTTTTATTTTCTTGTAGTTTTCAGAAACATCCTATCGTCTAATGGGCAAAGATCATAAACAGTAAGACAATGACAGCATTAGAAAAACAGTTTGCGCAAACCGTTGCAGAACACAAGAGCACCATCTACACCGTGTGCTACATGTTCTCACAAGATGCCGATGAGGTGAACGACCTGTTCCAAGAGGTATTAGTCCATCTATGGAAAGGCTTCGAAGGCTTCGAGCATCGCTCTGACATCAAGACGTGGATCTATCGTGTCGCACTGAACACCTGTATTTCTCTCGACAGGAAAAAGCGCCGCACCTCCACGGTTCGTCTGACCATGGACATCAACCTCTTTGAAGACCGTGACGAGGACACCCGTCAGGTGGACATGCTCCACAAACGGATTTCCAAGTTGCAACCCTTCGATAGAGCCATCGTCCTGCTCTGGCTGGAGAATCTCTCGTATGAGGAGATCGGACAGATTGTCGGCATCACCACTAAGAACGTCAGCGTCCGCCTGTTCAGGATTAGAGAACAACTGAAAAAAATGTCAAACGATTAAACCATTAGACGATTATGAACAACGAATTTGTAAACAACCAGAACGATACACAGTTCGAGGATATGCGCCAGCAGATGCAGACGCTGAAGAATAAACTGGAGAAGCAGGCCATCGTCAACGACCTCATCATCCGACGTTCTATGAAGAAAGATGTGAATACGATCACCCGCCGTTACTATATGATCATGGCACTCTGTGTCATTATGATCCCCTACGGCTACTGGGCATTCGTCATGATGTGCGGTCTTTCATTGACTTTCTGGATTGCCACGAGTGTCATGATGCTGATCTGTGCTGGTGCCACCTTCTACAACCTTAGCAAGATCAGTGATCCCGGACTGATGAGTTATAGCCTCATTGAAGCACGTAAAAAGATGGCCAGTGCCAAGAAGTTCGACAGTAACTGGCTACTCGTCGGTATCCCGATGGTCATCCTCTGGTTCTGCTGGTTCTGTTACGAGACATATCTCCAGAACCATGACTATGCCAACAGTCTTTTGTGGGGCGGCATCGTGGGAGGTGCAATCGGCATGATCATCGGCTTCAGTATCCACTTCAGAACCCAGCGCCAGTATCAGGAGATCATCGATCAGATAGAGGATCTGAATTCTCACTAAATCATTGTAAGAATCAATTATTATTCGTATCTTTGTGGCATCTAACCAACAAAGATACGAATAATGATGACAGCGATAGATATCATTCAGTATATGGAGTCGTTGCACGACGAAGAGCAGCGGCAGATCCTGATGCGTTTCTTCAAGACTGGCCCTGGAGAGTATGGTGAGGGCGATGCGTTTATCGGACTGAAGGTGCCGCAGACACGCGAGGTGGTGAAGATGGCAGCTAAGGATCTGCCCCTTGACGAGATCCCTACCTTATTGGACAGCCAGTGGCACGAAGTCAGGTTATGCGGCTTGCTGATGATGGTATCGAAGTTCGAGAAACTGACAGGGAAGCGATGGATCAACGATGAGCATGCCATCCAGCGACGTGATGAGATCATGATGCTCTATCTCGATCATGCCGAGCGGGCCAACAACTGGGATCTTGTGGATATGTCGGCACCCAAGATCTTAGGTCATTGGCTGATGCTTCCCACGCATCTGGGTGACAAGCAGACCATTGTTGATGCTCTCGCCTTCAGTGAGAACCTCTGGCGGCAACGGATGAGCATGGTATGTACCTGGAAAACCACACAGATGGGCGATCCCTCCTGGTGCCTCCGTTATGCTGAGATCCACCTGCACCATCCCCACGATTTGATGCACAAAGCTGTGAGATGGATGCTTCGGGAAGTGGGCAAACGGGTGAGCATGGATCTGCTTCGTGACTTCCTGCGCCAACATGCTCACGAGATGGCACGCACCACCCTGCGCTATGCCATTGAGAAAATGACCGACGAGGAACGTAGCTATTGGATGAACGTAACATCTTGACAAAACAACAGATATGGATCAATTGGAAAGAATCAAGACCATGGAGCAGCATCTTGACAGGGCTTCGCAAGCCGTGATGCAGCTCTCGGCGGCTCTCGACAACTATGCAGCTGCAAGGCAGGCTATTCAGGAGCTGAGTGCTTACTATGGCAGTGATGAGTGGAAACACGACTATGCCGATGACGAGGCGGGCCGTCTTCCTCAGAGTCTGAAACGGGGTGTCCTTTCGGAAGACGGTATCTGGAACCTCCTTACAGATAGTCGTGAGCTGAATGCCCGTTTGCTGTCAATCGTTGATGACTATTCAAAGCAAGAGAAACCTTAGGAGATGAAAGACTATCCCGACCGGATGTCTGCCGAGCAGGCAAGGGCGTTCCGTGATGATGTGCTGAACATCGTGGCGCAGATCCCTCGTGGACGTGTGACGACGTATGGCATCATCGCTACCTTGACAGGATGGCCGAGCCATTCGCGGATGGTAGGGCGCACATTACGCTATACACCTGGTGCTTCGCTGCTGCCTTGTCATCGTGTGGTGAACAAGGTTGGACGTACTGCTCCCGGCTGGAGTCGTCAGCGAACACTCTTGGAGGAGGAAGGGGTAACGTTTAAACCTAACGGACATGTAGATATGGCGAGACATCTGTGGGAGCCAGATGACATGCCCTGATCCCTAATTGAAGATGAGAAAGGCAATATTTCTTACCCTCTTATCGGTGCTTGCGCTCTTTGCCTGCACCGACCGCCGCTACCCCACGACGTTGGTGGTAGCCGACAGTCTCTGTGCCGTCAATCCCGACAGTGCCCTAAGCAGGAAAGTGGTGGTGAAGTAAAGATAATGTGTTCGCCCGCAAAAAGTTCTCGTAAAATTGCTACCATGCTGCCACTTACCTCTTGAAATGCCTTTAAGCAAAGTTTTTTTGGATGGGGTAGCAAGGTGGTAGATGGAAGCATCGCACAGTTCACGCTTAGTCGCAGACTTGGACAAGCCGTAACACACGCCCCTCGAATCCGTAATATCCGAGGCGGCGAGGTTACGTTTCGTCGATGGCGGTCAAGGTAGAGT
>DETG01000112.1:0-17218 GCA_002361535.1 Prevotella sp. UBA3294
ATAATTCTTTTCTTCTCATATCCTTTTTTTGCAAATATATAAATTAAAGGAGAAACATCCAAATTAATCCAGCCAGAAATTAGTTGCCCGAATGACAGAAGGGGCACTACTGCCATGAATATAACTGCTAACCTTCTCATCATATTGTTCTATTTTTGTTAGGATTGGTATTTCAGTGCAAAAATATAATATATATTGATTCGTTGTTCAAAATATGGGGATTTATTGTATCTTATCTGTTATAAGAGATAGCAATTTCCATCTCAGGATCATTATTTCCTGTGGAAGTGACAGGTATGACAGCTGCTCCTTATTTTACAATTTTAGTCGAAAACCTTTTTTCCCCACTAGTAAACGTCACTAAGTAAAGACCTCTTGGCAAGTCAGATATGTCAATAGTACCATTTTCGTTATCAACTTTTCTGGTAAATGAAGTTTCAGAAGAAAGGAGGTTTTTAACTGTACAGATAGCTTTTGAGTTCATGTCTTTCTCAAAGATGTTGTACTCAATCTTACCACCATGGAATGACACTGTCATATCAAGAGCATTTGTATCAAAGTCAGAAAGGTCTATTTCTATTGGATTCCCGATGGTCTCACCATGAGCATTGATATAATGAAGAGTGAATGTTGACTTATAGTTTTTATTCATTATAGCTACAAATTCACCGTCTTCAGGATCTACATAATAATAAGTTGGAAAAGGATAATCCTCATCAACTTGCTCAACAAGAATGTTAGCACATCCTTCTATATCAGTAAAGCCTATTGTGACCTCCATATATTCATCATCATCTCTGTTTAATGGCCTTGCCAGAACACTATTGGTGCCATAGAGACTGAAGGGTGCGGCAGAAATGAGAACCGGAGTTGATTTCCTGGGAATATATTCGTAAAGAGAATATGTAACTATGCTGTTAAGTCCATTTTCCGTCACTGTCTTAATTATCAAGTGCCCGTCAACCTGTCTTGCATTTACCATATTGTCGTTCTCAGAAATGTTACTGTAATAGATGAATTTTCTCCATGTACCATCATTCTGCATCACAAAGTTACCATAACCTCCAGATGTTTCATAGAATTGGGATAGATATTGGGCAACATTGTTGTTACGATTATCGTTTATAGGCGTAGACAACACAGAACCACTTTGTTGTCCTTGATAAGCAGTAACAGGGTAGGTGCAAGAAGTTGTATCGCTAATGACAGATCCCCCCATGCCTACAGCGATGTAATTTATAAACCACTTGGGCTCTAAATAATCGTGCATTCCATCTCCAAGATACCGGACTACTGTATTCTTTGACAACTCAGAATGCACGATGGTTTCCTCAGGACCGCTAGTATCTCTGAAAGCCGACCTTACATATCCCTCTTGGACATCTGGCAGGCTTGATGATAAAGTATTGTCTAATGATGACAAATCTAAGGCTTTATAAAACGCCTGCAATGCAACTGTAATAAAATCATATTTACCGCTGTTTGTGTTGCCCGATAGGCTATAGTCAAACACATTCCGATTGGTAAAGGTAATGATGATATCTGGGCTATCTCTAAAGAATTCAAAAGTGTAGTTCTCTTCTGGTATTTCAGAAAGAGGATACATGTACCATTTTTTTAGGTATAGCTTTCCATAGTCAAAAACACTGTCATTCCCATTTATGGTCTCAACCCGTGCAAGGGCTGTTGTGTTGTTAAGATTGCCCATTCGCACAGCGATTTTCAAAGGGAAACATGTCGGCATCTGTTCCTCCCATAAATGACATGCCTTAGCCATGGCATTCTGTAACTTTGTGTTTCGCATGACATTGCTTCCTTCATAGGAAACTTTTATTATCGAGCCTCCGTATATCCTACGGGATTGCGGTTGGTTATAAATGACAGGATTACTTGTACCGGTTTCGTAGATATAGGATGACGTGTTTTGTGAGTATGCTATGACCCCACATAAGGTCATAAACATGGATAGTAACGCTTTTCTCATTTTACTAAGATTTTAATTGTTTGACATTTTTGATGAACGGGCTTTACTTGTAAGATACAGACCCCCTTTCTATCAAATATGGGAAGGATGGATATTCCTTGTTCCTGACAGATCAGTTCTCCCTTGCTGCTGAACAGTCGGTAATACTCAGGCGGGGTGCCATCAGGTGTTAGGATTCGTCTTCCCACAACCTTACACACGTTATTTGGAACAGTAGGCAGGGATATGTCTGTCAATACCTGGGTCATATTAAGTGTCTCCGAAAGGGAATAGCCATACTCGTTCCATGCGATAACATGGAAAAACTCATTACTAAAGAGGGCAATCTGTCCGTCAGCGATTCCCTCGGTCACACCCATATCCTGATAACTATAAACAGGATTATAGGGGAAACCATCCCAACACCAGGAGGCATCGACTCTTGCATTCTTACTCCTCTGGCTCAATGCCTTAATGGACAACCAATAGCATGTAATACCTTCATCCATTTTGGCCAAATAGTTGGTGATTTCCGAATATAAGGAGTCAACGACCACTTCCTGAATCAAAGGCTTTGCAGGGATGAGTTCAAATCTGATAGGAATCCGTTCGCCCAACAGTTCCTGATCGTTAACAGAGAGGCTACATTTGACAACAGCGGAATGATAGGCGTCACCGTATGGGTCGTGGATGAGGGTTGCGTCTGAAAGATCGACCCCTTCGAAGAAGCCTGGCATAACCTCCAAGAATAAACTTGTGTCGCCCTCAATACGTTTCCCCCATTTTTCATTATTATCACTATCAATTAGGTAAATACTGGCGGTCATGGTTTGGGAAGGCATGTTAACAATCGTGCCGTCTTCATATACGGGACTGATGGATAGAATATCTCCATCATGAAGGACACAACCTCCCGAGACAGGCTCCCCGTTCACAAAAATGGAAAAGTGCACGTCGGTTTCTGCACAGACAACTGTTATCTGTAAGATACTAATAAGTAAAGCGCATATAAGTCTTCCTATCATAATCCCTCCTTTTGATTCGTTTAATAACTGAATGCCGAGTATTGCTATCATATCTTACTTTATGCCTGTCCAATGTGACACCTTGGTAATCAGAATATGTTCCTTGATGTGAATTGTTATTTGATAGATCTAACGGTATATACTTAAAGGATGTCCCATAGCTGTTTTCCATTGTCAAGTCTAAATAACTGTTACCAGCAGTAGGAACATTTGCTATATGAAGGGTGGACGGGTTACTCACAGGCATCAAATAACTCTGTGACATTGAGTAATCGTTACCAACATATAAACGTATCAATGCTGCCCCGTTTTGATGGATGAGGAAATCCAAATCATAAGTGTTTGAGGTAGAATGATATACGACATTGCTGATCTCATAGGAATCAAGCCATGGGGCAAGCTCTAGGAACAAGGGATAGTTGTATGTCCTGGTTCCCTCACTGTCTGTCAGTGTACATCTTATCCTTGCCTGAATGCAGTTGAAATCGTCTAAATAGGAATCAGTAATAGTGTAGTTTACAGGACAGAATGATTGTCCGTAGCCTACTTCTACATCTTGATACTGATGTGTGTTGTTGTCAAAAAGTTGTAACACCCATCTGTTCACGGTCGCCCCATCAGGATGTATTCCAAAGGTATGAATTGAATAATAGCTTCCATATCCGTCTATATCCAGGTTTGTTCCAGTTATTACCCTTTTTTTGTCATCTGTTATTGTCCATCCAATAGCTTCTAAGACTTCTAGGACTATCGAATCAATACATAGCAGGCTTTCTACATTGATGTATGGATATTCCATAATGGCTTCCTCTCCTATGGAGAAATAGTTTGCCGTCCTGTATGATATATAGCCTTGTCCAGAACTGAATAGAGGATACTTGTTATTGCCAACTTGAAGATATATGTCCCGAGACAGAAAGTTGCCAATGTTGGTGCTAAGCGAAAGCAAGTTGTCTTCGTCATCGAGAATCATCTGATCGAACGCGGTTGGTAACACACCCAAAAATCTGAGGTTGTCCCCACGGTAACCTACAGATGATCCAAAGCCTAAAAGATGGGCAATATGACGTAGCATGGCAGTTGTGAACCTATCAATACCGTATGGACTTTCGTATCCCCATGAAGCATCCCAGTCAATGTTTGCATTTACTGTAATTTGGCCGTCAGATGAGCTTCCGCCCAAAGACCTCTGGCTCATTAAACTTTGTGGAATACAGATTCTGTTAATCATGTCTTTGCCATAATTCACAACAGTTATCATTTCGTCTTGATTTTCCATTTCTTCGTCAAACAGTAAATCAAACACGATAGGATTTGTTATACTCATACAATCTTCCCATAGACACATTGCCTGATAAACACTGCGTATTATACCTTCTGTAAGATAATAATCGTCGTATATCAAAGCAATGAATTTCCCTTGTCTCGACTTTAGTGAGTCAATGGGTATCCCTGTACTTTGGACATTCGATATCAGTGATGTAGGTAGGCTTGCACGAGCAGATTCGACGTATGTCACTGAAAATGTCGAATCTACATCCTGTGCATAACAACAGAATGGGAATAATAAAAGAAATGATAATATATGACTTCTCATAAAGCGGTGTTTAGTTTAGATGATTATCGCTTCAAAGATGAATCCACCCATAGAAATACCAGTATCCTTCGATGAGCCGGATCTGGTAGTCACCTGAGAGGGTAGAAGGTAAAGCAAGGCTTGTTGTTCCTGTAGAAATAACCGAGAAAAAGACCACACTACCATATTCATCCAATAGTTGGAGAGAATAGCTATCACATGGTGTCGTGAAGAATAAAGTATGGCCTTCGAGGGAAACATTAGGAATCGCTGCTGGTGACCTATGATATGGGTCATCTGGGATTGTTGGATCAACGATACCTGCTTCAAGGTATATCTCATCAGATACTTTTTGAACTATAGCACCACTATAAGATGCCATTACAATTAACACGAAAGCAAATAAAACTCTTTTCATAATTATGCTATTAAAATCGGCACAAATGTATGGTAAAATTGTTATCCTACCAAATAAAACGAATAATCTTAGTACGTCAGAATTCGTTTGTTCGTCAACTGGAATCTGTTGAATCCGTTATCAGTCAATGTGTTACAAAAATAATTCATCAAAATTCATCATGATAGGTTTAAGGCATGGAATAGGTTGTTCTTTAATGAATGCGCTTCTCTCTTTCCAAATAGTTTTTCATTAGCACGTGTCTTTGAATTAGACACTGTAGAGGGTAAAGATTCGGTCATCGTTGAAATCATTTTTTCTGGAATACCAAGAATTAAAAGTATACAGATTCTCTGTTCCAACAAAGACAAGCCTTTCCCATCACTAAAAAACTTGTACATAGAGGGATTTTCTTTACAGAACTGTGATGTCAGCATTCTCCATTCCGCTTCTGTTGGCACCGGTCTTTCTGATTTCCTCTTAGCTTTCTTAATAAACAGCACAGCGATCTTGCTTTCAATGAAAGCGTCAGGATGATTTGTTCCTATTGTAATTACTGCCTTTCTAATAGTTTTATTTTCAGTCTGTAATTGTTCTATGATTTTTGTCAAATCCCTTTCTTGTTTCTCTTTTTCGGCAATGATTCCCTCATAGTCTCTTTCCTTTAGTTTCCGAAGTTCTTCCTGAACGATGCTTCTTTGCTTTTTCACCTTCACGAGGGACTTTCTTAAAGAGTCTATTTCCATTTCCTTCTCTTTCTTTTTTTTACGATATCGTAGGATTATGAAAGCGATTATAAGCAGTAGCAGAATGCTTAGCATTATAATTGCAATTAAAAGAATAATGGCTCTCTGAGCCCTGTTTCTTTCCCTTGCTGCCTCATTTTGACTTCTGGTATATTTATAGAGAGAAGACATCTGGTGGATAGCATTTGTTTGCATCCTGTTATGTAGGGAATCTTGAGCTTCTTCATACTTGTTGGCAAAAAAGAAGATGGAGTCTGCATTTTTCTTTCTTTTATATACGGCAAGGAGCCCTTTGTAACCTTCGGAATTATAACCATAATGAATTGCCTTGCGAAAATACAATTCCGCAGAGTCAATATTATTAGTCATAAGTTCATAGAAACCTTTGATGTAATAAAAGCCTTCCCGTCCTTTCGCTATGTTTCCTTTGCCGTCAAACAGTCCGGATTCATTCTCAAAAACAGACAAAGCCTTACTTGCTTTTTCTATTTCACCACGTTCGATATAGATATAAATGGATGTCGTTAATGTTGATGCTGCTTTTTGAATACTACCAATTGATTTAAGGGATTGATATGTATTATTGATGATCTGTAAGACCGTATCTTTCTTATTAAGGAGATAGTAAGGCTTTATCAGCTGTTTTTGTGCCACAAGATATTCTTCTGGATTATCTGTTTTACTTACGTAATGAATATAATGGTTGACCGCCCAGATTTCATCATAAGGAAGATTCTGGAGATGAAACAAGTGAGCCATTTGGCCATATATACCTATTAATATATTAACATCACAATCATTTCTTGTTGTATCTGCGTATGATATAGCATCATAGTAAGCTTGCAGGGCCATGGGAGCCTCGCCCATATCGCGGTAGGCACAGCCGAGGAGGTAGTGGGCGCGCATCTGCTCATTGGCGGAGCCGTGGCGGTCGTAGTAATCGGCAACCTCCTTGAGGATGCTGTCGGTGGTCATATCCACGTAGGCCTTGTTCATGGCATCGGCAAGCAGCAGGTGGTAGTACATTCGGTGGGCCTTGGATGCCGTCTGGATGGAGTCTTTGTATTGGGTGAGCAGGTGCAGGGCGCTGTCGGGATTGACGGCACAGAGACTGTCGGCTACCACCAACGTTGTGGGGTAGCGGCGGTCGGTGCAGGCAAAGAGCGCAAGCACTGACAGGAGGGTAAGGAGCATCGCCTTTCTCATCATTCTCACTTTCCTGTCATTTGATCTCCTATTTTGATCATCTCGTGAGACACGTGATATCCTATTTCAGTGTAAAAGGACAAGGAGGAAGATATTCCTACTTGTCCTTTTACATTTCTTTGTCAAACTGATCCAGTCAGGTATTGACTGCTATTTGATTAGAGAGAGAGAACCTGCTTGGCAGTTTCGTTATCCGGCTGGATAGCCTTCAGCTTGGCTGCATACTCCTTAGCCTTTGACATCTGGTCGTTCTGGATGTAATAAACGGTCAGGTAGTTGTATGCCTCAGCAAGCGTGGTCATCTCACCAGCATCTTTCTCTGCCTGAGCCTCAAGGATTGATGCGCACTTCTCATAGAATGGCTTGGCTGCACCCTTCTTGATGTCGGGGTTGATCATGTGGTGGATGTGAGCACGCTGGTAAGCAGAATAGCTCTCGTTAGAGGGCATGGCCACAGCAAGGTCGGCATAAGCCTGATCAGCCTTCAACAGAGCGGCTTCCTTGGCAGCCTGGGTGGTCTCGTTCTCTGCAAGATCGAGGTAGATACGTGCGATAGCACCGTAGTCGCTGGCCTTCTTCTTCTCCTGAGTGGCGATATACTTCTGATAATACTCCACGGCCTTGTCGTGCATCTTGTTCTCAAGGTAAGAGTCAGAGATCAGCTTCAGCACATCGGTCTGAGTGTTATCGAGATCGTAGGTCTTCTGGAAGTTCTTAATGGCCTCAGCGTATTTACCGCCACCTTTGAGGGCATGACCATAGTAGAGATAGTCGCGGCCCACGAACTTAGCACTGTCGCTGCGGTTGAAGAGAGCATCAGCAAACTGGAGAGCCTTGTCGTAGTTCTTCAGGTCGGTGTGGTTGTAGAACGAAAGACGGTTCAGACCGGCACTGCGAGGATACTTTTTCGCTCCATACTCTGCAGCCTCCAGACTCTCGGCAGACTTTCCGAGGAAGTAGGCAGCGAGGGCATACTCTGTGAGCTTGTCATCCTCGAGCTTGTTCTTGTCAACCTTCTTATAGTTCTCCAAAGCCTTGGCGAACTTGTTGTTGGAATAGTACATGTGGGCAATCTCAGCATCCACAGGGTAGTTAGGGTCAATAGTGGTGAGCTTGCGCAGCATGTCTTCAGCACCCTGAGCATCTACCTTCTGGTAAACGCGGGCATACTTGATGTAGCCTAACGGGTTCTTGGGGTCGAACTGTGTGGCTGTCTGATACCACATGGCAGCCTCACCGCCGTTGTCGTTAATGGCAGCCATGTCACCTTTCAACAGATAACCGGCAGCATTCGACTTGTTGGCTTTGATGGCCATGTCGGCATACTTCAGTGCGTTTGTCTGATCCTTGATGTCGAGATAAGCGCGTCCTAAACCCGCAAGTGCTTCGGCGTTCTTCTTGTTTTCTTTGACGAAAACCTTCACTGCATCCTTGACAGCAGGACCCACACCGTTGTTACTTACGATTACTTTTGTAATGGCATCGATCTTAGACTTTACGTCTTGTGCCATAACTTGAGCTGAGATGCCCAGCATCAAAGCTCCTGCGAAGAAATATTTGATTGCTTTCATAACTTCTTTTTTTTATTTGTTAGTAATCCTTTTGTCACAAGTATGATGTTACTTTTCTTTTTTCGTTTAAATACGTGGCGTTAAAAAAGTTTATTACTCGCTCTTTACGTTTACGTCACGAATCGTGATCTCACCACGTACTGGTAGAAGACCCGACTTGAAGATGATCAGTTGCCCCGTGGGTTGTTCAATAAAATGGGCAAAGCCCCAGGGCAGACCGCGACGTGGATCGTTGAGCAAAGCATAGATCGTTCTGACGAACGGATATCTGTCGTTCAGCAGCCATGCCTGATAAGGCTTCCAACTGTTCATCTCGGTAGCCTCGTCTTTCTTGCTGACTGACATCACTGTAATGTTCTTCTTGAATGTGGTATTGGTGGTGTCCCGCTTGTCGTTCAGCCAGTTACTACCAATGACACCGATGGCATTCGGTGTTTTCTCGACATATTCAATCACTTCCTTGCTGGTCTTGGCTGCAAAGATGTTCGGACTGTTAATAGGCTTCCCCCCAAGGATGGAATCTACACAGTAATGAACGGTGCTCGACTGTTTGTTGTCGAAGCAAACCCAGATCTCTCCTCGCTTGGAACCGGGATTGATTTCATTCCAGTTCTTTGCCTCACCGCTCAAGATGCGCTTCACATCTTTCACGCTGATACACGAGTCGGTATTCTGGTTGTTGCAGATCAAGGCAAGTCCGTCGTATGCCAAAGGAATCGCTTTGGGCTGGAACCCGCGTTCCTTAAGGTTGTCGAACTCCTTTTGCGTGAAGTTACGGGCTGCGATGGTCAAGTATATACTGTCGCTGAGCAACAGGTTGATGCCATCGAGCTCGTTGGTGTAGATAGATGAAAGCTTTGCCTTCGGATAGGTTGCCTCGAACACCTCCACCAGCTCGTCCATAATCGGACTAAAACTTTCGTCAGAAGCGAACTGAGCCGCTCCTGACGAGTAAGTATCTGTTCTACCGTCTTTCGGTTTGTCCTCGCAAGAAGACAAACCGAAAAACATAGTTAATCCTACGAAAATGTAGAATAAGTTCTTATACATCTGCTGTAATTACTGAAGTTTGAATGTTACAGGAACTGTATATTTTACACGTACGGCTGAACCGTTCTGCTTACCAGGAATCCAGTGAGGCATTGCTTTCACAACGCGGGCTGCCTCCTTGTCGAGTGACGGGTCAACAGACTTGGCAACATGTACGTCGGTGATAGAACCGTCTTTCTCAACCACGAACTGTACGATGACACGACCCTGCACACCATTCTCGGCAGCGATGGGCGGATACTTCATGTTCTGGCTAAGCCATGACATCAGGGCACCCATACCTCCGGGGAACGAAGGCATCTGCTCCACAACGTCGAACACTTTGTTCTCCTCCTCGTGCTTCGGGGGCTCCGGCTGAGCAATCTCTTCCTTAGCCTTCAGCACCTCACCACCTACTTCGTCGTTACCCTGAACGTCGAAAGCACCGATGGTCACGTTGGTCTTCTCAACTTTCTCGAGGTCGAGCTGGTTATCTTCCTTCACTTCACTGTCCTTCTTGATCACAGGAGGAGTGAACTTCACAGAACTCTTCACCTTCTCAATTACCTTCTCGGGCTCTACCTTGACAACCTCTTTCTCGATCTTCTTGGCTTCCTTCTTCTTCTCGTTCAGAGCAGAGAGCTCGATAGCCTGGGTGTTCTCCACCTGGCGGTTAGCCTCGATAGTACGAGCAATGGTCAGTCCAAGATAAGCGAGGATTCCTGCAGCAATCACTAACAGAACGGCCATCACGTTTCTCTTTGAAGTGTTCTTACGCAGGACATAACCTCCGTATTTCTGATTCCTTCCTTCAAAGACGATGTCGGCCCATTCATGGGATACCAAATCAATTTTTGACATAGTTAATTTCCTTTCCTTAATTAGTGATTATTTGATACCGCGCTTTTCGAGAAGCTTCATGTCATCCTCGTTCACTTTATCGATCACGTAGGTACCAATGCTACAAATCGTCATCTCGTCGAGAGCATCAACCATATTCTTGTAAGAAGCCTCATCGGTACACTTGATGACGATGGTCATCGTAGGTACTTTCTCGCCGTTACCAATCTCACCCTTCTTGATCTTTGCCAATTCCTTGTCGTAGATACTGTCAGGATACTGAGAGGGATTTTCCAGCTTTTTCTTATCCAATTCGGCCTTTGCCTTCATGATATCGGCCACAGGTGTGGAACCGTCTTCTGTGACGTGCTCGATGAGCACCTTACGAATACCGTCCTTGCCCCAAGTGGTCTCTTTCAGGCAGTTGGGATCCTCATAGTTGGGGATACCGTCGATATGGAAGATCTTATCATTTCCACAGACATAGATAGTGATAGTCTGTGAAGCCTTCGACTCGTTCTTCTGGTTGTCTTGCAAGTTCTTATCGTTACTCGGCATGGTCAGGTTCATCGTCTGGGGCTTAGCCAAAGATGTACAGAGCATGAAGAACGTGATAAGAAGCATCATCATATCCACCATTGGCGTGAAGTCAACGCGGACATTCATCTTTTTCTGCTTGCTTTCCTTTTTCTTTGCCATGACTTATTCCTCCGAGTTAGTTTTGTAAGACGTAATCAGGTAGTAACGGTTGCGGTTCATATCCTGAAGCTCAGACATCATCTTCTTGATGGTCTTGTACGGAGTACTTGCATCAGCCTTGATGGCCAGCTTCATATCCTCACCGTTTGCATCATAAGCTGCACTCACCCAGTCCTGGAACTCACTCATACCACCATTCACACTGTCGGTAGGAATACCGCGTGTCTTCTGGTAGTCGTTGAGTTTCTCATTTGGCTGGCTGAGGAACTCGTTCAAATCCTTCATCGCAACACCGATATTCGCGGCGCCACGACCATTCTCCAGCTGCGCTCCGGTCAGGCTAATGCCATATTTGGCGGCCATGTCGCTCAGCAGGGCTTCCTGCTTCTGCGGCGTGTCCAAGCCTACAAAGATCTTTCCATCTTTGTCAACCAGAACCGTCAGAACGTTCGTCTCTGGAACCTTGATCTCCGATACTGACATAGGGGTCACCACCTTGACTGCCTCATTCTTGACGAACGTAGATGTCATCATGAAGAAGGTCAGCAAGAGGACCATCACGTCAGACATAGGGGTCATGTCTATCCAGACGTCCGATTTCTTAACTTTTACTTTACCCATAATTGATAAATGTTTTAAAAGGGTTAGCAAAAATTAAGCCTCATCCTTGTGATTCTCTGCGTAGGTCTGAGCGATGGTGTAGTTAACCTCGTCGAGGGCGTATGTCAGCTTGTCGATCTTATTTGTGTAATAGTTGTAGGCGATCACAGCACCCCATGATGTCAAAATACCAGAAGCCGTGTTAACGAGGGCCTCAGAAATACCTTGTGACAGTGCGAGAGAGTCACCACCACCACCAGCGGCCAGAGCGGCGAATGAACGGATCATACCAACCACAGTACCGAACAGAGCGGTCAGGGTACCCAGAGTAACGATAGTAGCGAGGATCGGCATGTTCATCTGCAGAGTCGGCATCTCGAGCTGAGTAGCCTCATCGTAAGCAGCCTGGATCTTAGCGATCTTCTCTTCCTTGTTCATGCCTGTTGTCTCTTCCATCTTCTTGTAGGTAGCGAGGGTTGCACCGATCACGTTTGCTACAGAACCTCTCTGGTCGTCGCAGAGCTTCTGAGCCTTTGCGAAGTCGTTTGCCTTCAGCGCAGCCTTGATGTTTGCTACGAACTTGGGGAGCTTACCTTTACCAAAAGCGGTACGGAGAGCAAGCCAGCGCTCGATACTCAGAGCGATCACAGTGAACAGCAAGGTGATGATCACAGGCACCACGATACCTCCTTTGTACACGAGACCCATGAGGCTTCCGTCCTTCACGGCATTCTCAGGATTGCCATCAACGAAGTTTGCCGGGTTACCGAGTACGAATTTGTAGAAACATACAGCTGCGATGAAACAGAATACGATGATCCAAATCGCTGCTTGAACTCCCTGGAATCCTGAAGATTTCTTCGGATTCGCTGCCTTAGCTTGTGTAGTTGCCATAATTTTGAATTTAAATTTTAGTTATTAATAAATTAAGTTTAAAAATATTTCCTTTCTTTGTTGTTATGTGAAGACACTCCCAAAGGTTTACATAGACTTGGCAAAGATAGCAATTAATAAGGAATTACTCAAATAATTAAGGAGTTTTAACAACAGATTTCTTTATTTTTCTGTTGAAAAGCATCTTAATCTCTTTGCCAACCAGTTCCCTTTTATGCAAGTCTGGAAAGACAGCTTTTGATTCTTCGCATGGCCTCACGGATATTGTCATCACTGGTGGCATAGCTCATCCGGAAACAATTGGGGTCGCCGAATGCATCGCCACCTACTGTGGCCACATGGCCTACTTCCAAGAGGTACATAGCCAAGTCGCTGGAATTGTTAATCACCCGCTGACCGTCACTTTTGCCGTAGAAGCTACTGCATTTGGGGAAGAGGTAGAAAGCTCCCTGAGGAACGTTCACTTCTAAGCCCGGAATCTCTTTGGCCAGTTTTACGATCAAGTCACGCCGACGTTCAAAAGCCAGTCGCATGTCCTCTACACATTGTTGAGAAGCAACGTAGGCTTCCTCTGCAGCTTTCTGACTGACACTGCACGGACCGCTTGTATATTGTCCTTGAAGTTTATTGATACCTTTGATGATCCATTCCGGGGCAGCGGCAAATCCGATGCGCCAGCCTGTCATGGCATACGCCTTACTCACCCCGTTAATGATGATACTCCGCTCTTTCATACCGGGAACGGCAGCGATACTGGCATGTTTGCCCGTATAGTTGATATGTTCGTAGATTTCGTCAGCCAGGACAAAGAGGTCATCGTGCTTGAGGATGACGGCGGCCAGAGCCTCCAGTTCCTCGGCGGTATAGACACTACCGGTGGGATTGCTGGGTGAGCAAAGAATAAGCATTCGGGTGTTGGGAGTGATGGCAGCCTCCAACTGTTCGGGTGTCATTTTGAAATTCTGTTCAAATCCTGCCGGCACAATGGTGGGGATACCGCCTGCCAGTTTGACCATCTGGGGATAACTTACCCAATAGGGTGCGGGGATGATCACTTCCTCATCGTCATCAACCAAGGCCATAATGGCATTACATACGCATTGTTTGGCTCCGTTGCTGACGGAAATCTCTGCAGGGGTATAGTCGAGATTGTTTTCGTTTTTCAACTTGGCTACGATAGCTTTGCGTAACTCGGGGTATCCAGGAACTGGAGAATACCGAGAGTAATTGTTGTCAACAGCTTGTTTGGCAGCCTCTTTGATATGGTCAGGCGTATTAAAGTCGGGTTCCCCCACACTCATGTTAATCACGTCAATGCCCTGCGCTTTCATTTCACTGCTTTTCTGCGACATGGCCAGTGTGGCCGATGGTGCCAATCTGTTTAAGCGATTTGATAATTTAGCCATAATGCGGATTTAAAAATGCATGCAAAAGTAATCATTTTATTCGTTAAAAACGAAAAAATGCGTCAATATTTTCATTTATAGGTGGAGAATGTGTCCCATTCGGTCTTTTTTCGTCTTTAGATATCGCAGATTGTATTTGTTGGGAGTCACCTCTATCGGCACGTTTTCCACAATCTCCAATCCGTAAGCTTCCAGTCCTACACGTTTCACGGGGTTGTTGGTGAGGAGTCGCATTTTACTCACACCGAGTTTGGCAAGGATCTGTGCTCCACATCCGTAGTCGCGTTCATCAGGCTTGAAACCCAAGTGTACGTTGGCCTCCACAGTGTCTAAACCTTCCTCTTGAAGTTTGTAGGCGGCAATCTTGTTCATAAGTCCGATACCACGCCCTTCTTGTTGCATATAGACCACTACACCTTTCCCTTCCTGGTCGATCATCTGCATGGCTTTGTGCAGTTGTTCGCCACAGTCACACCGCATACTGCCGAGGATGTCGCCAGTGGCACATGAGGAGTGTACGCGCACCATGATCGGCTCTCCCTCCTTCCATTCGCCCTTGATCAGTGCGAAATGCTCCAGACCGTTGCTCACCTGTCGGAAGGGGATCATACGGAAATGGCCATATATGGTGGGCATATCCACCTCTTCGCCCATCACTACTAAGGAGTCTTTTCTCAGGCGGTAGGCGATCATGTCTTTGATGGTGATGATCTTCATGTCGTGTTCCTTGGCAAAGGTTATCAGCTGGGGCATACGAGCCATGGTGCCATCTTCGTTCATGATTTCCATCAAGGCCCCTGCCGGCTGTAATCCGGCCAGTTTGCATAAGTCGATGGCTGCTTCTGTGTGTCCGCTTCTTTTCAGCACACCGTTCTCTTGGGCATATAGTGGGTTCACGTGTCCTGGGCGTCCGAAAGTCTGTGGTGTTGAGGTCGGGTCGGCAAGTGCCCGTATGGTAGCGGCTCTGTCGTGGGCAGAAACGCCTGTAGAGCATCCTTCCAGCTTGTCAACAGTAACGGTGAAAGGTGTTCCAAGTACCGATGTGTTTTCCATTACCTGATGGGGCAGTTCCAGTTCTTCGCACCTTGAGATGGTGATAGGAACACATAGCACGCCCCGTGCATATTTCAGCATGAAGTTCACCATCTCGGGTGTAATCTTCTCTGCTGCACAGATTAGGTCGCCTTCATTCTCTCGGTCCTCATCATCGACGACGATGACGAATTTCCCTTCCTTGATATCTTTTACAGCCTCATCGATGCTGTTCAGTTTGAACTCTTCCATAGTGTTTACACCTTATTATATAATATATATGTTATGATTGATCATTATTCGGGAACATCTGCTGAATGCGGTTCACGATGTTTGCATTTGTCTGCTTGATCGTTCGCAGGTCACGATAAAGTCTGAGACGGAACATCCACATTCTTAAGTAGAGAAAGATACCCACGGGAACGATAATGGCTGCTGTGATATTCATCCAGCGATGCTCGAACGGTCGTGTATGTGCCTTGGTTGAAACCACAGGATAGTTGTTCAGCTCGTTCATGATTACCTTATCGCGGGTGTTCGTCAAGTCGTCGATGGTTGCTTCCATTACCTCGTTGATCCGCTCGATTTCGTGATCAGGCTCATAGATGAAGAAGACCTTGACGGGGTTGGGAAGACGGTATAGTTTGTGCCCGTGGGCATAGTTTGTCACCTCTTCGTTGATCTTCCTCAGTGTCTCTGCGTTCTTGATGTAGTCGGGATCGTTGATGACCACTTCCTTGGCATAGACGTGTCGTTTCAGACGCAGTCCTAACAGTTTCATAAAGAAGGTACGATAGAGGTCGAGGTTGAACACCACCGAGTCGTTATTGGCCTTATAGGTGAAGAAAACAGCCATGGGGGTGAGTACGGCGGTAGAGATGCTCTTGCCGAACCACACTGCCCAGATGCCTCTTCGAGCCATTTGATATCCGGTGTTGTCGAGGATGTAGTAGATTATGAATACCAGAACGGAGATAATAACTGGGATCCCCAGTCCGCCTTTGCGGATGATGGCTCCCAGGGGCGCGCCGATGAAGAAGAACAGGAGACAGGATAGTGACAGCGTGAATTTATCAATAGCCCAAATGTGGTGCTGGCGGATCACACGATCACCTTCTGCTGTGATGAGTGCTTTGAACTCCATATTGCTTTTTTCCGACTGGATCTTTGATAGTGCCCCCGATACGGCCTGTTGCCTTTTTTCTGCAGACAGCTTGTTATATACCGTGTCGATATTGAACGTCTTCGTTCCTGCCATTTTCACAGCTCGCAGTGAATCACGTTTGCTGAGTCCTCCTGAACTGTAGAAAGCCCTCTTGGCATCTTGGTAGAACATCCGTCCGATACTGTCATAGTCGTGGTTCAGCGAATCGACATCGTTTCTGATCTGTGCCAGACTTTTCCCCTTGGCATTATTGGTCAGGGATGCTGCATCGGTGAGATTGAAGTCGGCATCGAAGTCCAGAACGATGCGTTTCTGGGAAAAAGTCTCCCGTCGATAAGGTACTGTGAGCCCTGTTGCCTGCATGTTCTCGAACCATTCTCCACTGTAGAGAGTCAGCAGCAGGTGCTTCTTTTCTGCAGTACTCTGCATCATTCCTGAGTCGGCGAGTATGATGGCTGCGTCTTCGAAACTGTCGGTCATCCTGTAGATCATCATTCCATAGAGCATACCAGTTTTGGTGTCTTTCTTCTGGACGTAGAGATTTGTCTTGGGGATGCCGTCGTAGAATATCCCTTCGGGAATTTCCAGCTCCGGACTTTTCTGTTTCATGGAGATCAGTAGCTGTGCAAACGACATGTTGGCTTTCGGGCCTATGACGTTCTGGAAATAAAACGATCCCAGCATAATGCAGACAGTGAGGAATATCAGACTGCGGAAAGATTGCATCAGTGAGATGCCGGCGGCCTTGATGGCAGTGAGCTCACTGCTCTCGCCTAAGTTTCCGAAAGTAATAAGAGAGGAGAGGAGAATGGCCAGCGGTAAGGCTTGGGGGATCAGCATCAGACTCATATACCAGAAGAATTGAGCCAGTACCTCCATTGACAGTCCCTTGCCAATCAACTCGTCAATGTAGCGCCACAGGAACTGCATCATCAGCACAAACTGACAAACGAAAAAAGTTCCAACGAACAGTAAGCCGAATTGCTTAGCGATGAATATGTCGAGTTTCTTGATTCTGAACATAATGACCTTGCACTCTAAATGCAGGGTGCAAAGTTACGAAAAGTCG
>DETG01000112.1:17240-29164 GCA_002361535.1 Prevotella sp. UBA3294
AAGTCGAGTGCAATACAAAATAAAAACATTTATTTTTATTGCCGAGACGGAGTAACTTCACGATTTTTTCGAAAAGTTACAAAAAAACGAGAGAAATGCAAAAGGAAAGCATACTTTTCTTTTCATTTACGAGTGCAAGTAAGTTCGGCGGAGCCAAAGTTACGAAAAGTCGAGTGCAATACAAAATAAAATCATTTATTTTTATGCCGGGACGGAGTAACTTCACGATTTTTCGAAAAGTTAGGAAAAACGAGATCAGAACAAAACAAAGTCATTCGTTTTTTTATGCTGACTGTACTGTTGCCTGTTCAAGTCTCGCTTGTTTCATTATGACCTTGATAAGGTACGATCTGTGCGGATGTCGTGCACTTTTCGTGCAGTGGCGTAATTAGTACTGGTTCGTTGCACACTTTGTGCAGATGCCTTGCACACTTTGTGCAAACGTCTTGCACTCTTTGTGCAACGCTTCTGCACTATTTCTTCGATCATCAGCGTTCGAAAACACTCCTTGCTCCACATTCCACAAAGGCTTAGTAAGTGAAACAAACGAAACTGGAATAACTTATCAAACGTTACAAATCATCGAGATCATATCTTAATGGAATGGGGGCATTGTCTCAGACTGCAAGATGCGAATACGATTACTTGACTCATAGGCCCGTAGAATGATGCAACTGTTCCAGGTTGCTTTCCCAGATGTCCTTCAGGCTATCGATGTCTTCGGGCAGGGCATGGTCGGTAATGATGAGGATATAGTCGTTCGTGATGTCGCTTTTCTCGATACGCAGTTCCCAATATGCCTCAGGTTCATCGTTCTCCCAGGCATAACGAATATGATCGCCTTTCTCCTCTTCAATGATGGTGGCGTTTCTGATCTCATGATGGCGCCATACTTCTCCCCAGGTAAAGGTGAGGGTGTCGTCATTGCGCTTCACCTCGTCGGCAATCCATTTGGCCAAACCTTCCGGTGTGCTTAACAAGGGCCAGATGATGTTCGCGCTTTTGCATCTCAGTTCCCTTTCTATGTTTATCTTTCGCTTCTCCATAAGCCATTTAATAGGTGGTTAGGTAGTTTTATGCGACAAATTTACGAAAAAACTTGGGATATTAGAAAATTATTTCAAAATATTTTTGGGTATTTAAATAATTTATGTACCTTTGCACCCGCAAAACGAAATCGTTTTTGTGTTGGCGGGGTAGCTCAGCTGGTTAGAGCGTCGGATTCATAATCCGGAGGTCGTGGGATCGTGACCCACCCCCGCTACAAAAGAGGTGAGTGATCATCTCTTTTTTTTGTTTATGGATCAGTGGATATTTAAAAGTGTCTTTTCACTGTCGCTTTCGAAGTGAAAAACATAAGAAAATAAATAAGTGGGGAGATTAGGGTAGGGACGATCGGGTTCGAACCGATGACCTCTTCAATGTGACTGAAGCGCTCTAAACCAGCTGAGCTACGCCCCTAAGCTTTTTGCGGGTGCAAAGTTAGTACAAATCACCGACACCACCAAACTTTTTCGGGAAAAAATTTGTTATTATTTGATTTGTGATAAATAAATGCCGTCTTCGATAATTTTTATTGTAAAATCTTCGGGACATTCGCTTTATTTTTGTAATTTTGCATCCCTAATATAATAATGTAAGAATAGATATGGCTGGAACAAAGAAAATCAAGACCGCATTGGTATCGGTATTCCACAAAGATGGATTAGACGAACTGCTCGCCAAATTGAACGAAGAGGGAGTGAAGTTCTTATCAACAGGAGGTACACAGAAATTCATTGAGTCGCTGGGCTACGAGTGTCAGACCGTAGAGAGTGTGACGAGTTACCCTTCGATCCTGGGAGGACGTGTCAAAACTCTTCATCCGAAAGTATTTGGTGGCATCTTGGCACGTCGTGACCATGAGGGTGACCAAGCTCAGATGAAGGAGTACGATATTCCCGAGATAGACCTCGTAATCGTTGATCTCTATCCTTTCGAGCAGACAGTGGCAAGTGGTGCTGATGAGGCAGACATCATTGAGAAGATCGATATCGGTGGCATCTCCTTGATTCGTGCCGGAGCAAAGAACTTCAACGATGTAGTGATTGTGCCGAGCAAAACAGAGTATGGCATGTTGCTTGATATCCTGAAGAAGAACGGTGCTCAGACTACTTTAGAGGAACGCAAGATGTTTGCTGCACGTGCTTTCGGCGTGAGCAGTCATTATGATACAGCCATTCACGATTGGTTTGAGAAAGCTTAAGCTGCTGTCTCTTACGAACGAAATAGTAACAAAAGGATTAAGTAATACAATAAAACATGGGATTTTTTTCATTTATCCAGGAGATTGCAATGGACCTCGGTACGGCAAACACCATCATTATCAGTGATGACAAGATCGTGGTGGACGAACCGTCCGTGGTTGCCCTTGACCGCCGCACAGACAAGATGATTGCCGTGGGTGACAAGGCCAAGATGATGTACGAGAAAGAGCATCCGGGAATCCGTACCATCCGTCCTTTGCGCGATGGTGTGATCGCCGACTTTACCGCCTGTGAGCAGATGATGCGTGGCCTGATCAAGATGGTGCACTCTGGCTCCCGCCTCTTCAGCACCTCCTTGCGTATGGTGATCGGTGTGCCTTCGGGTTCTACTGAGGTGGAACTGCGTGCTGTCCGTGATAGTGCTGAGCATGCAGGCGGGCGTGATGTCTATCTGATCTTTGAGCCTATGGCTGCTGCTATCGGTATCGGTTTGGATGTGGAGGCACCAGAAGGAAACATGATCGTTGATATCGGTGGCGGTACCACCGAGATCGCTGTGATCTCTCTTGGTGGTATCGTTGCCAACAATTCCATCAAGGTGGCTGGTGATGACTTGACTGCTGATATCCAGGAATATATGAGTCGTCAGCATAATGTGAAGGTCAGCGAGCGTATGGCTGAGCGCATCAAAATCAATGTGGGCTCTGCATTGACAGACCTGGGTGAGGAAGGACCGGAGGACTATGTCGTTCACGGACCGAATCGTATCACTGCTCTTCCGATGGAAGTGCCTGTATGTTATCAGGAGATTGCCCATTGTCTGGATAAAACGGTGGCACGTATCGAGACCGCTGTTCTTAATGCCCTGGAGAATACACCGCCGGAGTTGTATGCCGACATTGTTAAGAACGGTATTTACCTGACTGGTGGTGGCGCATTGCTCAGAGGATTGGATAAACGACTCACTGATAAGATCAACATCCCGTTCATTGTGGCTGAGGATCCTCTTCATTGTGTGGCAAAGGGTGCCGGCATAGCCCTGAACAATGTCGATCGCTTCTCGTTCCTGATGAGATAATAACGTTGGAGACGGGGGACAGGCATGCGGAATCTTTTGGCATTCATCGCGAAGTACCACCATTGGTTCCTCTTCGTCATTCTGGAAGTGGTCTGCGCAATACTGTTGTTCCACTACAACAGTTATCAGGGAAGTGTGTTTTTCTCTACAGCTAATGTGGCAGCGGGAAAAGTATATGAACTTGATGCACAGGCCAAGTCTTTTTTCAGTTTGACGAAAGTCAACGAGCAGCTCACGGAGCGCAATCTCTATCTTGAGCAACAAGTGAAGGAACTCACAGAGAAGATGATTGATGTTACTCGTGATACAGGATTCACCAAACGCAACCAGTTGCAGATGCTCGACAGCTACAAGTTGATTCCTGCCAAGGTGATTAGCAATTCGATCGATAAACGCGATAACCTCATCACGCTCGATAAGGGCAGTGATGATGGGGTTCGTGTGGATATGGGAGTGGCTTGTGGCAATGGTGTTGTGGGAATTGTCTATATGGTATCGAAAAACTATTGTGTCGTGATTCCTGTCCTGAATAGTCATTCCAATATCAGTGTGGTCGTTGACAAGCGGGGGTATTTTGGCTATCTGCATTGGTTGGGGCGCCGTTCTGACCGTGCTTATGTGAACGATATCCCGCTGCATGCCAAGGTACGTCAGGGAGATCATATTATCACCAGCGGATACTCAAGCATTTTCCCTCCTGGTGTGGAGGTGGGAAAAGTGCTGTATGTATTCAAGTCGCTTGATGGCCTGTCATTACAGCTCCAGGTGAAACTGAGCACCGACTTCAGTACGCTGCGTGACGTATGTATTATCGATGACTCAAAGATGAAAGAGCGTATCGACTTGTTGCGAGCAGCCAAGGACTCCATCAAGTCAAGAAACTAAGAGGTATGGATACAGAGATACTGAAACGATTTGTGGCGTTCATTGTGCTTTGTCTTGTACAAGCACTGATCCTTAACCGGATCCATCTGTTTGGGTTCGCTACACCGTTGCTGTATGTCTATTTCGTCATCACGTTCCATCGGGGTTATCCCAAATGGGCTATTTTGACATGGAGTTTCCTGATGGGGTTGTGCCTCGATATCTTTTCCAATACCCCAGGTGTGGCAGCTGGTTCGATGACGCTGATAGGACTGTTGCAGCCTTACCTGTTAGAACCTTTTGTGCCACGTGACAGTACCGATGACTTGGAAGTGTCCATAAAAACGTTAGGGTGGGGGAAGTTCACTATCTTTACCCTGATCATTGTTGCTATTTACACCTTGGTGTTCTTCTCATTAGAGGCATTTAACTTCTTCAACTGGCAACAATGGCTGTTATGTATCGGCGGTAGTTCTGCCCTGACATTCGTATTCATTTTGGCGATAGAGAATCTGAGCGTTAGGCGATGAAAGGAGATTACGAACTTGATAAACGACAGTATGTGATAGGGGGAGTGGCTATATTGATTATAGTCATTTATCTTATCCGTTTGTTCACACTCCAGATTCTCAGCGACGACTATAAGAAGAATGCCGACAGCAATGCTTTTCTGAAAAAGATCGAGTTCCCAGCTCGTGGCGTGATGCGCGACAGGAATGGTGACCTCTTGGTGTACAACCAGAATGCCTATGACCTGATGGTGGTGATGAATGAGCAGAAAGGACGTATTGACACCCTTGAGTTCTGTACTACACTGGGCATTACCAAAGAAGATTACATCAAGCGCATGGAAGAGATCAAGGATCGATCGAAAAATCCCGGTTACTCTCGCTTCACACAGCAGCTGTTTATGTCACAGCTCTCTGAAGAAGATTTCCGCATCTTCCAAGAGAAAATGTTCCGTTTTCCTGGTTTCTATGTTCAGCACCGCACCCTTCGACAGTATGTCTATCCTTATGCAGCACACCTGTTGGGTGATGTGGCAGAGGTGTCACCTGGGGATATTGAGAAAGATGAATATTACCAGGCGGGAGACTATATCGGTAAGCAGGGCATTGAACGTTCATACGAAAAGGAGCTCCGAGGAGAGAAAGGTGTTCAGATCCTGCTCCGCGATGCACATGGTCGTATCAAAGGCCGTTATCAGGACGGTGCCTTGGATGCCAAACCAAAATCAGGAAAATCGCTCGATCTGAGTATCGACATCAAACTGCAGGCCTTAGGTGAACGGTTGATGGAAGGGAAGATGGGTAGTATCGTGGCCATAGAACCCGAGACTGGTGAGGTGCTTTGTATGGTGTCGGCACCGACGTTTGATCCGAGGATGATGGTAGGAAAGCAGCGTGGAAAGAACCATCACGAGCTAATGAAAGATCCTTGGAAACCGTTGCTCAACCGTTCGATCATGGGAGCTTATCCACCAGGATCTACGTTCAAGACATCCCAGGGCCTCACGTTCCTAAGCGAGGGGATCATCCATCCTAAGAACACTGCCTATTCCTGTCATCGGGGATTCTATTACAAAGGTATGCATGTGGGCTGTCATGGTCATGCCTCTCCCATCTCGTTGGTGCCGGCTATCAGTACATCATGCAATGGCTATTTCTGCTGGGGACTTTATTACATGCTGAGCAACCGACAGAAATACAAATCCGTGCAGGTGGCCATGAACACCTGGCGCGATTATATGAAGAGTATGGGATTCGGATATCCCTTGGGTATAGACCTCCCAGGTGAGAAACGCGGTATGATCCCGAATGCGGAATACTATGATAAGTACCTGTCAAAGGGATGGAGTGCTCTGAGTGTTATCAGTATCTCCATCGGACAGGGTGAAGTGACGCTCACCCCCTTACAGATAGCAAACCTCGGTGCGACGATTGCTAATAGAGGATACTATATTACGCCCCATGTGGTGAAGAAAGTGGAGGATGAGCCCCTGAAAAAAGAATTCACCGAGAAACATTATACCATGGCCAATCGTACTGCCTACGAATATATCGTTCAGGGCATGCGTGCCTCGGTATTGGGAGGAACTTGTAAGCACCTGAACCGTGGTGATATTCCCATCTGCGGAAAGACGGGTACGGCTCAGAACAGAGGCCGTGATCACTCGGTGTTCATGGGGTTTGCTCCGATGGACAAGCCGAAGATTGCCATAGCTGTCTATGTGGAAAACGGAGGCTTTGGCGCAGATTTCGGCGTACCGATCGGTGGACTGATGATAGAACAGTATTTACACGGGAAGTTGTCGGCAGCCTCAGAGGCACGTGCCACAGCCTTCCAGCACAGACGAATTGCTTATGGCACCACAAGTAGATAAACAACCCAGCGTACTTCGTTCACTCGACTGGTGGACGATCCTGATTTACCTGGCACTTCTCGTGTTCGGATGGATCAGTGTGTGCGGTGCCAGTTATACCTATGGTGATACAGATATCTTCAGTCTGGACTCTCGTTCGGGCATGCAGATCGTTTGGATTGGCTCTTCTATCGTTCTGGGCTTTATCCTGTTGATGCTCGATGACCGTCTGTATGAGTATGTGGCCTATATCCTTTATGGCTTCATGATCCTGGCACTTATAGCTACGATCTTCAACCCTCATGAGATCAAGGGCTCCCGTTCCTGGCTGGTTCTGGGGCCTGTTCATATCCAGCCTGCAGAGTTCTCCAAGTTTGTCACCGCATTGGCTTTGTCCAAACTGATGAGCACCTACGGCTTCACCCTTAGTAAGATGAAGCATTTTGCTTTGGCTGTGGGTATGCTTCTGCTTCCGATGGCATGTATCGTCCTGCAAAAAGAAACGGGATCTGCTTTGGTTTACCTTGCTTTCTCCCTGATGCTCTATCGTGAAGGGATGCCAGGCAGTATCTTATTCACCGCCGTGGCGATGATTATCTACTTCGTCGTAGGTATCCGCTATGAGGAGGTCCTTCTCTGGGATACCCCTACCTCTGTGGGTAAGTTCTCTGTGCTCATCATGGTGCAACTGTTCACTGCCTCCATGTTGTATGTCTATCTCCGAGATGCCCGGCAGTTCTGGCGCATCCTTGCTTATACCATCGGTATCACGATTCTCGCCCTTCTGTTCTCCAAGTTCGTCATTCCTTTCGACATCGTGTGGCTGCAGATGGCTCTTACGGCTGGTATGATCGGCTATCTGGTGTATCTGGGACTGGGCACCCGTATCCGTACCTACTATTTCATCGCTTTGTTTGCCATCGGTTCCGTAGCCTTGTTTAACCTGTCCGACCATATCCTGAATAACACCTTGGAGCCTCACCAACGTACTCGTATCAATGTGTTGCTTGGTATCGATAAGGACATCAAGAAAACGGGTTACAACGTCCATCAGAGTCAGATTGCTATCGGTTCGGGAGGCATCACGGGCAAGGGATTCCTGAATGGTACGCAGACGAAGCTGAAATTTGTACCTGAACAGGACACCGACTTTATTTTCTGTACGGTAGGCGAAGAAGAAGGGTTTATTGGCAGTGCTATCGTGCTCTTACTTTTCTTAGCGTTGATACTCAGGTTAATCAAGTTGTCGGAACGACAACCTTTCAAGTTTGGAAGGGTCTATGGCTATTGTGTGCTCAGCATATTCTTATTCCATGTCTTTATCAATGTGGGCATGGTGTTAGGACTCACACCAGTGATAGGCATTCCTTTGCCGTTCTTCAGCTATGGCGGTTCTTCCTTGTGGGGGTTCACGTTCCTCCTGTTTATTTTCCTTCGCATTGATGCAGGCAGGAATCTGGTACGAACCTGATCAATAGTTACTATGTTTCATGATAAAGCCGATGTCTGAGATACCTGGCAGTATCTCACGCTTCATGGCGTGCCGGATCGTGACGTGGATAGAATCGCCACGGCGCAGATCTGTCTCTCGCAGGGGAAAATTGAATTGATAATAGCTCACTCCTCTGCCTTGCAGGTTATCGTCATCCCCATAGAACTGACAGCGTAGGGTGTCGGTGCGAAAACGGAATCCAGGGAAGATCCGTTGCTCTACAACCAGTGACAAACTGGTGAATGGGAATTTCTGGTTGATACGTAGTCCCACGCTTTGCGTGAAATGTCCTGAGTCGCGCAGGGGACCAACCTCGAAGTGCAGTGTGTCGTTCTTCTCCCATCCGGAGATGGGGGTGTGGTTGTAACTGTCGTAAACGGTGTTGGTGTCACATGATGAAATGGTGGCTGCGGCAGATGCCACAGCCACTATTATAAATAAGGTGTATGTCAATGATTTCATCATGATTGCTTTGGTTCGCTGTTCTTTCCCTCTTTGCTCTTTGGCTGACGCTGATGTCTCGGCGCATTCCCTTTGCTCCCGTTCTCTGCTCCTTTGGGTTTAGCGGCGGGAGCCTGAGATGCTTTTGCTTGAGGCTGTCGGCTTGTCTTGCTCTTTTTCTTCTTCTTGTTCTTATCAAAGCGCGCAATATTCTCTCCGGCGAGCAGATCGACAGGGTGCGTTGACGGTTTCTGCTGATCATCGTCGGTAAGCGACACGGGCTTCTCCCCACGTTTGTTCATCTCGATAATCTGCAGGGCACGTTCTGAGGAGATAGTCTCTAAGTTCGCAGCCAAGCGTTTGTCGGTAGAGTAGGTAATCAGACCGGCCAGGATATCCGTCTTGAAGATATAGTAGTCGCTGTCTTGTGTCTGTAGCACGATCTCTTTGCTGGGCATCTTCTTGCTGGCCTCGATATAGTCGTCAACCTCATAGTTCAGACAGCATTTCAACTTAGCGCACATTCCTGCGAGTTTCTGTGGGTTCAGGGAGATATCTTGGAAACGGGCGGCATTGGTGCTCACGCTCACGAAATTCTTCATCCAGGTGGCACAGCACAGTTCACGGCCACAAGGTCCCGTACCACCGATACGTCCTGCTTCTTGCCGTGCACCGATCTGTTTCATCTCAATGCGTACATGGAAGGTGGCGGCCAGGTCTTTGATCAGCTGTCGGAAGTCAACGCGCTCATCGGCGATGTAATAGAAGATAGCCTTGTTGCCATCACCCTGATATTCCACATCGCCAATCTTCATTTGCAGTCCGAGGTCTTTGGCAATCTGTCGGCTTTGGATCATCGTGGCATGTTCACGGCTTTTGGCTTCACGGTATTTCTCCATATCCACAGGTTTGGCATGACGATACACCCGTTTGATGTCATCCGATGATTTCAGGTTTGCTTTTTTGATTTGTAGTTTCACCAGACGTCCTGTCAGTGTAACCACTCCAATGTCATGTCCTGGATTAGCCTCCACAGCGACGATGTCACCTTTCTTCAGCTCCAGGTTGTTCACATTATGGTAGTAACCTTTACGGGTGTTCTTGAACTGCACCTCCACCAAGTCCGTACTCTCTTGGTTACCTGGCACATCGGCCAGCCAGTCATAGGTGTTCAGCTGTCGGTCTTGTCTTCCGCAGGCCTTGATACAGAGTCCGCGGTCGCAGCCCGTGCTGATTTTGTATTTCAAATTCTTATAATCCATTGAATCATTCGTTATATCGTTATTTCAAAACTATTTCCTTATCAGTAGCACGATCACTTTCAGTGCCATGTCGAAAAATACAATCTTCGGATTGGCGTTCTGTCCGATGTCGCGTATTATCCGTGTGAAGAGATCAGAGAATTCCAACACATTCGCCTCGTTAATGAACCGGGCGAAGTTCTTGGCAAAATTCTCTTCTTCTTGTGTCATATATACCAGTTCCGGATTCTGAAAATTGTACATGAAGTTCTCTCGGATCAGCCGAAGGAAATAGGCCATCATCCGTTTCTGCTTCTCTCGTCCGTAGCCGGCCATGGTTTCACTCCAGTGCTTCAGTTCCTTCACGTTACGCTGGTAGGCTAAGCGCATCAGCATGATGAACATATCTAAGAACAGACGGTTCTCGTTACCGGCATCCAGTTCTTCCATCGCTTTCAGCCAGTTGCCGTTGGCTACCCGTGCAATACGATGTGCCACAGCCTCGTCAAGTCCTCTTCGTTCCACTAAGGCCCTTTCCACTGCAGCCGTTTCAATCTTTTTGATGTCAAAACGCTGTGTACGGCTCAGTATGGTCTCCAACAGTTTCTCAGGCTCTTCACAGACAAGGATGAACACTGTTTGCTGCGGGGGCTCCTCAATGATTTTCAGCAGTTTGTTGGCGCATTCGCCATTCATGCGTTCTGGTAGCCAGATGATACACACCTTGTAGCCGCCCTGACTGGATTTCAGGGAAAGTTTACGGATGATATCATCGCTCTCGCTGGCATAGATGATAGCCTGTTGGTTGGCGGCACGCATCTGGCCTAACCACTGGTCCATGGAGAAGTAAGGCCCTTCTGCCAGCATCTCATGCCATTCCTTGGAGAAGTCATCACTCACCATCTTGTGGTCAGAACTGATACCTGTGGGCCTGATTACGGGGAAGGTGAAATGGAGGTCGGGATGTTGCCATTTGGCGAGCATTGCTTCGGCATTGTGTTTGACCGTCTCGCTACTGGCTGTTTCCGTCAGCAGATAGGACGCGAAGGCTAAGGCCAGAGCCATTTTCCCCGATCCTGCAGGACCGCAGAACAGCAAAGCGTGTGGCAGACGACCGTCGTTCACCAACTGCATCAATCGTGCCTTTGCCTCTTCCTGACCTATGACTTCATTCCAATGCACAACTTAATTGTCAATTATCAATTATCAAAACTTTGGTCAAAGTTTAGAAACAATCTCCTTCACCGATTCCACAGCCGATACCGTGTAGAAGTGGATGTTGTTCACCCCATGGCTGGCCAGATCGCGGCATTGCTGTAATCCCCATTCGATGCCTAACTGTCGCGCATCCTCATCGGTTTTACATTTCACCACCTCTTGTGCCAGATCCTCAGGGATGTCACAATGGAAAGTCTTGGGTACCATGGTGAGCTGCGACAGCTTCGCAAAAGGTTTCAGTCCGGGGATAATCGGTATGGTGATCCCCATGGACCGTGCTTTCTCCACAAACTCGTAGTATTTCTGGTTGTCGTAGAACAGCTGGGTGACGGCATATTGCGCACCCATATCCTGCTTCTCTTTCAGATACAGCATGTCCATCTCGATATTGGGAGCCTCTTCGTGTTTCTCTGGATAACAAGCCACGCCGAACCCGAACGGTTCTCCAGGATGCTTAATGGGTGTCCCGTCAAGGAAAAAGCCCTCGTTGAACTGTCTCACCTGTCGGATCAGTTCCGTGGTATGGGCATACCCTCCCTTGGTAGGTGTGAACATCCTGTCGTCTTTCGCTTTGTCTCCACGAAGGAGCAGCAGGTTGGAGATGCCGAGAAATTGTAGGTCTATCAGTTCATATTCGATATCCTCGGCCGTAATACCGCTACAGATGATATGGGGAATCACGGGGATGCCATAACGGTTTTGGATAGCGGCGGCCATGGCGATGGTACCGGGACGCCTGCGGATACGTTGCCGTTCATACTGCCCGTTCTCCAGTTCTTTATACACATATTCTGAGTGATGGGTAGTAATGTTGATAAACAGCGGCTTATAATCTTTCAGCTTGTCGATGGTGTTAAACAAGGCTTCTGTGCCACTACCTTTCAAGGGTGGCAGCACCTCAAACGAAAAGCGTTGCCCCCCGTTAGTATTCTCTCTCAGTATCTCTGTCACGTTCATATCTGCTGCAAAGTTACGAAAAAAC
>DETG01000114.1:0-9528 GCA_002361535.1 Prevotella sp. UBA3294
CACTACTGTCCCGTTAAAGTGGGGTAATCGTTCTTTGAAATCGCTGAAATAGAGTCTTTTACGAGTAGTTTAAAGAGTCAACGGACTTGATTTTGTAACTTTGCGGCCTAAATGGTCTGCATATGTTTCAAGATAAGTTTGTATTCTCTCAGTTGATAGCATTTCTTGATAGGAATCATTTCAACTATCTCACTCGCAAATATGATGGGAACAAGTATGTCAAACATCTCACCTGCTGGAACCAGCTTTTGGCTTTGATGTTTGGTCAACTCTGTAACCGTGAGAGTCTGCGAGATGTGATAGTGGCGCTTGAAGCCCATCAGTCCAAGTGCTTCCACCTCGGCTTAGGACGAAAGCCCATCGCCAAGACGACGTTGGCTACTGCCAACCAGAACCGCGACTATCGCATCTTCGAGGAGTTCGCTTTCTACATGATGGCTCAGGCCAGGGAGAAGCGGGCGGCAGACATATTCAAGCTTGGAGGCAAGGTCTATGCATTCGATTCTACGACGATACCACTCTGCCTGTCAGTGTTCTGGTGGGCAAAGTTTCGCAAGAAGAAAGGGGGTGTCAAGGCTCACGTTCTCTATGACTTGGAGGCACAGGTGCCAGCCTTCTATCATATCACTACAGCTTCCGTCTATGACTCCAAGGCAATGCCGGAAATTCCTTATGAAACAGATGCTTACTATGTGTTTGACCGAGGCTACAACAACTTTGGGGAGCTATACCGCATACAACGGATGGAGTCCTTCTTCGTTGTCAGAGCCAAGACCAACTTGCAATACAAGTGTGTCAGGTGGAAGCGACGGATGCCAAAGAACATACTCACTGATGCAGAGATTGTACTGACGGTCTATAAGAGCCGCAAGGACTACCCTGAGAATCTGCGTCTCGTCAGATACTATGACGAAGAACAGGACAGGGAGTTCATGTTCCTGACCAACGCGATGGACTTGACAGCACAGCAGATAGCCGACCTCTACAAGAACCGATGGCAGATAGAGCTGTTCTTCAAGTGGCTCAAGCAGCACCTCAAGATCAAGAAGTTCTGGGGAACTACGGAGAACGCTGTCAGAATACAGATCAGTGCAGCCATCACAGCCTACTGCCTCGTGGCGATTGTCCAGCATGACATGCAGTTGAAGCGTTCGGCCTATGAGGTCTTGCAAATCCTCAGCATTTCACTAACGGACAAAACACCGCTAAGAGAACTGTTCGATAAGACTTATTCCAATGATGTCAAAGAGCAATCTAGTCCCTTTATTCCGGGGTTGTTTGATTAATATTTAACTCGTCCCGATTTTAACGGGACACTAATGAAATGAATTATTTCTTTAACCACTGATTACCTTACATCTTCATGAATCAGAATAAGAGCAAATGAAATTCGTCTAATTCGCTGAGATATAAAGCAAAAGGAATCCGTCGAATTCGTCTAATTCGTTGAGATATAAAGCAAAAGGAATCCATCGAATTCGTCTAATTCGTTGAGATATAAAGCAAAGAAATCCGTCTAATTCGTCTAATTCGTTGAGATATAAAGCAAAAGGAATCCGTCTAATTCGTTTAATTCGTTGAGATATAAAGCAAAGAAATCCGTCTAATTCGTCTAATTCGTTGAGATATAAAGCAAAAGGAATCCGTCTAATTCGTTGAGATATAAAGCAAAAGAAATCCGTCTAATTCGTCTAATTTGTTGAGAAATAAAGCAAAAAGTCTAATCCGCAGAGAAAGATGCTCACGAAGAACGCATGGATTCTTCCTTTTCTCTCAGCTTTGTCATCTCAATGCTCACATAGTGATGAACGCGGAAGAACTCATTCAGTTCAATCTTCAGATAACGTACGATATCAGGAATCTGGGGGACAAAAAGGATGATTGATTTAGAATGTACATCGACATTCTTCCCCATTTCATCGATGGTAAAGACCGTCGTCACACTGTTCTTCAGGTTCGACTCATTGATCACCTTCCTCAACCGCGAGAACTCGTCCACGTCGTAAAGCTCCGCATGCCACCAATGGATATCCCATATCTGGATGTAGTGCCAATCATTCTTTGCATTGGCGAAAAAATGCTCACCCTGATAAGCAAAGAACACCCTGTCGTCATCCTCCTCTTCAGCCAATTCCCACTGACATCCAATCTTCGTCAGCGTATCTAACAACAAGTCACGCGATCCCATCAAAGGTTCCTCCTCTTGCTTCTTTTCAATCGTCGGACTGCTCATAGCTTGGGGGACAGCCACTTCTTCGATCGCCGCCTCCTTCTTTCGCTTTGCTTCCTTCCTGACTTCCCACAACCTGGTGAGCCAGACCATCAGACAGCATGCTACGATGGCACATAGAAATGTCAAGGTTCCCATAAGTCCTTCTTGTTATTTGTTTTGCAAAAATACATCTTTTCTTTTAAATAACGAAGGAATGCCAATAGTTTTCTCTCAAAAAAGGATAGTACTCATGATTCAATAGTTCTTTTATATACTGAAAACATAGTACTTATGCTTCAAAAAATGGATTCAGAGTGGTGAAAATGCCATTGAAATGGGAGAATGGTCAGTTAAGGGTCGTTCCGTCGGTTTCTATCACCCGATCGGCCGTTATCTATCACTCGTTCCGCCGTCACCTTACACTTGTTCCGCCGTTACCTTACACCTTTAGATAACGGCGGAACGAATGATAGAAGACGGCGGAACGAAATCCTATAAAAAAGACTGTTATTCGCTGCTGGGAACATGCTGGCAGCGAGCCGTATAGAAGTCACGGAAATCCGACCACTTATAATAAGGATAGGTGGTGGTAGGTACAGGCAGACTGGCCTCCTTGCCGTTCAGCAGACACTTCAGGAGCACAGGGTCTGATGCCTTCTTCCCCCGGTAGAAGACGAGCTGAATGTTACATGCCTTACAAGTCTCCCAGTTCTGGTAGATGTTCTTCACTTCATAGGGATCTTCCGGGTCTTTATCAGCACCGTTGATTCCCATCAGCACCGTAAGTGGGCCGATACAAGTATCATGTCCGAATCGCAGATCAGCGATACGGTCGCTTTTTCCACTGATCACATCATCTGCTTTCTTGATGAAGTCCTGGAGGATGGGGATCATCTCATACTGTGGGCCAAACACCCATGAATAAGAGCCCAGATTTTCATTCTCCCACTCTTTGGCAAGTTCCTCATCGGTAAGGATATTACCCATCATTCCCTCATGGTTGATGCTTGGTAACGTTCTATAGAGATCAACCAGGTTACTGCCGATGCGGTTCACGTTGCCGGGTATCCCCTCCGTACTGGTGAAGACACGGGGAACGACTCTCTCTCGCAACGTGAAATCCCCTTTGAACTGATCACGGTTTTTCTCGAAACGTGGTTTCACTCTTGGAAATTTGTGCTTCACCGGGTTCTGCCGGTCGGTGGGCACTACCCCATCCAAGGTGAAACGAGAGGATTGTTCGCGGATCTCGATCTTTGGATTACACTGAACCAGTTCCTGACAGAACGCAGACATACTGAGCACACAACGTCCTGTCAGTGAAGAGATGGCATAGACATTTCCGCCCTTCTTGAACACTTCGGGGAAACGGTTGTACATCGTACGGGCTAATCCCTGATGTTGTTCCCACCCTAACTGGGTCAGTTCACTCACACCCGTTGCCAGTTCGTCCTTAGCAGCCATGAACTTCTGATAGAAGGTCTCTCCCTCAGCCGTCAGCTGATGCTTCTCGTGCGCTGCCGTCAACTGTTTATCCAGTTCTCTATATAACACATCCGTCCAATAGTAACGTGAACCATGTCGGGCATAATGACTGATATAGAAGGGTTTATAACCCTTCGGTGCTTTCGTCAATTGAGTGGGATCCTGCTGATAAGGGTAATCGTTGCCATAGGCTTTCCTGGGATTCGATTTGAGCTGATCGAGGGCAGAAATGCCCTGGGCTCCTGCATGCATCACCAGGAGTATGAAAAACAAAATGAATAGAATTCTTTTCATGATAATAAGTTGTTAATCTACATAACGAGGGCATTGGCCCTGAATAAATCAAGCAGGGGAGCAAAGGATGGTTAACCCACCGGCTGACCATTTTCCTCAGCTCCCCAAAGCGATTACGTTTTACTCACCGAAATAACGTTTCAGTAGTCCGGCAAAGCCGGCACCATGACGTGCTTCGTCCTTCGCCATCTCATGAACGGTGTCGTGGATAGCATCGAATCCGGCAGCTTTTGCATTCTTCGCAATACGAAACTTATCCTCGCAAGCACCAGCCTCTGCGGCGGCACGTTTCTCCAGATTAGTCTTGGTATCCCATACGCACTCACCGAGCAGTTCAGCAAAACGACTGGCATGATCAGCTTCTTCGAAAGCATAGCGTTTGAAAGCCTCGGCAATCTCCGGATAGCCCTCACGGTCGGCCTGCCGTGCCATAGCGAGATACATTCCTACCTCGCCGCACTCACCATTAAAGTGGTTACGCAGGTCTTGGATCATCTCCTCGCTCACACCCTCGGGTTTACCGTCACCAATCTTATGCACTGTGGCATACTCCATCTCGTCTTCTTTGAGTTCCTTAAACTTTGAAGCAGGAACCTTGCATACTGGACACTTCTCGGGAGGTTCCGGTCCTTCGTGGATATATCCACAAACGGTACAAATAAATTTTTTCTTCATAATGCTTTTGATTTTTAGTAATTAATAGGAGTTCAGTCACTCATTAATATGGTTTAGATGCTTAACTCATCAAGCACCTTTATCAACTTCTTATCGAAAGGCTTATCACTGCGGATGGCCTCGGAGAAAGGAACGTACACCACCTCATTGTAGCGTAGGCCGATCATCACATTACGCTGTCCTTGCATGATAGCCTCAATGGCTCCCACTCCGGTACGTCCCGCCAGGATACGGTCATGAGCCGTAGGCCTTCCACCACGCTGTAGGTGACCGAGGATCGAAACACGGACGTCATAGTCGGGGAACTCTTTCCTCACACGGTCGGCATAGTAGAGGGCGCCGCACTTCGGACTCTCCGACACGATGACGATGCAACTCTTCTTCGACTTTCGGATGCCTCGCTCCATGAAACGTGCCAACTGGTCAACATCGGTAGAGTCCTCTGGAATGATGGCTGCTTCTGCCCCACTGGCAATAGCACTGTTCTGTGCCAGGAATCCGGCATCACGTCCCATCACCTCAATGAAGAAAATGCGCTCATGACTCTGTGCCGTATCACGGATTCTGTCCACACATTCCATGATGGTGTTCATGGTGGTGTCGTAGCCGATGGTCGAGTCGGTTCCATAGAGGTCATTATCGATCGTTCCCGGTAAACCGATGCAACAAACATCGTATTCCTCTGCAAAGATCCGTGCTCCTGTCAGGGAGCCGTTGCCGCCGATCACCACCAGCGCATCAATATCGTTGGCCACCATATTCTCGTATGCTTGTTTCCGTCCCTCTGTAGTCATGAAATCCTTCGAGCGTGCCGTCTTCAGGATTGTACCTCCCATATTGATGATACCGCTCACATTTTCAGTAGTGAAAGCCTTGATCTCATTATGGATCAACCCTTCCCATCCACGGTAGATTCCTTTGATCTTGAAACCATTATAGATACCGGCGCGGGTCACCGCACGAATAGCCGCATTCATACCCGGGGCATCGCCACCAGAGGTAAGTATTCCAATTGTTTTGATTTTACCCATAGTTATATATTTTTACATCTGTTGAAGTGCTATGAATCATCCGATCAGGAGCAAGGAGAGCATGCCTAAGAGCCATGCGACAATGACTACCCATCCTACATTCTTGAGGAACCACCCCACATGGATATGCTCCATCTTCATCAAGGCCAGTCCGCTCACGCTGCCAATCAGTAATACGCTGCCTCCCATTGCCGTGCTGTACGCCACAATCTTATAGAACATTGCATTCTCGGGCAAGATGGGATAAAGGGAGAAGAAACTCATCGAGGTAGCAAAAGTATCGAGCACAGTACTGAATGCACCAGACAAAGCACCCATGATCCACATATTGTGGATATATTGGTCACAGATCCTTGACAGCCAGGTAATGGCACCGGTCTCCTGCACCACTCCCAGTGCCAAGGTGATACCCATCACGAAGAGCATCAGTTGGAGCACACCATATTGGAGAACACGTGGTGTGCGTCGTTGGATCATCTGCTCGGTATTCATCAGCTTACGATTCACGATCTCGTTCACAATCCATAGAACGGCTAATACACAGAGGGCACCCAGAAACGGACTAAGCTTGGTAATGGCATGAAAAGAAGGAATAAACCACAGTCCGCCAATACCCACAATCAACATCAGGAGGCGCTGCCACACCTTCAGGTTCGTGTCATCACCACGGTAGGGCATGGAAGTCCACTGCGAATCAATATGTTCAGGTAACAATCGTGACAGCCACCAAGTAGGAAGGAACCATGCCACCAGACAAGGGATGGCCAAGGAGGCAGAGAAATTCGTAGCGGTGACGGATCCCTTTGTCCACAACACCAGACCTGTCGGATCACCGATCACTGTCAGTGCGCCACCACAGTTGGCCGCGATGACGATGGCTGAACCGTAAATCATCCGCTGGCGACGGTTGGGCACGATCTCGTGCATCATCACCAACATCATCGTCGTCACCGTGAGGTTATCCAAGTTGGCAGAAACGACAAAGGTAACAAGAGTCATCAACCACAACAGGCGTTTGCTCTTCCTGGTTTTGAACAGTTCCTTAAAGAAATCAAAACAGCCATTGTTGTTCAGCACCTCCACGATGGTCATGGTGGCAAGGAGGAACAGCACAATCTCTGCTCCGCGCCCCACATATTTCAGAAACACGTTCTGAGAAATGTATTCCTTCACGGCCACACTCGTAGGACTGGCGCCGCCCAAGAAATCAATATACTCCGAAGGATGCTGACTCATCACAAAATCAGAGCCATAGCAGATATAAAGAACCCACCCCACCGTTCCGGCGAAGATTGCCGAGGCAGCTCTGTTGATCTTAGTTATGCTGCTGGTTGCTATCAGCATATAACCAATCAGTAATATGGCTACAATGATCAGTGTCATAAAGAAAAACTGTTTTCAGGGCAAAGATACAAAAGAAAAAAGAATTATGTGTCTTTATTAAGAATTATTTTCAAAAATAGTGATCTTTCGGCAAGATGAAGAGGGGAATAGTGCTCAATGTGTCTCTCGCAACAGCTTGAATGACAAAGAAAGACTCAGCAACCCCAAAAGGATGCCACTCAACCAATACCACCATCCCTCAAACATACAGGTTACCACATACACTGCAATTCCTATCGGCAACTGATAGACGGCAAAACGGATCACGGTGGCAGAGACACGGTAATGGTATCTGATCCGGGCAAAGAGATTGATGACCAAGATGTCGATCAAGCCCGTAACCAACAGTCCTACACCAGTTCCTAACAATCCCCAATACCTAAAGCCGAGGAGCACAGCACCCAACATCACGATGGCGCTGTATGCCTCCAAGACCAGATAGGAACGGGAGTCACCTTTGGCCAAAGTGAGATAAGCCACAGGAAGTTTCATGGCACGAAGATACATGGCCAGCACCGTTACCTGCATCATGGGAACCACTTCGAGGAACTGCTTGGTGTAGAGCAATTCCACGATAATGGGTGCTCCGATACTAAAAGCCACCAACAACGGAGAAATCATCAGCAACGACACCTCTATTTGTCGGTTGATAGCCGTACTACAAGCATCGGGATCATGACTGATCGCCGACAGCCGGGGATAGAAATCCGTTTCCATAGAGGTGAACACCATGCCAGCATAGGTGACAGTCATCATGAATCCTGCATTATACAGTCCCAACATATCCAATGAGGCTATATTGTTCAACGAGGCACGAATCAGAAAATCTGCCCCACTACTGAAGAGGCTTGCCACTACAAATGCCAGTCCTAACTTCACCATGGGCCATCCTTCAGCAAGATACTCACCAGCTCGTCCCCACCGCAATGGGAACTGACGGTAGGAATAGTGCATCGTCAGGACCATCTGCGTGAAGGTCATCACGATAATACTGGGAATAATACCCCGCTGATTATAGAAATAGATGATGGGTGTGGTGATGACAAGTGCCAACGACACATTGAGAGCAGATACTTTAGCCAAATCCTTTAACTTCCTGACTGACTTTAGAATAGCCATTTCTCCGCCTATAATAGCCAGCATACCGACTGCAGGGGAAAGAAAGATAAAATGCAGGACATGGTTTCCCCATGAGAAAGAGAACCAGTTTAATAACGGACCAGCCATGGCACATACGAGGACTCCTATCAAAGCAGTAAGCAGGGCCCACATACGGATCACACAGACATACCGTTCCATCTTCTCCCTGTCATCTTTTTCATATAGTTCCGAAAGGGTTTTGACAGCACTGGTAGGGATGCCCAGATTGGTTGCATTCGACAAGAAGGCAACGGCGCTGTTGAACAACGACAACAGTCCGATACCGCCAGGTCCGAGGATCATAGCCACCAGTTTATTACGCACCATCCCAACGAGGATGTTCAGTGCCTGAATACTACCGAAAAGACCGGCATATTTCAGGATATGGTGGTAGCTGCTTCTTGTCTCATTTTCCATCTTACAATAAACGAACGATTTCACTATTTATTATGTACGATACAAAAAAAAGCCCTGCCTGAGAAAGACAGGGCTGTACAAGAACAAGAAATAGTTGATTTACACAGAAATAGTGCAGAACTATTGTACAAATTGAACATGACTTATGAACAATTTGGGCAAGACGTTTGCACAAGTTGTGCAAAGCATCTGCACAAGTTGTGCAAAGTATCTGCACAAAGTGTGCAAAGCCTCTGCACAAAGTGTGCAATGCATCTACCCATTTGATAGGGTTTGTTGCTTACCTGATAAACAACAATTCACGGTATTTGGGAAGTGGCCAAAGACTATCATCAACAATGAGTTCGAGTTTATCAATCTGATAACGGATGGTGTCGAGCTTGGGCTCCACCGTATCATGATATGCGATGGCTTTCAAGTGTTCATCCTCCAGTTTGTTGGCTTTTTTCCGTGCATCAACCAGTTCCTCTACCCCCCTCTCGATAGCACTGGTGCGTTCAGCAATCTCCTGGATAATCTGCTTGTTGCGCTCGGATAGTTTGTCAGCGGTATCTATGGGGAAAACAACAGCCATGTTGCAGATGTTCTGAAGCAACTGCGTCTGATAACGGGTGGCCACAGGGATGATGTGGTTCATCGACAGGTCACCGAGAACACGGGCTTCTATCTGGATCTTCTTTGTATAGGTCTCCCACTTCACTTCGTTACGCGCCTCCAGTTCCTTCTTGGTCATCACGCCTAAGCTTTCGAACATCTGAATGCTTTCCGTGTCAAGATAACGTTCGAAGATTTTCGGGCACGACTTCTCCACATCAAGACCACGTCTGGCTGCTTCCTCTACCCACTCGTCACTGTAGCCGTTACCATCGAAACGGATGGGTTTGCAGGTCT
>DETG01000114.1:9572-9700 GCA_002361535.1 Prevotella sp. UBA3294
TCTTGATATCCTCGCGGAGCACGTCAATGATAGCGTGGAACTTGGCGGTATGACCAGAACCTTGGGAGAACTCGGAGCGTTCTGAGTACTCAGAGATCTTCTGATCCACCCGTTTCTTGAAATCAACC
>DETG01000029.1:0-3017 GCA_002361535.1 Prevotella sp. UBA3294
GGCGGACAGGTGGATGCCATCACGGCCTCTACCATCACCAGTCGTGCATTCCTCCTGGCCGTGAACAACGCCTACAAAGCATATAAAGCGACTCCCATCGACGGTGCCACGGGTGCCACGAAGCAAGAAAAGTAATGTTCCACGATCAAAGATTAAAGTTCAATGAATTATATAAGTATTATCAAGAACGGCATTGTCAAGGAGAACCCAACGTTCGTCCTGATGCTTGGTATGTGTCCCACACTGGCCACAACCACCAGTGCCATGAATGGCTTGTCAATGGGACTGGCCACGATGTTCGTGCTCATCTGTTCAAATGTCGTGATCTCCCTGATCAAGAACCTCACGCCTGATATGGTGCGTATCCCTGTGTTCATTGTTGTCATCGCCTCCTTCGTTACGATCCTGCAGATGGTGATGCAGGCGTATGTGCCCGGCATCTATGCATCGTTGGGCCTGTTCATCCCCTTGATCGTAGTGAACTGTATCATCCTCGGTCGTGCTGAGGCTTTCGCTGCCAAGAACGGAGCCGGTGCCAGTCTGATGGATGGTATCGGTATCGGTCTGGGCTTCACCTTCGGCTTGACGCTGTTAGGCATCTGTCGTGAGATCCTCGGTGCCGGTTCGGTGTTTGGTTTCACCCTCTTGCCCGAGACTTATAACATGCTGATGTTCGTGCTGCCTCCGGGAGCCTTCATCACCTTGGGATTCCTTGTGGCAATTGTGAATAAGGTTAAGAAAGATGCTTAGTGTCGGAATGTCGGTATAACGATATAACGAAATAACGATNNCGCGTCTACCAATTCCGCCACAGGCGCCTGCAAGGCTTTTCTCACAAAGTTGGTGCAAAGGTACAAAGAAAAGTGAAAAGCAAAGAGGGAAAAACGAAAAATCTTCTCTTGAGCCCTCATTTTTCTTCTTTTTCCCATCCAGACAATCGCCAGGGCATTTTTTCATTGGGCAAAAAATCGATTTATCGATATAACGTTATAACGAAATATCGAAACATCGTTATAACGATATAACGAAATAACGATATAACGAAATCTCGAAAAATAATCATTATGGAATATCTGTTAATTTTCATCTCGGCGATATTTGTCAATAATATCATCCTGTCGCAGTTCTTGGGCATCTGTCCCTTCCTCGGTGTGTCGCAGAAGGTGAACACCTCGTTGGGCATGTCGGCAGCCGTGGCCTTTGTGATGACGCTGGCCACCATCGTGACCTATCTTATCCAGCATTTCGTGCTGAACGCTTTCGGCCTGCAATATCTGCAGACCATCGTGTTCATCCTCGTGATTGCTGCCTTGGTGCAGATGGTAGAGATCGTCCTGAAGAAGGTGTCGCCAGCACTCTATCAGGCATTGGGCATCTTCCTCCCGCTCATCACCACGAACTGTGCCGTACTTGGTGTGGCCATCCTCGTCATCCAGAAGGATTTCTCATTGCTGCAGAGCATCGTCTATGCCTTCTCCACCGCAATCGGCTTTGGCTTGGCTTTGGTGGTGTTTGCAGGCATCCGTGAGCAGATGGCCCTGTTGAATATCCCGAAGGGCATGCGTGGCACCGCTATCGTACTGGTTACTGCCGGCTTGCTGAGTCTGGCCTTCATGGGCTTCTCGGGTGTTGACGGTGGCTTGCGCACTTTGTTCGGTCTCGACTGATTCATTCAGGTAATCAACATAAAACGGTGCTCCTTCGAGTGGGAGCACCGTTTTTTTATTCATCTTCTACATGCATCGCTTGCTTTGTCCGAGGGCATGTAGGCACGGGAATATGAATGTAAACTTTAGAGATGGCGGTTGCGCAGGGTTGTGATGAGCAGTGACATATAAGAGTCGAACTGTTTGTCGTTCAGGATCATCTTCATCTTGTTGATATCGTTGCTCACAGCCTGACGAACCTGTGCGCGGCGCTGGAATCCGTGACTGTTGGCAGCAGAGAGCATCTCGTTGGTGAACTGGTTCTGGATCACCTCCACGGCATCCATCTGTTCTTCGGTGAGGTCGAGTTTCGCTGCCAAGCGACGGGTGTCGAAGGTCATGTCATAGTCTTCTACGTTTCTTGCATTCATGAAATACTCCATGAATCTGCCTGCCTTGTCGTTCTCTGTTGATGCGAAACTGCTGGTCATGGTCATGATGGCTACTGCTACCAAAATCAACTTTTTCATTTTTTCTTCCTTTCTTTTTTTTATTCGGGATGCCTTTTCTTGTTTGGGGGTCATCCCTACCGGGTGAATTAATTGTTGTTTATCTATGAGACGAACAGTTTCGTCGATGGTTTAATTCGCACTTGTCTTTTTCTTTTATGTAGCGTATTCAAGTAACGTCTGTTTATGGAAAAAGCAGAGCCTATTTATAGCCCCCCAAGAGGCTGATTGCAAGCTAAGTAGAACCTAAGTAAGGTTTACGTAGGCTTTACATCATGCTTACGTAGCCTTGAATTGATAAATCACCAATTATTTATTTGGAAGTATCAAAATAAATACGTACCTTTGCAATCCAATCTATTGATAAAGAGATCTGAATGATGAAACAGACAATTCTTGTGACTGGTGGAACTGGCTTCATTGGTAGCCATACCACCGTTGAACTGCAGCAGGCAGGCTATCAGGTAGTGATCATCGACAATCTCTCCAACTCAAAGGCTGAGGTAGTTGATGGCATAGAGAAGATTACGGGTATCCGCCCTGCCTTCGAGCAGGTGGATTGCTGCGACATGGAAGCCCTGGAGGGTGTGTTCAGGAAATACCCAGCCATCGAGGGCATTATCCACTTCGCTGCCAGTAAGGCAGTGGGAGAGAGTGTGGAGAAGCCGCTGATGTACTACCGTAACAATATCACCTCGCTGCTGAACCTGTTGGAGTTGATGCCGAAATACGATGTCAAGGGTATTATCTTCTCATCGAGCTGTACCGTATATGGACAGCCGTCGAAAGAGAACCTGCCTGTAACGGAACAGGCACCGATCCAGAAAGCCCTGTCACCTTATGGCAACACCAAGCAGATCAA
>DETG01000029.1:3059-14325 GCA_002361535.1 Prevotella sp. UBA3294
AAGCAGATCAACGAGGAGATCATTCAGGACTATATCCACAGCGGGGCAGCCATCAAGGCTATCATCCTGCGCTACTTCAATCCCATTGGTGCCCATCCGTCGGCATTGATCGGCGAACTGCCCAACGGGGTGCCCATGAACCTGATACCCTTCGTTACCCAGACTGCCATCGGCATTCGTGAGCAGCTGAAGATATTCGGTAACGATTACAACACGCCCGACGGCACCTGCATTCGCGACTATATCTATGTAGTGGATCTTGCCAAGGCACATGTGAAAGCTATGGAACGTGTGCTCGACAAACCTGAGACCGATGCCGTAGAGGTGTTCAATATCGGTACGGGAACCGGACTGAGTACCTTGGAGGTGGTGGAAGGCTTCGAGAAGGCTACGGGCGTGAAGTTGAACTGGACCTACGCACCGCGACGCGAAGGTGACATCGAGAAGGTGTGGGGTAACGTGGATAAGGCCAACAAGGTGCTTGGTTGGAAAGCTGAAGCCAATATTGAAGACGTCCTGCGCTCTGCTTGGAAATGGCAGCAGAAGCTGCGTGAGGACGGCATCCAATAAGATTATGCTGGTCTGCCTCTGTGCAGACTTGCTGTTTTGTGTTTGTGTTGTTATGGGCCCTTGATGTGAATCAGGGGCTCATTTTGAAATGAAAACAGATGAAGAAATTTATTTATAACGAACAGCAGGGAGAATACGATCACTATAAGGTAACGGAGGCTCAGCCGTTGCTGGAGTTCCTGCTCACACATGTCAGCGGTAGTCGCACGAAGATCAAAGCCACTTTAAAGGGTGGTGGCATCCAGGTGAACAAACGGATGGAAAAACAGTTCGACTTTCCCTTGGAACCCGGTATGACCGTATCCGTCAGTAAGACGAAGCGTAACCAGGAGATCCTGAAGAGCCGTTACCTGAAGATTGTCTTCGAGGATGAACATATCGTGGTGGTGGAAAAGAAGGTGGGTATCTTGTCGATGGCTGCCGGACATTCCTCACTGAATGTGAAATCAGTGCTTGATGATTACTTCTACAAGAGTCGTCAGCGTTGTCATGCCCATGTGGTACACCGCTTAGACCGTGACACCAGCGGACTGATGATCTATGCGAAGACCATGCAGGCGGAGCAGATCCTGGAGCATGAATGGCACGACATCGTCTATGACCGCCGCTATGTGGCCTTAGTGAGCGGTGAGATGGAAGAGGAGGGAGGCACCATTGCCAACTGGCTGAAAGACAACAAGGCATATATCACCTATTCATCGCCGGTAGATAATGGCGGGAAATACGCCGTGACCCATTTCCACACGCTGAAGCGTATGAATGGCTATTCGTTGGTAGAGTATAAGTTGGAGACAGGACGCAAGAACCAAATCCGTGTGCACTCTGCCGATATGGGGCACCCGGTATGCGGCGATACCAAGTACGGCAATGGCGACGACCCCTGTGGCCGACTGGCTCTTCATGCCTATATGCTCTGTTTCGAACATCCTATCACTCGTGAGCGGATGGAGTTCGTGACACCCATTCCAGCGAGCTTTAAGAAAGTGTTTGAGAGATAAGAGATGAAAAATGAAAGATTGTAGATGAGAGATGGAAAATTATAGCTTTTATGTGTTAGCTATCATCGCTGTGGTGGTGGCTTTCTATATCATCAAAAAAGTGGCGAGCTGCCTGATAAAGAGCATCGTGATGCTCGCTATCGTGGCTGCGCTCGCTTATGTCTGGTATATGTATTACAGGGCTTAGCTGGTATGACTGTTCCTACTTCGCTAAGTCAAAGCCCAAACGGATACCATCGTAGTTCTTACTGATCTCGCTGACGGTACCTAACGTGCTGTTGCCGCTGGCTGCACCTACCACCTGCAGGGCAGTGAGGAGTTTCTTCGATTCGAAGAGCAGACTGATACCTTGAGAGTTTCGGGTAAGGTAACCGGTTGTGGAGAGCAGAAGAGTCTGCAGCTGCACAGAACTGTTACTGCTGTTGAATGTGTAGGTACCGTTGATGGTCTTTCCCATCACCTTGGCAGAGAATGTTCCGTCTTGGTTGAAAGTGAAATAGGTGTTGCTGCCTTTGATACCTAACTTATTGTATGTGGGCAACAGCTTCTCTTTTGCCTCGGCGGCCACCACCTTTCCTCCGGCAGATGCTAACGCGTTTTCGGAAGTGAAGGCACATCCGGGCTGGAAGTATTTCCACGTACCGATCACATCTTTCTCAGAGAGTTTTGAAGCACCGATCACTTCATAGAGAATGTCACCCAAAGTGTTGGTGTTCGTGATGGCTCCTAAGATGCCACCTAAGATGTCGGTGGTGCCGGCAGTGCCATTGGTTGCCGTGCCGCCAGTGAAGCCACAACTCGACAACAGAAGGGCGGCCCCACATGCTAAGATTGTTTTCTTTTTCATATCTGTCTTTTTTATTTATAGATGATTTCTTGTACAAAAATAATGCTTTTTGTCGAAAGGGGGAAATCTTTTCAGTAAACATCGTGTTCTGTTCGACGAATCACCCGTCTATCTGTTCAACAGCTCTTCTTCGAAGAGGTGGTCAAAGACTTCACGCAGCCGGGGAGGGTCGTTGATGAGCTGACGGATCTCCTTGAGCTTTGCCTCATTGGGGGAATGGGGCATCCATAAACGGATATAGCCATGCTCGGCATATTTGTTCTGCATGTGCTCCACAAAACGTTCCCACTGTTCCTCACGGCTCTTCTCTGGGTAGTTCGACATGCCATATTGAATGGTACGGCGGAAAACTGTCATGGGATCCAAGTCACGATCGGCCTCGGCGACAATCTTCCCATAGATACTGCGGGGTGCATGACTGGCAGAGGCACGGTGGTCTTCCACAGCCTCTTTCATGATCTTGATCTGATCGGGAGTGAACCAACGGCGCAGACGGATATCGGCAGCAAGGATCTTCCCACTGGTGAGATGATGGATGGCACGCGGCCCTGACAGTCCTAAGTCGTGATAGGCGGCAACGGTATATGACATGTTCAGGTCGGCCCCTGTCTTCCGTGCAATCTCCAACGACCGTTTGATGACACTGGTGACATGCTGCATGTTGTGTGCCTTGTCGAAGGCTGCATAACGAGGCAGGATGTTGCGTTCGATGAACTCCATCAGATCCAGACTCACATGATTTTCCATTCTCTTTACCCTTAAATAATTTGCAAATATACACGAAAATGTTTACTTTTGCAAGCAATTTGAATTTTTTAGCAATGAGGGAAGAGTATATCAAGACGAATTCGTGGAGAGCATGGCTGTTGGCGGCACGACCGAAGACACTGACGGGGGCTGCCGTTCCCGTGATGATCGGACTGTCGTTGGCAGCTGTCAGCGGGGCACCCTTCCGTTTCCTGCCTGCCATCCTTTGTATGCTGTTCGCCTTCATCATGCAGATTGATGCAAACTTCGTGAACGACTATTTTGATTTCATGAAGGGAAACGATGATGAGACGCGGTTAGGTCCGAAGCGGGCGTGTGCCATGGGGTGGGTGGATGCCCGTTCGATGAGGCATGCCATTGCCATCACCACTATACTGGCCTGTGCCATTGGTCTGCCCCTGGTGATCTACGGTGGGGTGGAGATGATACTGGTGGGTTTGGTGTGTGTGGTGTTCTGTTTCCTCTATACCACGCATCTCAGCTATGTGGGGATGGGTGATGTGCTGGTGCTCGTATTCTTCGGTATCATCCCCGTTTGCATACCTTATTATATTATCACACATTCCTGCACGGTGGAAGTATTTGTGGCTTCTTTAGCCTGCGGTTTGGTGATCGACACTTTGTTGATGATTAATAATTACCGTGACATAGAAAACGATGAACGGGTAGGGAAGAATACCCTGGCCGTGAGATTAGGCAAAAAGGGCAGCAGAATGATGTATCTGCTGTTAGGCATCGTGGCCTGTCTGATGGGCGTCGTTTTTGCTTTGAACAATCATCCCTGGGCCACCATACTCCCCTTGGGCTACTTGCTGCTACATGGGGTTACTTATCGTAGGATGGTACGCATCGATCATGGGCGTGCCTTGAATGGCATCCTTGGAGAAACGGCCAGGAACATGTTTGTCTATGGACTTTTGGTGAGCATAGGATTATTGTTATCATAGATTTTTGAATTAGATTAATAATAGAAATGAGAACAAGAACAGCAGAATGGTTCGAGACCAAAGTGCAGTATGAGAAGACCATGGAAGATGGTATGATGAAGAAAGTGAAGGAGCAATACGTAGTGGATGCCTTGAGCTTCACCGAAGCGGAGAACTGTATCACGGAGGAGATGTCATCGTATATCAGTGGTGAGTTTGACGTGGTGGATATCAAGAAAGCATCTTACAAGGAGATCTTCTTCAGTGAGGAGGAGAATGCCGACCGTTGGTACAAGGCCAAGCTCCAGTTCATCACCATTGATGAGAAAACGGAGAAAGAAAAACGTTCCAATGTTTATTATCTCGTGCATGCTGCCACCCTGCCGGGAGCTGTGAAGAATATCGACACGGTGATGGGGGGTACGATGATCGATTATGTCATTGCCAGTATTGCCGAGACAGCCATCATGGATGTTTTTGAGCATAAGAGTAAGAATGTAACTGAGTAACATGTACAACGTAAAAGAGAATCTGCGGAAGGTGCTGGCCGACCTGCCTGAAGGGGTGAGGTTAGTGGCTGTGAGCAAATACCATCCTAATGAGTATCTGATGGCAGCCTATGAGGAGGGACAGCGTGTATTCGGTGAGAGTCATGAACAGGAACTGAAACAGAAGCACGCATCCTTACCCGATGACATCGAGTGGCATTTCATCGGACATCTGCAAACGAACAAGGTGAAGTATATCGCACCGTATATCTCGATGATCGAGGCGGTGGACTCCATGAAACTGCTGCGGGAGATCAACAAACAGGCGGCAAAGAGCAACCGGGTGATCGATGTGCTGTTGGAGCTGCACATTGCCGAGGAAGAGACAAAGTATGGTCTGACGCTCGATGCTTGTCGTGAACTGTTGGCTGCCGGTGAATGGAGGGAACTTCAGCATGTGCGGATCTGTGGTTTGATGATGATGGCCAGCTATGTGGAGGATACTGAGCAGATCCGTAGGGAGATGATGACGGCTTCTGCTTTCTTCGACGAGATGAAGGCGCGTTATTTCGCCGATGAGGATTCTTTCTGCGAACGTTCCTGGGGGATGAGCCACGACTATCCCATTGCCGTTGAATGCGGTAGTACGATGGTCAGGGTGGGTACAACCATTTTCGGACCGCGGGTGTATCCTTAATTATATGAGATGCCGTTCCATAGCTATGCGTACCAGGGAGGCCGTGTTGTTGCATCCCAATTTCTGACGGATATATTTCGTATAGCTATGGACGGTCTCGAATCCTAAGTGCAGTTTGTCGGCTATCTGTTTCATGGTGTTACCTTCGACTATCAGCCGAAGGATCTCTCGCTCACGGATGGTGAGCTCGGGGGGTGCCTCGCTTTGTCCGATCATCAGATTACGAGACTCCTTACAGATAAAGAATTCGCCTCCGGCCACTGCACAGATCCCTTCAATCAATTCCTCGGTACTGCTGTTCTTCAGGATATAGCCATGGGCACCGTTCTCTTTGGCCCGTTGGATAACAGAGGGCTCGGCATAGGTGGTAAGGACAATGATGCGCAGGGTGGGGCAGAGTGACACGAACTCTTTGATGGCATCGATGCCATCACCATCGGGCATGGCCACATCCAGTAACAGAATATCGGGACGGTGAAGGGAAATCAGGTCGGCACTTTCCTCAAGTGTATTGGCAATGGCAAGCACTTTGATGCCTTCTATCCCGTCAATAAGACCGGCTATTCCATTTGCCACCAGACGGTGGTCGTCGGCGATGATGACATTCTTCATTTCATTGTCAGTTTGTTTCGGTTACAAAGGTACGGAGTTTCATTGAATCTGACAATCCCCCAAATGTGGGTTTTATGGCTTATTTCTGATCTCGATATTCACTTCAGTACCTTCGTGTGGCTTGGACAGAATGGTCAGCGTTCCGCCTATGCTGTTTACCCGTTGTCGGAGATTACTGAGTCCCATGCCTTTCTCGTGATCCTCATCAGTGATGCCTCGTCCGTCATCGCTCACATTGATAGCCGTTACCTCTTCATCGACAAACAGTTGAACGTGGATATGTTTGGCTTGGGCACTTTTTACCGCATTGTTCACCAGTTCATATACCATACAATAGATGGCTTCCTCTTTCTGCTTGTCTAACCGTTCCTCTTTCCCGATGAACGAAAATGACACATTTTTGAGGGTCTGGCAATAGTCGCGTAAAGCCACTCGCAGCCCATAGCGGTTCAAAGAGTCAGGGAGGAGATGGTGACTCACATGGCGCATTTCTCGGATGGCCTCGTCTGCCAAAGCAATGGTAGTGGTGCTTTCCTTGGGTAGGTTCTGTTTCAGTGCTGTCAGCGTACCTCCTAACCGGTCGTGCAGGTCGCGGGCTATCCTTACCCGTTCGGCTATCTCACCGTCAAGACGGGCCTGGATGAGAGCTGTCCGACGTTTCAGACGGATACCTCGCCACAACAGGAAGAACACACCGGCTGTGAGTAACAATACCAGTGCCGTGAGGATACCACCCCAGAGGAACCATCGTTTCTCTTTCTTCAGCCGTTCTATCTGTGATTCCTTTTCTTTGGTTTGGTAGAGCACCTCCATCTGACTCAGACTACTCTGGTAGTTCTTGGTGGCGAAGCGTTCCATCATCGCGCGTACCTTCTTGATATAGAGAAGGGTCTTGCTCTGATCTCCTAAGTGCATATAGATGGTGGAGAGCATTTCGTAGCTTCCCACATCACTGTATGTCGCCTCCTCATCGTTCTCGTGAACGGAGCGTAGCGCATGGTGAAGAGCCTGCTGCCAGTTGCCCTCGTGCATGGCCACCATGGCGGCTGCGACATGGATGTCATAGCGGTTCTCACTCATCAGCTCCCCGTTATCGTAGGTCAGAGCCTCCTCGGCGTATGCCTTGGCTTTCTGTAAATCCTCATGACCGCTCATCAGATGCATCTTCACCAACGACACGAGAATCTCAGAGTAGTCGCCAGGTTCCTCTTGTCGGTGGGTATGATAATAAGCATAGGCGAAGTTGATGTTCTGTCGAACCTGCTCATACTTACCCTGGTCAAGATAGATCTTCACCAGTCCTTTTCTTGGCAGTGCCATCATCAGGGAGTCCTTGGATGCCGTTCCTGTCTTGATGGCCTGTGTATAGTGAAACTCTGCTTTCTCGTTGTTACCCATCGAAAGGTAGAGTTCTGCCACATTATGATGGAGGATGGTCTGACTCTCTAACCAGTTGTATCTCTCGAAGATGGGCAGTGCTTTCTGGTAGTACTCGATAGCAAGCAGTGCTTTGTCTTGCATGTTGTAAAGATTTCCGATGGCTCCGTAGAGCTGCGACAGGTTGTCGTCGATGTCACTCACCTTGTATCGCTTGTCGTTTCTCATCGAGTCGGTTACGGCCAGGGCTTGCTGGAAATACCCCAATGCCTTATCATGCTCATCCCGACCGTAAGCCATCAGTCCTAAGTTATACCAAGCACTCTCCCGTGCATTCAGGGCATTCAGTTCATACGAGAGGGCCAGCGCCTTGCGGGCATACAGCATGCAGCGGTCATGACTGGTGTTACGATAGCCCGACATCAGGTTCAGATAGACTCTCAGCAGATCCTTTCCCTTGGGCGGATTGTCACTGCGTAACGCCGTCTCCAACGAATCCACATGTCGGTTTCGGTGGTCTTCGTAGCCCATGACTGTACTGATGCCTGTCAGTAACAGAACCATGATGATGATGGCGATCTTCCTTTCCATGTTGCAAATATACATAAAGTTTGTGATATTCTGCGATTTGTCATGTTTTTTTCTATGTAAAAAGCCCCATTTGGGGGATTGTAGGGATCAATTATAGTTCGTATCTTTGTCACCAAATCATAAATAATTACCAAACTAAGAACAAATGAATATGAAAAGACTTATTTTGATGATGGCGGTTGTAGCCTTTGCTATGAATGCCGATGCACAGGGATGGCTGAAGAAACTCGGTGAGAAAGCCGTGGAGAAAGCCAAGGAGAAGGTTGAGAAGAAAGTGGAGAAGACGGTGGAGAAGAAAGCCGACGAGGTGCTCAACGGAGGTAACAGTTCTTCTACAGGTGACTATGGCGATGTCGATGATTATCAGAATGATACGAAGAACGTGAAGAACGACTTCGTGCGTGGCTCTGTCGTGATGTTCGAGGATGACTTTGCCGGCGAACAGGTGGGTGAGTTCCCCTCGAAGTGGGATCTTGTCAGGGGTAGTGCAGAGGTGGCTGTTATCAATGGCGTGAAGTGTATTGAGATGGACAAGCACGACTGTTGGATCTCGCCGCTCGTCAAAGGCGGTCTCAAGAACTATCTGGGCGACGTGTTCACCATCGAGTACGATATGCTCTATGATGACAGGGAGAAGAACGGTGCACCCTCGATAGAATTTGATATTATGCATGAATCCGAGCCGAGAGATAATGAGTTGTTTACAATCACTTATGATTTTTCATACGACAAGCACACATTCGATTGCTCTTATTGTCTGACCTCTGAGCCTTCTTTCAGGCATAAGGAAGGACATGCAAGTTCTCAGGCTGGTCCCCTTAATGATGCCCGCTGGCACCACTATGCCCTGTCGTTCAACAAACGTGCCATCAAATTCTATGTCGATGGCCGTCGCGTGATCAATGTGCCGAATGCCAAGCCGGGTGCAGGATGGGTGACGTGGTTCGCCCGTGGTGGCAGCAAGCACACCTATATGAAGAATGTGGTCATTGCCAAGGGTGCTGTAGAGCTTTACGAGCGCAATGCTACTGACATCGATGCCAAGGTGGCAGCCGTCGAGAAGGCCATCGCCGAGACGGGTAAGTTCGTGACCAACAACATCCTCTTCGAGACGGGCAAGGCGACGCTCAAGTCGGAGTCGATGGAGGAGATCCAAAGGGTGGCCGAGTATATGAAGAAGAACGCAAGCGTGCGCTTTGAAGTGCAGGGCCATACTGACAACCAAGGCTCTGATGCCGTCAATGATCCGCTGTCGCAGCAACGTGCTGAGGCTGTGGTGAAGGCTCTTGAAAGTCTTGGTGTTGACGGTTTTAACCTCAGGGCAGTAGGAAAGGGATCGCATGAGCCCGTTGCTGACAACAAGACAGAATCCGGACGTGCCAAGAATCGCCGCGTGGAGTTCATCAAGAAGTGATCAATTAAAGCCAATCGATTATGAAGAAAGTATTATCTGCAATGTTCGTGCTCGCCATCGGTCTATGTTCTTGTGGTGGCGGAAAGAGTGGAGGTTCAGCCTCGGGTAGTGAATCAGGTTCGGTTAGCGGACTGGAAGACGGAAAGTGGCCGGCAGCCGTCTATGACAAGTATGGCATCCCTGAAATAGAAACGAAGGGAAAGATCGTTTTTACACAACTCACCGATGAAGACAACTCATATCAGTATCGCGTTGACTACAAAGGGGTGACCAAAGAGGAGATGCAAGCCTGGGTGAAGAAACTCGAAGAGAAGGGTTTCCGTATTCCCAAATACACCAAGGAACGGTTCGATGCAGGCCGTGGCGATTTAGATGCTGTCGTCTATCAACCAGAAGAGGGGAAGGACATGGGCTTGAGGGTGAGCTACGACTTCGAACACGACATGGATTTCGAGTACTATGCCGATGAGCCCAATCCCGCCTTCGAGATCACGGAACGCGATGAGCAGTATTTTATCGTCTATAATTTCGCAGTATCACTCTTCCATATCGACAACGCTCCGGAAGTGGAAGGTGCCTTCGAGGCTATTGGCGTGAAGGCAGAGGACCTGAAAGGAATCCCCAACGTACGACGGATCAAAGCCTCGGGCAACGACAGAGGCGGTTCGATAGGCATCGCTTTCTACGGCGATCACCAGTTAACGGCAGAAGACTTCGATGCTGTCCATGCCAAGATGGCCGATGTGCTTGAAGCCAAGGGGGCTAAGTTTACCCAGACACTGAGTGGGAAGGAGTGTACCGCTGAACAACTGAAAGCAGACAAGATCCGGTCATATACAGTGGAGATCAACGGGAATAAGTATATGATGCTGTTTTTCTCCGATGACCGTGTCGGTGACTTCGGCGGTGGCGGAAACTTCAACTTTACTAAAACGACGAGATAAAAACCAACAAGGTGATGGGAGCCGAGAAATCAGCTCCCTTTTTTATTGTTTCTGATGAAAGAATACTTTTGATAAAGAAAAAGATACATTTACATGAGTCTTCTTTGCGGGTTCTTTTGTATCTTTGTCGCAGAATCAATCTGGGACAAAATGAAAAAAGTAATTACCATGTGCATGGCCTGCCTGTCATGGATGGGAGCCATGGCCGATGACTATGAGACAATCCACACGGAGAAAATACAAAACCCGATGCTGTGGGCCGATGTGCCCGACCCCGATGTGATCAGGGTGGGGGATACCTTCTATCTGGTGACTACCACGATGCACCTCATGCCGGGGGCTCCCGTGATGGCATCGAAGGATCTGAAGAACTGGGAGACGGTGGGGTATATCTTTGATCGCCTCACCGACTCGCCTAAGTACGATTTGCAGAACGGAACGGTCTATGGCAGAGGACAATGGGCCACTTCGCTGAAGTATCATAACGGGAAATTCTATGCACTGTTGGCTCCGAATGAACAAGGGGCCATGGGCGACACCTATATCTTCTCGGCAGAGAAAGCAGAAGGACCGTGGACCATTGTTTCGAGGATGCGCCACTTCCATGACTGCTCACTGTTCTTCGATGATGACGGGAGGGTGTATGTGATCTATGGCACGGGGGAACTGATGGAACTGAAACCTGATCTCTCGGATGTCATCGAGGGCACCCATCAGCAGATCTTCCAACGTGAGGAGGACGAGAAAGGACTCTTGGAAGGTAGTAGGATGATCAAGCATAATGGTAAATACTACTTGTTGATGATCTCTCACACCTATGCTCCCGGCAGACATCGCCGTGAGGTGTGTTACCGGGCAGATGATATCCACGGGCCTTACGAGAAACAGGTGATCTTAGAGAGTGAGTTCGGCGGATTCTCTTATGAGGCACAGGGCACCATCGTGGATACTCAGGACGGTGACTGGTATGGTATTATCTTCCAAGACCGTGGGGGAGTGGGACGCGTGCTCACCGTGATGCCCTGCCGCTGGAT